>JAKQNV010000051.1 GCA_029565595.1 Candidatus Cloacimonadota bacterium
AGAAGCAAAATAACCATTGAAGCAAACCCCTGCTCAAAGACCATAAACAAATAGCATAAAGACTTTTCCCAAAGCGCTTTAGACCGATTTCAGACTTTATCCAGTTCTCCCACACCACCCACCACTGTGACAATAAAAGCCTTAACAAATCTGATGAGCTCTCCTAATAATCTGATTATCCGAAAGCAGTCCGATATCAGCGTATATTTGAAAGAATCGTGATATCGAAACGTCCAAAACCGTCCAAAGACCACTGTGACACAATCCAAAGCCAGTCTTATCTATCTCTCTGCCTCATAAACCCATACGACCACTGTGACATGTGATACTGATTTGAAGATTTGGGTGAGAACTTATACCGTGGTTGTCTTACCGACGCCGCCTTTTTGGTTTACGATCGTTATTACTCTTGCCATATAATCTTATACTATCCTGTCAGTGTTTTAACTGCTCCCTTTCCAGGCAATGGATGGCGCGGTGGCCGTATGCGAAGTCCATCCCGATCAGCAGCTTGGGGTCCAGCGGAGCGATGTCTTCCAGTTCTTTGGCTTTGTAAAAGAGGACCTTGCCCCCGGGTTTGAGCATTGCGTGCAGCGGTCTGAGATACCGTTCTTCCATTCTCACCGCGCGGCAAAGCACCAGATCGAAACTCCCTGGGCTCCAGCGCAATTCCTCAAGGCGTCCGCACACAGCATCGCAACCTTCAAGTTCAAGCGCGGCAACCATTTCTTCCAAGGCAACCGTCTTCTTGCGGGTAGCGTCCAACAGCGTCATCCGGCACGCGGGAACGGCAAGCTTGACGGGAATTCCCGGCAAACCTCCACCCGAACCGAAATCCAGAACTTTTTTTCCAGAGAAGTCAAGACATTTCAGAGGCAGAAGGCTGTCAAGGAAATGCTTGGTCCAGAGTTCCCCCTCCTGAGTGGATCGGGAAAAGAGGTTCAACCGCTTGTTCATTTCCATCAGCAGGTCCAGATAGCGTTCAAAATGATGCAGCGCAGCTTCCTGGTCAGCCAGCCCCAAATCGTTGAGAAACTGTATAAACAGACTTTTCTCATCGCTCACGGCTGTGCCTCCGTTGGCATATTGCGCAATAGCGCTTGCACCAGAAACGAGGGATCGGAACTCATCAACATAAGCATTTCCCTCGCGGCGGGGTTTCTGTTCTGCAGCAATGAGCGCGCGGTGATATAGCGGAATCGCTCGCTGGGATGATCTTTATAGCCTCTTAAAAGTTCCACCGCGCGGGGGGTGTTCACCCCTGACAGCACGGACAGGCAAGCAGTTTCATACTTGCTTTGCTCCATCAGGCGCTCCACATAATCCACCAGCAGGCTATCGCCCACTCCCGCCAGCAAGCTCATCGCGTTCTTTGCCGCAAGGCTGTCGGATCCCAAGATCAAGGGACGGAGCTCTCCGGCAAAATCCGGTGAGGTCTTTACCAATTCCTCCAAAGCCCTGTATTCCAGCCCTGAATCCGTGCCGATCTTGTGTTTTATGACATAGGGAATTGCTTCCTTTGCCCGGGCAACAAGGATGGCCCTGGCAGCACGCACCCGCTGGACCGCAGACCCCACCTCCCATTCCGAGGCGGCCGCGAAAATATCCTCGATGCTGTCCGTGCTGTCTGGCAAAGCCGCAGCGGCGGCAAGTTCTTCGATCTCTGTCTTTGCCACGGTGTTCATTTCCACATCCCTGCCAATGCCGTAAGTTCCTCTTTGCCAAGTCTTATCGTTGGCCTGCAGGGTGTCCGGATAGACGTCTTTACCCCCGGCGTCCAGAAACAGGCCCAATCCTCCGGTACTGCGGCTGAAATTCGCCGAACCGTAGTTCTGGACTTCTTTCCGCTCATAGCGATCATCGCCGCTTTTATCCACAAACACCGCGACCGAATTGGTCAAAGCCAGCCCATTGCCGCCGGGAATTGAATAGGCGTCGTTCCCTGCTCCGTCGATGAACCAGGCAGTGCCCCAATCGTGCGCCGCGCCCTGTCCCGGGCCGTTGCGGCTATAATATGCGTCGTCCCCCGCGCCGTCGAATAGCAACCCGTTTGCCAGATGGATACCAGATCCCTGCGGATAATAGACCGTGTTGTAAACGTCGTTGCCGGATTCGTCGATCAATGCCCCGGTGGCAAACCAATATCCCGATCCCTGCGCGTAAACCCCGCCCAGATAGCGGTCGTTTCCGCTGCGATCATACAGAAGGCCAAGACCTCCCGCCAGGTCCGGGCGCAAACCCAAGCCCATCCCCTGTCCGAGGGTGATATAGTCCAGCGGCATCAGCGGTTCGTGAAAGTACTTGCCTCCGATGAGATAGTTGTCCGAACCTGCGAGGTCGAGCAGCGCTCCCGCGCCGCGGGTTCCCCCGATCGCCTGCGCGGAAGCTGTGGCTGAGTAGGAATCGTTGCCTTCGCCATCAATCATTGCCGCCACTCCGAAGAAAGCAGCCGCCTGGGAAAACAGCCCGGAGCGGTAGATATCGTCGCCGGATGAGTCCTGATGCAAACTCAGGCCAGCGCAGGACGCGAACGAGAAGTCATCCGTCTGATAGAGGTCGTCTCCCTTCAGGTCGTAGGAAAAAGCAAGCCCGAACGCTCCGCAAAACATACCTGCCGGCTCAGCGGAACGATAAACGTCATCCCCCTCCAGATCGATGGCCAGCGAGAACCCATGCCCATTCCAGGCGGAAATGTCCGCCGCGTAGACGTCGTTGCCTCCCGGCTCCAGCAACAGGCAGACAGGTTTGCCGGAAAAGGCTTTGCTGTCATAAACATCGTTAGCCCGCGTGCCTATCACCATCAGGCCATAGGTTGTTTTACGAACCAGCGGTTTGGTCTGGCAGAATTCCAGAGACGCGCTTTTCTCCGCGAGAACGTCGCCCAGGGCGAGAAATCTGATACCCGTTTCCAGGAGCCGCGCGGCATCGATCTTGCCCAGGCTGTTTCGCACCGACTCTGCATCCAGGTCCCCATATGGCGGCAATCCCTTGCGGGAATAGAAGTCTGCGTATTTATCCGTGTCTTCCGATTCGATGAACTGCCAGAGCCAGAATGAGAGCACGCGCTCGCGCTCCTTGGGGTCCAGAGCGGCAAATGATTCTTCGAGGCCTGGTTCCAACTCCGCCAGATGGCCTTCAAACCAGGCTGGTATGTCCTCCGGACGGTTGATGTTGAAGCCAAAACTACGATCATAGAGCTTGCGGTTAATTTCGTAGGCTTGGGAAAACTCCGCGGGATCCAGGTTCCCCGCGATGCAACCCAAAGCCTTCAACAGATTCGGCGCGACGCTATGGCCATCACCCCCGGGAGCGCAGACCCTGCGAAGTTCCGCCAGATCCTCCAAGGCTTGCCAGGGCTGCTGAAGCTGGCGTAACTGCCAATCCAGCTTGTATTTGGTGCTCAAGTCCCAGTCTTTTTCAAAATTGAAGGACAGGCTGTCGAACCCGGCATGTTCGAGCATTTGTACTAGTTGCCCGGTTTCCGCCGGAGTGAGCGGGGCAAGCGAATCAGCGGCAAGCGTGCCGAAAAGCAGGAATAAGACGGTCAGGATCGGAAACAAGCGCATAAAAACAGGCTCCTTATTTCGGGTCAGGAAATAAGGAGCCGCGTATTGTGTCAACTCTTATCAACGGCTGAGCTTATCGGCGATCTCCGCCACATAGCGCCCCTGATAGCGCGCTCCCTCAAGTTCGTTTTCCGAAGGCATGCGGCTGCCGTCGCCCCCCGCGATGGTGGAAGCGCCGTAGGGCGAACCGCCGGTGATCTCGTCCATCCGGGACTGTCCGGCGAAGGAGTAGGGCAAGCCCGCGATCAGCATGCCGTGGTGCAGGAGAACCGTATGGAAACCAAGGACCGTGGCTTCCTGGCCCCCGTGTTGGGTGCCCGTGCTGGTGAACGCCGACCCTACCTTCCCTTTGAGGGATTGCTTCGCCCACAGGCCTCCGGTGGCGTCCAGAAACGCTTTCATCTGTGCCGCCATCATCCCGAAGCGGGTCGGCGCGCCAAAGATGATCGCATCATATTCCGCCAGTTCCTGGGGCGTGGCGATAGGAATGTGCGCGAACGCTTTCTGGGCTTCCTGCGCGCCCATCTTAACCAATATCTCATCCGGCAGGGTTTCCGGCACGCGCTTTACCACAACTTCAGCCCCGGGAACGCTATTTGCTCCTTCCGCAACAGCCTCCGCCAGCGCGTGGATGTGTCCGTAGGTCGAATAGAACAGGACTAGTATCTTCATTTTATGCTCCATAAGTGTTTTTTTATATAT
>JAKQNV010000090.1 GCA_029565595.1 Candidatus Cloacimonadota bacterium
GTTTGACGATGCGCCATACACGGTGAACGCGGACGTGCAGGACGACCTCGTCTTCAACAATCCCCTCAGTTACGTGAATCTCTATTATTCGATCGACGGCGGCACCAATTGGAGCGCTGCGAGCGCGATGACCCCTGGCACCGCTCCTGCCTACAGCGCGGACATTCCCGCTCAAGCTTTGGGAACCACGGTCACCTACAAGATCGAAGCCTCTGACAACCTGAGCAACGCTGTGACCACCATCAACTACAGCTTCCAGGTCAACGATCCGGTCTGGATCCAGTACGACGACAACACCCCCTTGTCTTTCACCGGTTTCCCGACCTATGTCTGGGGTCCGATGATCTATTACGTTAATCCGTTGTATGGAACCGGCGAAGCCCTGAAATTGCTGGCAGTGGACGGCGCGGTGCACAACAACAACACCGGCAATCCCAACACAGTGGCGAATCTGCATATCTATGCGGAAGACCTGGAGGGCAACCTGACCGACATGATAACGCCCATTCCGGTTACTTTCGTGCATCGGACGCGTTTGGAAACAGATCTTTCCGCGCTGAACATCCAGATCACCTCCCCGTATTTCTGGATCAGCTACGAAGATATGCCTCTCGGCTGCTATTTCCAATATGATCCGACCTACAATTACACAACATTGTACCTGATGGTCACCGGCGGCGGAATATACACTTCCTCCAGCACTGGCGAATGGTGCATTGGCGCCTATGTACAGTCGGTCTCGACTGGAGTCGAAGCCCCCGAGATCAGCATCGCTCTGGTTGGCGGCAATCCTCAGCTTAGCTGGGATGCCGTGGCCGGCGCAGCTTCCTACAACGTGTACGGTTCCACCGATCCCTACGCGGCCGATCCTTGGGGCTTGCTTGGCAATACGACCGGTTTAACCTACACCTACACCGGCACCGAGGCCATGGAATTCTTCAAAGTGACAGCCGATACTGAAGTTCCGACGCGCGGCTCGGTCATTGGCATGCCTTTCTCCAGGCTGAGCGCCCCCGAGATCACGGTCCGGCCGTCTGTCTTCAAGGAAAAGTAAGACGCGGCACAGATCCGATTAACGGATAAACCTCACAGCGGAAACGCTGTGGCCATGATAGAGCCCCTGCCGTTAGGCAGGGGCTTTTCTTTATGCTTTGCGAAACTAAGGTGAGGGAAGATCCATTCAGTTGAAGTGATCAGCTTTACAGCTTGGCTGGGGCGGAGTGACGCGGGAGCGATGACAGCGGCAGCAAAAATGGCACGCTTTTTATCAATGCGGGTCAAGAACTCCGGGCTGATCCAATTTATGTTCATCACATCACCAACTGGATTTGAAAGGTTGCCCAAAAAACAGTTCCCTGGATCAAGGTCAAACACCGATCCTGAAGTATAGTATTGTTCCTCGCTGGGATACAAGACTGGGCAGGTGCGCAGATTGATGTATGCCAGCAAAAATCCGTTTCAAATCCCTCAGAGCCCGCTGCCCTGCCTGCCGTAATCTGGCCGCCGACTTCCCGCCGCTTTGGCGGGAAGTGTACGGGAAGCTATGCGGAGGCTATGGGGAGGGGAGAAAGGGCGGAGAGATTTGGATGTAGCTAGAGCAAAAAAACCGGAAAAAATAAAGGCTCTTTTTCATATTGAGTGGGTCGGCCCAGGCGGGGCGACAGATCATAGCGGCGGGTGCGCAGCAAAACGGGGTCCTTGCAAAGGAGCGGAGCGAGTTTGTGGGGCGTGGAGCAAGCCCCCCGAACCTGCAGACACTAAGGATTATTTTTGACCTTCCCCTGTCTTCCGAAAACGCAAGGGCGTTATCTGCAGACAGGGGGAGGAAGTTATCCATAGGGAAAAATCCTGCTATCACGGGGGGCTCCGCTCCTGCGTCGCTGCGCACCCACCGCTATAGCTATGCCGCGCCCTCCGCAGCTTAGTTCCCCCAATCAAAAATCAGCCTCTTGTTGGCACTTACCAACTTTGTTTGAAAGTGAGCCAAAATAAAAAACCCGTGACCGGAGCAGGCCGGTCACGGGCGATGTAACGTATCGTTATCGGATTAGTTATTTCATCAGGATCATTTTGCGGGTGGAGCTGTATTTCCCGGCAGTCATTTTATAATAATAAATGCCGCTGGCTACAGGATCGCCGTTGTTGTCGGTGCCGTTGAAAACCGCGGTATGGGTGCCGGCGGCTTTGATCTCATTGACCAGGCGTTTCACCAGTTGGCCTTTGATGTTGAAGATATCGATCGTGACGGGGCCTTTGGCTTCTGTGCTAAACCGGATTGTAGTATCCGGATTGAAGGGATTGGGGAAATTTCCCAGAAGCGCGTTTTGCAGGGCAGAGGCTGTGGTATCGTCGTTGCCAACGCTGCCGCCGTCGGAGTGCAATGACACATCGTCCACGAGGAATGCCGCTCCGCCTTCGGACACGCAGCGGATCGCGACGAAAACCAGCTGTCCGTCATAGGCGTCCAGATCATACCAATATTCGTGCCATTGGTCAGGCGCTTCGACGTAGTCGCCTTCGCTGATGAAGGTGAAACCTTGCACGATGACCGTCGGCAAGGTGCTGACGCCGACGCGGAATCTGGCCAAACTTGGGGAAGCGGTACGCGACCGGGCAAAGAATTTGATGGAGCTGTTGGTTCCCAATTGCAGTCTGGGAGTGACAAGCCAGTCGTTGTTAGGCGCGGTCGTGGCCGAGAGACAGGCCGCCAATTTCGCTCCACCATGGGGCGAGACCACAGTGTCGGGCGGAGTCGTCGTCGCAGGATTGTAGACCAGGTAGGACATCGCGGTTCCGGAACCCGGGAAATCGATCCCCGTTATCCCGTTCGTCGTTGAGTGGTCTTGGTCCCTGAGTGTCCAAGGCGAAAACGCTGTGGCAAAATCGGGATAATCCTCAAAGCCGTCGGCAAAGAACTCGTAGGCCAGCTGGAAATTCAACTCCACTTCTACCGTTGAGGGAACAGACTCGCCGGTCGCGGCAACGGAAGTCACATTATACACGTAAGTCGCATTGGGCAGGCCGGCATCGGTGTAACTAATTGCTTCCTCGTCGTTAAGGGCGGCCAACAAGATGCCGTCCCGGTACACTTTATAGCCCGAAACCACGCGGTTGTCTTCATTCGGAATGAAATGACCGAGCACCAGGGGATCCGACACAAGGGGATACTCATGCAGCTCGGGAATCGGAGTCGGTTCAGGGGCGGGGGTAGGCGCGAACTGCGCGAAAGCCCTGATGTTCCAGTTATAGGTGAAGGTTGGCTCGACCTGCGTGAGTGTTTGCCAAACACCTTGGAAATACATCATGTTGCCTTTTCCCTCGATGGCTGGGCCGTTGTCGCAGCCGGCCGGATAACCGCCCTGGGTGTTGACTTCGTAGCCGTAATAGAGATCCCCGGTGGTCGGGATAGGTATCTGCGCATTCAGGATCACGGTGTTCCATTCGTTCATCACGGGATTGTTCACCACCTGCGAATGCACCAGGGTGCCGGGATTGGTGGCCGATCCGCCGGTCCAGACTTTGAGCGTGTAAACGCAGTTGCTGTAAACGGGCACGAATTCAATCCGGGAAATAGAGCGTCCCGCGTAGGAGACCAGATCTTCCTGCGGCCAGCGGTGCGCCACGTCAAAGACGTTTGACGAGCCTGTGCCGATGGAATTTCCCAGATTCATGTTGCACCAGGTGATCCAGTTGCCTTCCGGATTTTGCCAGTTTAGGGTGATATTGCGTTCGAAAGTCGTGGCCGTGAGGTTCAACGGCGGCGGGATGACGGGATCGACGTCGGCCAGGACAGGGCCGGCCTGCGCCGACTCTCCGGATGTGTAATATGCCGAGACGCCGTAGCTGTAAAGCCCGGAAACGAGGTTGATGTCGTCGTAGCTGAGGGCGCTGGGATCGTTAATGGTGGTGAGCAAAGCGCTGTTGCGGTAAACCTTGTAGCCCAGCAGCGCACGGGATTCGACAGGGGCCGTCCAGGCCAGATGGACGTCATGGCCGTTCACCGTCGCGGTCAGGTTGGTGGGCGGATTGAGCACTTCCACCCAGACGTTGACGGATACGGTGTCCAAATAGAGATAGAACATATCGGCGTCGCTGTAGCCCTTGAAACCGAAGTAATAAACTCCCGCCGCCGGCGCCTGCATGATCGCTTCCGCCGCCGTGTAGGTAACATTGGTGATGTTAGCGTTCACGAAGATCTGGTTGTTCATGCCATCGGGAGTGGCCGCCGTTCCCCAGAAGAGGGCCAGTTTTTCGGGGAAATCGACGCTGGTCGCACGGTAGTAGAATCTTACCTTATAATAGGTGTTTTGGGTCAGCTGCAGGGGCGGCATGACCAGCCAGTCGTCCATGGCGATGTTCGAATTGTAGCGCATGCGGACGCAGTTGGGCGCAGACTGGTAGTTGCCGGCGTAGGTTTCCCAGACGTAGCCGTCGTTGTTGGCGTTGATGGTCGTCCAGCCCAATGGCAGGGCAGGAGGAGTCAAAGAGTCAAAATTCTGGTTGTAGGGGAACGTCGTGACGGTTGGATCCGCCATTGTCGTGAAGCTCCAGACCGGGCAGTTCAGCGCGTCCCCGTAGCTGTTGAAAGGCACTATTTTCCAAAAATAAATGGTGCTGTAGCTAAAATCCGCGGGATCGTAGGTGGTTTCCGTCTGGATGGTTCCGTTCACAATGTTGGTGGGCGGATTGTCGGTCCCCAGATACACTTTGTAGCCGTCAACCGTTCCGCCGCCGGAAACCCAGCTGAGATGGGCGCTGATCAGGACGTTGTTCGCCCCATCGGCAGGCACCGGGGTTTGCGCGGGCAGGGGAGGTTCTCCGGTTGCCGGCGGAGTGAACGTGAAAGTCAGGCCGCTGGCCGGAAAGACGGTGGCGCTCAGGGTGCAGGTGTTGTTGTTGGCAGTCCCGGCGGAAGTGTTGGACCAGTCCGTCGTAGTTGTGCGGTTGTTGAAATCGGCATTGGAATCGCCTCTCAGGCCAACCTGCACAGTCGCTGCCGCCGCCGCGGTGACGGTGGTGAAGGCTCCATAAACGAAGCTGATGTGGTTGCTGGTTTCCCGGAGTTGGATCTGGAAGCTAAAGTCGTCGTTGGCCGTGCTGGTAGGGGTGCGGCGGTAGTGTTTCCACTGCACCGTAAACACGCGGTCCGGGGCCGTTCCGCTCAGCAGATACATCAGTTCGCCGTTGTCACGGCTCTTGATGTCGCGGTTGAGGGCGGCGACGATATTGTTCGTGCCAGTGGCTCCGCTGATCGCGGTATTGCTGGTCGCGACGGTCGGTCCCAGGGCCAGGAAGCCATTGGTCTGGATGCTGACCTCAGTGTAATCCACACCATTGTAGGTGAAAGTGAATCCCAGCGGGATCGCGTTGAAACTTTCATTGTCGTTGGCGGCCGTTCCCAGGACTGTTCCGCCGCTGATCTCAGTGAAAGACCCCAGGGTGGAAGCGAACGAGTATTCGCTGACGGTGGCTCCGATGCTGAACGCTGTCAGCACAAAGAGCGGCAGGAGAAGCCAGAAATTGATCTTGCGCATCATTGCTCCTTATTCTTAAGTCTTAACAAATTCCTTTATAGATTCACATAGGCAGCTGTTTTTTAGGCAGGGATAATCAGATGCCATCTTACCTTATTCTGTATATTCAAAAATGTGTCAAGCGAAAACACAACTCACAAACACCCGGCCTTATTTTACCAAGGAATTTGGCAGAGGCGGCTCCTGCCGGCAATCCTGCAGGGGTCAGGATCTCAATGCTGCCGGCACTGATTGATCGGCCATGTGGGGAGCGCCCGCTGCCCTTCTTTAATAACTGACAATAATGGATGAGCGTAAGAATTAGCTTGACGTCTTTATGGAGATTGTAAATGATGCAGAAAAAGCGGAAACCTTTTTTGGTTGTTGGTGTTAATCCGTTAGTTTTCATGGTGATACCAGCATATGGTGATCCGTTGCCAGCCACAGAGCCTGGCAAAACGTATTTTGATTTTTTCAACTACCCCGGGCGGGGTAAGGAGTATTGATTGAAGCATAGCTTGCGCATATTCGATCAGTATTTGTTCCGCGGCTCGCAAACAGCCGGCTGCAGGAAAGTGTCCCGCCAGCCTTTCTTTCCCCACTATTTCAATCGACAACCGTCTTCCCTCACGGACAACCACATTTCCCCAAGGCGCCAGGTACGCCCAAACTTCATCGCACATGAACACGCTTGCTGCGCGCCGGAGAGAGCTGTGTCCGTCCGTATCAAACTGACAAAATCGATATCAAACCGGGAGTCACTACCGGGTCTGGCACGTCCAAACCAAGTGACACAAGGGCTCCTATAGAACAACTTCTTCAATCACATAACTGATAACTCATTTGAGGAGACAAGTTTATGAAGAAATCATTGATAATTATGGCAGTTCTGCTGCTATTTGCAGGATTGCTTACGGCTACGGAAGTCATTATCGGCTCCGGGACCACGTACAACAGCAGCACTGCTTATCCCGCTGTTTACGGTGGCTTCTATAAGAACGCCCGCGAGCAATATCTGGTCACCGCCGGAGAATTTGCCGCGAACGGAGGCGGAGCGGGAAACGTTACTTCCATCGCCTTCAACGTTTATGCGCTAAACGGCTGCGGCGCGTT
>JAKQNV010000096.1 GCA_029565595.1 Candidatus Cloacimonadota bacterium
GCGGAATTCTGTCAAGCGAAAACATCGGTCTCCCCGGAAAATCCAGAGCTCTCTCCGCACCCCTTAGCACCAAAGAACGCCTGGTAAATCTGATTAGCCAAATATCAAGGGACTTCCACGCCGGGCATTTTCCGTGCAGGAAAAGCAGAAAAAACTTGACTTATAGCATAGAAGCCAGTTTAATGGCTTTAATAATAATAACACTGGAGGATCAATGAAATCTCTGAGATTTCTGCTGCTACTTCTGATAGCGCTTCCCATCCTGTATTCGTGCGACACGACCACAGAGCCGGATACCGTTGAAACCCCCGTCATCAATCCCGGCGGCGGAACCTACACGGCCGCCCAACTTGTGACGATCAACTGCACCACAACCGATGCCATAATCAAGTACACCCTGGATGGAACCTTCCCCGATTCTTCCGCCACGGCAATCACTTACACCCAACCCTTCACTTTGACCAGCAACGCCACCGTCAAGGCCGTTGCCATGAAGGACGGAATGGACGACAGTTTCATCACCACAGCCGTTTTCTACATTTACGACGCCATGACGCGCGTTTCGGCTGGCACTTTCACCATGGGCAGCCCGAACAACATCGGCGACTCGGATGAACATCCGCAGCACCAGGTGACCATCAGCAACGCTTTCTACATTGGAAAACATGAAGTTACGCAAGCCGAATGGTATGCTGTCATGGGTACCACTCCCTCAAACTTTGCCGGCGACAACCGTCCTGTGGAAAAGGTCAATTTCTACTCCACACTCGTTTATTGCAACAAGCGCAGCATCCAGGAAGGCCTGACGCCCGTTTACACGATCGGCGGCTCGACCAATCCCACCGCCTGGGGCGCCATCCCCACCACGAATAACGCGACCTGGAACGCCGTGGTCTGCAGCTGGAACGCCAGCGGTTACAGGCTTCCCTCGGAAGCTGAATGGGAATACGCGGCCCGCGGTGCCGCCGACACCCCGAATTACACATACTCGGGCAGCGATACGATCGGCGACGTAGCCTGGTATGAAGGAAACTCCAATGCCATGACCCACGACGTCGGATTGAAAACTGCCAACGGAATCGGCGCCTACGACATGACCGGCAACGTGCAGGAATGGGTTTGGGACTGGTACGGCGGAGAATATTACACCACCAGCCCCGCCACCGATCCCTACGGACCCGCAACCGGTACCATCCACGTGATTCGCGGCGGTTCCTGGGACCAGGATGCCAATGCCAACCGTATCGCTTACCGCAACTGGGGCAGCCCGGAAAAGGGCGAACCCAAGGTCAGCAACGAACGCCTGGGCTTCCGCGTGGTCAGAAACTCCCACTAAATCAGACAGTAAACCTATTTAGACAAGACAGTGCCATCCCTCCGGGGGTGGCATTGTCGTTTTAGGAAAACTCGCCCTCTTTCCCTTTTATCCTTCTTTGTGCCTCTATGTCTCTGTGTCAAGAGCCTTTAAAGCAGTTTGACTTTCCGCTCCAGATAGACCCCGACGCCCGTCTCCGCCAGCATTTCCCGCCAGCGCTCCAGGCCCTTGGGAGAGCATTTTTCACGCAGCCGGGCCAGTTCGTCGTCCAGACGCCGGCGGCTCAGAGAACCGGTCAATGGTGCGTTTTGCCCGATAGCGGAGTAAGTAGATGGCTCGATCTGAAAATCCAGGACGGCCGCGAACCGCAGAGCGCGCAGCATTCTTAAAGGATCTTCTTGAAAAGAGAGATTGGGCTCGCGCAAAGAGCGGATCAACCGGGCTTCCAGATCGGCAAAACCGCGGCAGCAGGGATCGCTCGTTGTGCCGCGCAGAATTTCCTGGTAGAGTGCGTTTACCGTGAAATCGCGGCGCTGGCAGTCCTGGGCTAAGGTGGCGAATTTTACCCGCGGATGCCGGCTGCCGGGAGGGTATGTTTCGCTGCGGGTCATTACGAAATCCAATTGAATCCCTTGCCAGGCCAGGCTCGCGGTGCCAAAGCCGCGCGGTACTTCGGGCGGGGCGGTGTTCAATTTCTTCTGCAAAGTCCGCGCCAGCCGGACGCCGCCGTTTTCCAGTTCCACTGCGATATCCGCGTCCAAGACATCCTGACCGGGCCGGAGCAGCTCGTCGCGCACGCAGCCTCCGGCAAAAAAAGATTTTCCGGCAAACGCAGTATCGCAGATCAGTTCCGCTAGGAAAATGCGCAGTTCAGCCAGGGTCATAGCAATTCCCCGATCACGGAATTGGAGACGAAAAACGCCTCGGGGCTAAGCCTCAAACTGTTTTGGTCAGACTCCAGTAGACCTAAACTTACCAACTTATCTATCCTGGATTGCTTTTCCGCGTAAAGGTCAGTCCCGAAGCGGCTTTGATACTCATACCTGTCCACACCGGCGACCAGGCGCAGGCCCATCATCAAAAAATCCGCCTTTTGCTGCTCTGTGGAGCATTTTTCCGCGCCGGGCAAAATCTTCCCCGCGTCCAGCTGTTTGTAATATGCATCCAGATCGGCTGGATCGGTATAGCGAAAGGGAGGAAGCCAACCCGAGGCCGAGGCGCCCAAACCCAGATAGGGCTCGCTTTTCCAGTAACTGAGGTTGTGGCGGGAAGCCTTGCCGGGGCGGCAAAAATTGGAGATCTCGTAATGCCCGTAGCCCCCCGCTTGGAGTCCGGCGCAAAGTGCGTCATATTGCGCCGCCTGCTCATCCTCATCGGGCAGAGGCGGCACCAAACCGCTTCCGATCTTCCTGGCAAGTTCCGAGTCCGCCTCCAGGGTTAAAAGATATGCGGAAATGTGTTCCGGCTCCAGAGTCACGAACCGCCGCAGGTTCTCTTTCAAACCTGAAACATCCGAGCCTGGCAGGCCGTAGATCAGATCCAGCGAAATGTTGTTATATCCGAAGCTGCGGCAGAGCGCGATTCTGGGCGGGATCTGGCCGCTGCGGTGGCGGCGGTCAAGCAATGCCAGTTCGGAATCGTCCATACTTTGCAGTCCGATGGAAAGCCTGTTGACAGGCGTCTGGCGCAGTTTTTCCAGATGGGGCTCGGTGATCTGCAGGGGATTGATCTCCAGGGTGATCTCGGCTCCGGAAGTGATCCGGAAACGCCGGCAGAGGGCGATGATGTCTTCAGCCTCCAGCAGGGAGGGTGTTCCTCCTCCGAAATATATCGTGCGGGCGTTGAGCAGATCGGGATCCTGTACCGCGAAAAGATCGATCTCGCGATGCAGGAACCGTAGATAGGCGTCCAGGGCGCTTTTTGAGTAGGGCTGGCTGAAAAAACTGCAATAGCCGCAGCGGGACAGGCAAAAAGGGATGTGCAGGTAAACGGCTAGCGCGCGAGGCGGAAGATCCTGTTCCATCGGGTGTGGGGCGTATCGAACAGCTTGTTGTATTCGATGCCCTTGGAAAAGAAGATCACCCAGGGCGTTCCCGTAATGTCGCTTCTGTCCAGAAATCCCCAGTAGCGGCTGTCTTCGCTGACGTCGCGGTTGTCGCCCATCACGAAATACTTACCCTCGGGCACTTTGATCGGGCCGAACCAATCGCGGTTATAGACTTTAGCGGTGGAATCGGCATCCACGCGATAGGGCTCGTACCAGTCGTAGTGGGAGATATAGCCGTCGTCCTGGCCCTCAGTGAAGCGGCTTTGGATAATCTGCGCGGGCGATTCCGGCGGCGAGGGGATCGGAATATCGTAACATTCGTAGCCCCGTTCAAAGCGCCTGCCATTGATGTAAACGATCTTGTCGCGCAGTTCGACCGTGTCGCCCGGCATCCCGATCACGCGCTTCACGACGTTCTTCCGGGCGTAATAGGTGATGTGCATGAAAGTGAGCGGGAATTTGGCAAAGCTGGTGGATTTATTGATGTAGAGGGGATGAAAGATCTTGATGAAATTGGACTTGGAATCAGGATGCTCGGGCGTTCCGGCCTCGATCTTGGGATAGCGGAAAGTGACGATCTCCTCGCGCTGGGGATCGTTGAAATAATACTTGAGCTTGTTGGCGACGAGGTAATCGCCCGTGAGCAGCGTCTTTTCCATCGAAGGGGAGGGAATCATGAAGTTCTGGAAAGTGTAGTTGCGGATGATCATCGCCACCACGAAGGCGAAGAGGATCGCCTCGATCCAGTCCTGCAGCCAGGGTTTGCGGCGGCGGAACTTCTTGCCCTCGGGAATGGGCGTGATCGTGTAGGCCGGCTGTTTATACTCCGGTTTCCTGAGCTTTTCTTTGACGGGGTTCTTTGCTTTCATCCTAGCTAATTCCTTATTCGGCAATGTCATTCCCCAAAAAGCACGGGCAATCTTTTGTCAAGCAGGATTTTCCCCGGCCGGATGGAGACGGTTCACTTTTGGGCTAGAAGGCCAGCATCAACAGAGCGTCGATCTCATCGGCAGAAAATTTGACGATTTTGCCCACGCCTCTGGTGTCCAGAATGATGTCCCGCAAAGTCGCGAGGTCGCTTTCGCGGATGCCCAGATCGCGCAAATTGGTGGCCGAACCCCAGCTCGCGATCATGTCCCGGAAACGGCGCAGCGCGTGGGACACGCTGTCCGCGCCCCAGACATTTTTGGCCCAGGGGACAAAGCGTTCGGGCTGTTTCTCGCTGACATATTCGATCCAGGCGGGAAAGACCACGCCCAGGCCTTCGCCGTGCGCGATCTTCGGATACAGCGCCGAAAAGGCGTGTTCGATCGCGTGGCAGGCCCAGTCGCCGCCTTTGAGCCCGATCCCGCTGATGCCGTTCAAGGCCAAAGTGGCACTCCAGGCAAGGTTTCCGCGCGCCACGAAATCCGCCGGATCCTGCCGCAAACGGTCGGTCATGTCCATGATGGTACGCAACAAGGCGCTGTTCATCGCCAGCGTGGCGAGGGCTTTGTCGTCCATGAAATAATATTCCAGAATATGCGCCATGGCGTCCAGCGCCCCGTTTACGGTCTGCTGGAAAGGCAGGCTGGACTGCACGGAGGGATCGATCACAGAAACCTTGGGGTAAAGCAGCGGGGACCTTAAGGACCACTTTCTCCGCTCTGTGGTATTGGTGATCACCGAGTTGCCGTTCATCTCGCTGCCCGTGGCGGAAATGGTCAGCACCGCAAACAAAGGCAGTGCCTCCTTGACGACCGCCTTGCCCAAAAACGCCTGCCAGACGTCGTCCAGATAAAAGCCCGCCGCCACAGCTTTGGAACTGTCGATCACGCTGCCGCCGCCGACCGCGAGCACGGCATCGACCTTTTCCTTTTGGGCCTGGGCAATCATTTCGCGAACTTTATCCAGAGTGGGATTGACTTGCACGCCCCAAGCTTCGGTCCACTCTATTTGACTTGTTTTTAGGGATTGGATCACCTGTTCGTAGATGCCATTGGTCTTGATCGAGCCTCCGCCCGCGACCAGAAGGCATTTCTTCACCCCGGCATTGTTCATTTCCTGCCCCAAATGCCTTATCGCTCCCGCTCCGAATAGGATCCGGGTGGGATTGTAGAAACTGAAGGAATCCATTTCCGCTCCTTGTTCTATCTGCCGTTTCAATATTGCTTGTCTGCTAAATTGAAATACTAAGCCAAAAACCAGGACTGGCAAACGGAAACAGCGCTCCCTCCACGCCGGCGGGAAGCTCCGAAGCCTTCAGAAGGTCACTCGAACCGCCTACAGGTCAGCCACCTCCTCATACATGTCGCCGGGCTTGAGATAACGCAGCTGCCTGAGTTCCAGTTCGAAGAGCCGGTAGGCGGGATCAGAGGCTTCCTTCCAATAATCGTAGATGAATGTCGCGAAGTCCGCGATCTCCTTTTTCCGCGCCACTTCTTCGACCTGACGCAGGATCCCCCTGCCGCGCAGATAGCCGGAATACTTGCCCTGGCGGTAGAGCAAACAAAACTCCGCGTTGGGATTGGCGGCGATCTGGGTGCTTTTCGTGTCGGTGGCCCCGGTCGCGAAATAAAGCTTCCCGCCCTTGCAGATCAGCGTCATCGGCCGCAGCCGCGGCTCGAGATTTTCACAGGTGGCCAGCAGCGCCGTTTGAGTGGCTTCGAGCGCCTTTATCCATTTGTGGGTCATCGTTCCTCCCCCATCTTTTTTCTCTTCAAGCCAGAACCGAAGGCGCCTGTCAAGATAATTCTGCCCGACATTGTGCTTGACAAACCGCGGCGGGAAACCATCCTTGCCAAATGCGACCTATTCAAGCCCCGGAAACCCGAGCCAGGATGCAGCGATGCGCCTGACGCTTTGCCTGGCCATTTTTATCCTTTTGGCCTCTGGCCTGAACGCCGTGACCACGGAAGTGGGCTCGATCCGCGGCTTCCTGTATGGCACGGAGCCAGGCTGCGCCTACGACAATTGGGTATCGCACGTGTCCGAGGGACAGGTTTCCTGGCTGAACGTTTACGCGCCGTGGGAGGAACAAAACGACGACTTCGGCGATTTCAGAGTTCCCAGCAGCGAGGATCTGCTCAGTTGGGACGGCGTGATCGCGGATTTTCTGGCCCTGGATCTGGATGCCGCGCAAGCCAAGATCCGAAGTTATGGCTTCCCTTACGAAGTGGTGCAATTCCAGGATCTGGACAGCGGCCGAGTGTTTTATATGCTCAGGGAATTCCTCAATGATGACGTCGATCCCAACGGCACCATAGACACATCAGACGACGAGACCGGCAGTTTCGACTACGGTTGGGGCCTCTACATTTTCAATCCCAGCGCGTCGCGCCCGATTGTGGTCACCCAGGTGCACCCCTGCGACGATTATCCCGGCCCGGTTTTCGCCCTGGAGTCTTTTCTGAAATTGGACGCGCGGTTTTTACTGATCGCCGGAGCGGGCCGCGAAGTGGCCTACATTCCGCCCTACAACAGCAACAACCAGTCGCTCAGCGATCCTTCGCGCAATCCGGACCATCCCTTCAATGTAGCCTACCAACACTGCTGCGACCAGATCCGCGGCCTCACCGGAAGGACCGAACTTTCGCTGCAGATCCACACTTATGACTGGAACAAATATTCCGGCCAACCCAACGTGATGCTTTCCAGCGGCTACGGAAGGGAATTCCCGGCCCTGCCGGTCCGCGACAATTCCCGCGCCCGGAATGACCTGCTCGACCGCACGCCTTACGTGGTACATCCGCAAAACAGCATCGGAACGCATTCCGAGGTCGATATCGACGATTTTTACTGCGTCAATTACAACTACGCCAATCCGGTGACCTATCTGCACAATGGGCAGGAAATACAACTCCCCGAAAACACGGAATTGCCGGGAGCGGAGTTCAATCAGCAGATGCTCTACACGGAGCAGCAAAACCTGTATGATGTCTTTTCGCCCTTCCTGCATGTGGAAATGGATGAACTTCCCAAATGCTACTCGCGCAACGAAGACACCTGGCGCTGGTTTTTCGGTTACGTCGCCGAAACCCAGACCTGGGACCTGGCCCAGCGCTACACGCGTTTCATCCAGTTTTATACGCCCTGGCTGGACGCGCTCTACGCGGTCGTGGACAGCGTGCTGGCCCTGGATGACGGAACCGGGCCCTCCAATCCGGAAAACCTCACCCTGACTGATATGCAGTCCAATTATGCCTATCTGGCTTGGGACCGCAGCTACAGCTACGATTTTGACAGCTATGAGCTGCATCTGCGCTGGGAGGTGGACGGACAGGAAGTTTCCCAGGTCCTGGACCGCGTCACCGATCCCCTCCTGGCCTGGCAAAAAGCACATTCTTTCACCCTGGACCTGCCAGTGGAAAACAGGATCATTTACGCCCGCATCCTGGCCCGGGACAAGCACGGAAACTTCAGCCCCTCCAGCAACGAGATCAAGATCTGGAACACAGCCACGATCGCCGGGAATTTTTCAGCCGCAGAGGGGGACAATGTCATCAACCTCAGTTTCGACAGCGATCTGAGCCAATTCCAAGGTTTTAATATTTATCGCGGCGAAAACGGCGCAAACTACTTCCGCCTTGCGTCCTGGCATCAAAATCCCGGCCTGCTCCCCAATCAGGCTGGCAGCTACGCTTTCACGGATTCGACGGTTGCCAACGGAACTGTTTACGACTACCAGCTTAGCGCGGAATTTGCCGACGGGACACAGCTTTTCCATTGGGAAACTAAGCGCGCCAGCCCCTTCCGGAGATATCCCTTTGTGCTCAGCAACTCCCAGAACGGCACAACCAAGACGCTGTGGATCGGCATAAGTCCGCTGGCCAGCGACGGCACGGACAAATATGACCTACGCAATCAAGCCAGCTCGGGCTCCCTACAGATCGGCACCACCCTGGCCAGCGAAACCTATATCTATTACCAGGATATCCGGCCGGTCTTCGATCCCGCGAGTGCTTTCAAATGCTGGCATCTGCGTTACCGTTGCGATTACGTTTCCTCATATTTGACGCTGACTCCGGATCCAAATCTGATTTTTGAAGGCGCCGAGTTGCTGCTTTATGACGTGCAAAACGACCATTGGCACGACCTGCGTTTGGGACCCTACGTCTGGCTGGGCGCAAATAACAACGGTTGGCGCTACCTAGATCTTTATTGGGGCCGCCAAGCTCCGCGGGTGCAATTCTCCCAGACGGCCGATGTTTATCAATATCTTGGCGAAAATCTGGATCTGCAGTGGGAAGTGATCAACCAGCCCCGCGTCGATAGCGTGGACCTTTATCTGCGCGGAGTCCCGGACACTTTGCAGATCGCATCCGGCCTGCCTCCGCGGCTTACGGAATTCAGCTTCGTCCCGGCAATGCCCGTCAGCGGCGCGCAGCTGGCCGTCGTTTTGAACCTTTCTGACGGAACGGACCTGAGTTTCTCTTCCAGCCGGCGTTTCAGCCTTATTCCCCCCAATCTGGTTTACCAGGGGCCGCCGGGCTATTCACTGTTGAGTTTTCCCTCTGGCGGGTTCGATCAAAGCGTCGCGGAATTGCTCGGAGATACTGCAGCTGCCTGGAGTTTCACCGGATCCGGGGCCTGGCAACCCGCGCAGAACCTGTATTACGGACTCGGATACCTGGTCCGGCATCAGCAGTCCTATCAGCTCAGCTTGCCAGCCGTTCTGCCCAATCATACGGAATCTTTGCCCATATACCCGGGTTGGAATCTGATCCCCAATCCGTTTTCACAGTGGATCGAGCTGAAAAATCTCAATTTCACTGGCCCCGGCATCCAAAAAAGTTATACGGAAATGGTGGATGAGCTGCTGCTGTTGCCGCGCGCCATGCTTTACGGTCCGGACGGTTTCACGCTTGCGGACGCTCTGCCGCCCGGTCAGTCCGCGTTTTTGTATTATGCGGGCAGCGTGATGTTGTACGCGGTTTTCGATCCCTGGTCTTACGGTGATGAAGCCATAAACTGGGAGGATCATTGGAATGTGACCCTCAACGTTTCAGATGGTTTTTACAGCGGCGATTCCGTGCAGGCGGGATCCTCCGATCTCAGCAGCACGGGATTCGACCAGCTTTGCGATCTTCCCAAGGCGCCGGAATTTCCGGAATCCCCTTACCGCCTGGCTTTGCAGCGTTTGGATCCCCAAACCGGCATCACGCATGAGCTGCAATGCGAATACCAGGGCTTGTATCCTGATTACGATCAAACCGAGAAGATCTGGAATTTCACCCTTGAGGTCAACGTCCTGCAGCCTTTGCGCCTGAATCTTGAATCCAGCCGTTTGCCGCAGGATTACAGCGTTGAGGTCTTTCTCTTCGGGCAGTTGTTTTCCTATGTGAATACTGATCATTTCTGGTTTGATCCGCCAGCCGCCGGTATCCATACGGGCTGGCTCAGGATTCGCAGCTACACACCGGGCCGGGACGAAATTCTGAGCGATGCCGCTATCTCCATATATCCCAATCCCTTCCAAGACAAGGTGTCAATCCAATTGACAGATGTCAAGAGCGCCGACAGCGACATCGCGATTTACAATCTGCGCGGCCAGAAAGTACGCAAGCTCGCGGCAGTTGGAAAATTTCAGGAAGGTTCAGCTCTGGTTTGGGACGGCCGCGACGACTCCGGCAGGCCCCTTGCGGCCGGGATCTACCTGTTAAAGGTGTCTGACGGTAAGGGATCCTATACAAGGCGCCTGGTCAAATACTGATCCCGCCTCCGTTCCAAGGCTTTGATCCTAAACCCTATTCTGAGATATTCAAACTGAAACCGCATCTGACTCTCCCGTATAGAGTTACTTGTTCCGCCCTCGTTTGACAGCCTTTATCATTTCTTAGTCAAGCCTTAATCAAGCCTTAATTATTAACGCTTGATTAAGGCTTGACTAAGACTTGATTAACGCTTTGGGATAAGGGCGGAGAAGAAAACGAAAAATTGGGCAAAGAGATGGCAGCGGTGTCCAAATGCTGGGTAAAGCACGTTCAAAACTCCAATATTCCGCGCAGCCAGCGCCGAAAATGGCAATTGACAATATCGGCGCGGGAAAAAAAGTGAAACCCGCTGCGCCGGACGCGGCGAGTGCCAAGCAGAAAGAAAATGAAGACGAATAAGGATAGATCCATGACCGAAAAATTGATCCCCCAACCTTACAAATATCTCCCCGCCGACCTGGACATCTCTTCCCTGGCGGCTTTGCAGAATTTCATACATTCGCTGATGCAGCCCGCTCCGGCCAGCCCGGACGAACTGATCACCCTGATGGAAAAATACTCTTCCGTGAGCCGCGCGGTGTCGGACGAAATGACCTGGCGCTACATCCGGATGACCGTCCACGCCGACGACGAGAGCTACGAGCAGGCTTACAATGATTATTACAGCCAGGTCGTGGCGCCGCTCGAGCCCCTCAGCTTCGAGCTGAAAAAACTCTTTTACGCCAGCCCCCACCGCGCCGCCCTGTCCGAAGAAAAATACGCCCATTTAAACCGCATGATCGCGCGGGACATCGAACTTTTCCGCGAGGAAAACGTGCCTCTGAAGATCCAGGAATCCGAACTGGCCAATAAATACGGCGGTTTCGTGAGTAAAATGACCGCCGAATTCGAAGGCCGCGAACAAACCGTCGCCCAACTTTCCGTGTATCAAAAAGACCCGGACAGGACCAAGCGCGAAGCCGCCTGGCGCCTGCGCGTCGGCTGTTTCGCCGCCCGGGAAAAGGAGCTGAACGAACTTTATGACGAACTGCGCGGCATCCGGACCAAGATCGCCGCCAACGCCGGATTTTCCAACTACCGCGACTACATGCACGCGGAAATGGGCCGGTTTTCCTACACTCCGGAAGATCTCTACACATTTCACGACGCGGTGGAAAAGGTCGTGGTACCCTTTGTGAAAGATCTGGACTCGCACCGCCGCCAGATGCTGAAATTGGAAACACTGCGGCCCTGGGACACCGTCGTGGATTTGGATGGCCGGAAGTTAAAGCCCTTCGAGACCACGCAGGAATTCATCGCCAAATCCGCCAAAACGCTTAACCGGGTCGATCCCAACTACGCCCGCCAGCTGCAATTGATGGACAACACCGGGCTGCTCGACCTGGAAAACCGCAAAGGCAAGGCTCCCGGCGGCTACAATTCCAGCCTCAGCAACCTGGGCTCATCCTTCATTTTCATGAACCACGTGAAATTACACAACGATGTGGTCACGCTGCTCCACGAATCCGGCCACGCGATGCACGCCGCCGCGATGAAGGACATCCCGCTTTCCCAGTATTGCGAAACGCCGAGCGAGGTGGCGGAACTGGCCTCGATGAGCATGGAACTGCTCAGCATGGACAGTTGGGACGAATTTTACACCGATGCCGCGGACCTGAAAAAAGCGAAAAAGGAACAGCTGGAAGGGACGCTGAGTTTCCTGCCCTGGTGCATGACCGTCGACGCTTTCCAGCACTGGGTTTACCTGCATCCCGAGCATAACGCTGAAGAGCGGAAAAAAGCCTTTTTGCAGACCAGCGCGCGCTTTTCTTCCGATATCGACTGGAGCGGGCTGGAAGAATTCAAACACCTGCGCTGGCTGATGCAGCTGCACATCTTCGAAGTGCCGTTTTACTACATTGAATACGGCATGGCGCAGCTGGGCGCGCTTTCCATCTACCTGAACTACCGCCGCGACAGAGTTCGCGCCTTGCGGCAGTACCAGGATTTCCTCAATCTCGGCTACACCAGGCCGGTGAACGAGATCTACAAAGCCGCGGGGATCGAATTCGATTTCAGCGAAGCACGCATCCGCGAGCTGGTGGATTTCGTGAAAGCCGAACTGGCGGAAATCGCAAAAATCTGATCCCCAGGCTCCAATGCTCCTGATCGTCAGCCCCCAGCACTACGCGCCGTTCAATATCGCCTGCGAGGAATACATCCTGGACAATTTCGCCGAGGATGTTTTCCTGCTCTATGTCAACGCGCCGTCGCTTATCGTGGGCCGGCATCAGAACACCTTGGCCGAGATCAATTATGACTACGTGAAAGAGCGTCAGATCCCCGTGGTGCGAAGGCTCACGGGTGGCGGGACGGTCTGGCACGACCTGGGCAATCTCAATTTCAGTTTCCTGATGAACCGAGGCCCCGACGAGGAAAGGGGCTTTGCCAAATACACCGCGCCGGTGCTGGAAACCTTGCGCGGCCTGGGTGTGGATGCCCGCCTGGAAGGCCGCAACGACCTCACTATCGAGGGCCTGAAATTCTCAGGCAACGCCCGCGCCGTGTATCGCGACAAGGTCCAACAGCACGGCACGATCCTGTTCTCTGCCAAGATCGGCGACCTGGCGCAAGCCCTGCGCGCCAATCCGCTGAAGTTTTCCGGCAAGGCCGTGAAGTCCGTCGCCAAAAGGGTTACGAACGTTTCTGAGCACCTGCAGGAACCAATGTCCCTGGACGAATTCATCGCGCTGGTGCGAAAAGAAGTGCTGCTGCTTTATCCCGAGGCGCGGGAATACAACTTTTCGGAAAAAGATCTGGCCGGCATCGAAGCTCTGGTCAAAAGCAAATACGGAACCTGGGAATGGAACTTCGGCCGTTCGCCGCGCTACAACCACGTTAAAGCGATCCGCTGCGCTGCCGGGACGATCGAATTCCACACCGACGTCCACGCGGGGAAGATCACGTCGCTGCGCATTTACGGCGACTTTTTCGGCGACCGCGACCCGGCGGATCTGGAAGCCACGCTGACCGGCCTTCCCCACCGCGAGGAAGACATTTTGCGGGAGTTGGAAAAGCAGCCCTTAAGCGAGTTTTTCGGTGAGGTGACGGCCCGCGAGATCCTCTCCGGAATTATCTGAACAGCGAGCGGTTCCAATGCCCGCGGCAAGGAAATCCTTGACCGGCGCGCGCGAAAAAAAACCTTGACCGAATGAATCTGATTTTCAGTATGTGGTAATGAAGTTTTTGGAGCTAAGATGAACATACATTTTCGCGACGTCCAGACCGGCAGCGTGGAAGCGCGCGCCGTAATGGAGATCGCCGACGGAGTTTTTCTCAACGAGATAACCATCCTCAACATCGAGGGCGAGATCGTGGTGGAATTTCCCAAAAAGAGCTTTCTGGGTAAGAACAAGCGCACCTTTTACCTCGACATCGTAACCTTCGAGGACAATGACAAGCGCATCGTGTGGGAACTGGAGATCAAGTCCGCTTACCGCGAATGGCGGAAGGCGAACAAAAAAGTGCTGGTATATGAACAAAAATAAGATAGATGGAGGATCATTATGATCACCGACCTGCAAAACATTCTCGCCACCAACATCCGCGGAATGAAGCGCTCCGCCATCCGCGAGCTGCTGAAATTCCTCGGCCAGCCGGGTCTGATATCCTTTTCCGGAGGCTTTCCCGCCCCGGCGACCTTCCCCACGGAAGAATTGAAAGACATCATCGCCGACGTGATGGACAAAGAAGCCGCCTTTGCCCTGCAATACGGCACGACGGAAGGCGACATTTTGCTGCGCACCCTGATGGTGGAACGCTATAAGAAAGCCGGCCTGGACATGAGCATCGACAACATGATCATAACCACCGCCTCGCAACAGGCTTTGGATCTGATCGCGAAGATCTTCATCGACCGCGGCGACACCGTGATCATGGGCCTGCCTTCCTACTTGGGCGGGATCAGCGCTTTCAACTCCTACGGCGCGGAAATGATAGGCATCCCGATGGACGAGGAAGGTGAAAATCCCGAGATCATGGAAGCAAAGATCAAGGAAGCGATCGCCCGCGGCAAAAAGCCGAAATTTATCTATGTGATCCCGGATTTCCAGAATCCCGCCGGAATGACCATGAGCGAAAAACGCCGCAAAGAGATCATCGCCATCGCCCATAAATACGACATCCTCATCCTCGAGGACAGCCCCTACCGCGAATTGCGCTACGAAGGCGAAGACCAGCGCACCATCTACGAATTGGACGGCACCGGCCAGGTCGTGCTGCTGGGGACTTTTTCCAAGATCTTCTGCCCCGGATTCCGCATCGGCTGGGTGGTCGGGCATCCGGACATCCTGGACAAGATCGTCGTCGCCAAACAGGCCACCGACCTCTGCACGCCGCCTTTCACGCAACGCATCGCCGCCCGCTATATCGAAAAAGGCCTCCTGGATCCCAAGATCCAGCAGATTCGCGTCATGTACAAGGCCAAGCAGAAAGTGATGCTGGACTCGCTGCAGGAATTCATGCCCGAGGAATTTTCCTGGATCAAGCCCCAGGGCGGGCTGTTCCTGATGGCTTACGGCCCCGAGGGCATCGATACCAACGCCCTGCTGCTGGATTGCATCAAAGAAGCCAACGTCGCCTACGTGGCCGGAACGTCCTTCTTCTGCGACGGCAAAGGCCAAAACACCATGCGCCTGAATTTCTCCTATGAATCCGAAGAACAGAACCGCGAAGGCTGCAAACGCCTCGGTTCCTTCTACAAAAAGGTGCTGGCCAACCGGAACTGAGACCGATCCCGACCGACTACAACAAATATAAAAATAGAACCTGGAGGAAAAATGCCTAAAAAAGTCGAAAAAGACCGTATGGGCATGATCATCAGGGAGGAAGACGCGCCGGAGAAGATGGAGGTGGAAGTCACCGAAGTCAAAGCTCCCGGCGACGACGAATCCCCGGTGTTGATATATTACAACTGGTGCAAGAAATGCGGCATTTGCGTCGCTTTCTGCCCGACGGGCTGCCTGGGGCGCAAGGCCGATGGCTCGCCCTATGTCGCGGCGCCCGAGAAATGCATCCATTGCGAAACCTGCGACCGGCTTTGCCCGGATTTCGCCATTACCGGCGCCAAAGACCGCTGAGGACATGCTGATGAACAAAAAAACCACAAAAGCCAAAACCACAAAAATCGAACCGGCTGAAAAACAGCCCACCAAACTGGAAGAACTCCAGGAAAAACGGGAACGCAAAATGGTCCTCATGCAAGGCAACGAGGCCGTCGCTTTCGGCGCTTTGGACGCCGGCTGCAATTTCTTCGCCGGATACCCGATCACGCCTTCGACCGAAATCGCCGAGATCCTGGCCCTCGAACTGCCCAAACGTGGCGGCGTCTTCGTCCAAATGGAAGACGAGATCGCCAGTATCAGCGCCATCACGGGCGCTTCTCTAGCCGGCGCAAAGGCCCTCACGGCCACTTCCGGCCCCGGATTTTCCCTGATGCAGGAAGGCATCGGCTACGCCAAGATCACCGAAACGCCCTGCGTGGTCGTCAACGTCCAGCGCGTCGGGCCTTCTACAGGAATGCCGACCAGCTGCGCACAAGGCGATATGCAACAAGCGCGTTGGGGCAGCCACGGCGACAGCCCCGCCATCGTGCTTTACCCGGACAGCGTGAAAGAGTGTTACGAACTCACGATCCGCGCCATCAACCTTTCCGAAAAATACCGCACCTGCGTGATCCTGTTGCTGGACGAGGTTTTGGGCCACATGCGCGAAGCCGTCAGGCTCCCGGACATGGCGAACGTACGCGTGATCTCGCGCATCAAACCCACCGTCCCGCCGCACTGGTACAAGCATTACGACGAAAATCAAAAATACCTTTCCCCGCTGGCCAGCTTCGGCGAAGGCTACCGTTACAACGTGACCGGCCTCACGCACGACCAGCTGGGATTCCCAACCAACAAGGCCACTGAGGCTGCCGACATGATGGAACGCCTGCGCAAGAAGATCACCTACAACATCCGCGACCTTGTGCAGATCGAAAGTTATAAAATGGAAGACGCCAAGATAGCGATCTTCGCCGCCGGCATCGTGGCCCGCGCCGCCAAGGCCGCCGTCTCGATGGCCAGACAGGAAGGCATTCCGGTCGGCCTGCTCCGCCCGCTGACGATCTGGCCCTTCCCAGACGACGCGGTCCGCAAGATGCTGCGCGACGTGGATGTGGTCGTGGTCCCGGAACTCAACCAAGGCCAGTTGGTACGCGAAATTCAACGCCTGGTCAAAGACCGCAGCGACAGCAAACTGATCAAGATCCAGCGAGTGAACGGAAAACTCATCTCACCCACAGAGATCCTGAGAAAAATGAAGGAGGGAATGTAATCATGGCCAACATCCCACAACGCGTCATTCACGACTGGCTGCGCCACGACAAGAAATTCCCGCACGTCTGGTGCGCCGGATGTTCCAACGGCATCGTGCTCGGTTCGATCATCCGCGCCCTGGCCGGGATGGATATCCAGCGCGACGATATCGTCATGGTCTCCGGAATAGGATGCTCCTCGCGCATGCCGGTTTACGTCGATTTCAACACCCTGCACACCCTTCACGGCCGCGCGATCGCTTATGCCACCGGAGTCAAACTGCACAAACCGCACCTCAAGGTCATCGTGATCACCGGAGACGGCGACTGCACAGCCATCGGCGGAAACCATCTCATCCACGCGGCGCGCCGGAACATCGACCTCACCGTGATCCTCATCAACAATAACATGTACGGGATGACCGGCGGACAATGCTCTCCGACCACGCCGCACGACGCCATCGCCACCACCGCCCCCTACGGCAACATAGAGCCTGATTTCAATATCTGCGATCTGGCCATGGGCGCCGGAGCCTCCTTTGTGGCGAGAACCACGGCCTTCCACACGCAGGAAACGCAAAACATGGTCCGGGAAGCGATCGAACATCCCGGATTTTCCCTGATCGAGGTCATCAGCGCCTGTCCCGTGATCTTCGGACGCCTCAACAAAAAAGGCGGCGCACCGCAGATGATGAAGGAAATGCGCGACAACTCCGTGCCCCTGGCGGCTGCGGATAAACTTCCTCCGGAAAAACTGGAGGGCAAGATCGTCCGCGGAATCCTGCGTAAGGAGATCCGGCCTGAGTTTTGCGCCCAGTATGCCGATCTGTCCAAACGGGTGCAGGCCATGGGAGGTGAGAAATGATGAAGAACTACGAGATACGCCTTTCCGGCAGCGGCGGACAGGGCCTTATCCTGGCCGGGATAATTCTGGCCCGGGCTGCGGTCATCGACAAACGCCGCGTCACCCAGACCCAGAGTTACGGCCCAGAATCACGCGGCGGCTCATCCCGCGCGGACGTCATCATCAGCGACCAGGAGATCTATTTCCCTGAGGCCACGAACTTCGATTGCCTGCTGGCCCTCACCCAGGAAGCCTGCGACAAATATCTCTTCGACTTGCGCGATACAGGCGTCCTGATCATCGACACCACCTACGTGAAGAACCTCGCCCTGGCCGCGGAAAACACTTACGAAGTGCCGTTCACGGATATCGCCATCGAAAAACTGGGCAGCCCTATTTCCACGAACATCCTCTCCCTGGCCTTCCTGGTCAAGATCACCGGCATCGTGAAAGAGGCCTCGCTCAAGCAATCCATCGCCGAATCGGTTAAGCCGGCCTTCGTGGAAATCAACCACAAGGCCATGCAGATTGGCTTCGATCTGGCTGCCAAATACGGCAAATAGGAGCGCTGGCATGATCAAGCACATCTCCCACATCGGTATCGCCGTCCAGGATCTGGAAGACGGGATCGCCTTCTACGAAAAGCTCGGCCTCACCCTCGAGGGAGTGGAGGTAGTGCCTTCCCAAATGGTTAAGGTCGCCTTCTTCCCTTGCGGCGACACGCGCATCGAGCTACTGGCCCCGACCTCGGAAGAGAGCCCCGTCGCCAAGTTCATCGAGAAAAAAGGCGAAGGCATCCAGCACATCGCCTTCGCAGTGGACGACCTGCCCGAAGAACTGGCCAAGGCCGAAGACAGCGGGATCCGCCTCATTGACAAGGAACCGCGCCCCGGCGCGCACCATGCCGACATCGCCTTCCTGCATCCGAAATCGAGCCTCGGAGTCCTGATCGAATTCTGCCAGGAAAAAAGCCACAAGTAACACCTGTAGCAGCCCCAGTGGCTGCGCTGAAAGATAATGCGGCCGGTCCGATGACCGGTCGCTTTTTTTGTGTCTGCAGATGGGAAGTTGGTCCGCAAGATCTCCATGGCTTGGTTGTGGATCCTGGTTCTTTCCCGCCCTGAAACCTGGCCCTTAAGCTTCTTGCTTGCTTCGCGCCGAGTTCCTGCCAGATGGGCGCGAATTCAAGGTGAAGTTAAATCGAAGTCGAACTTCTGAGATTCAGGGAGGAAACAGCTGCAAGCGACGGGGATTTCTTGAGGAAGCGTATATCTGGATTGTTAGGGAGACAAAGAAAAAACCCGGGAGCGGACTCCCGGGTTTGGGTTATCTGGTTTGGATTTGTTTAGTTGATCGCGATCACACGGAAGAACTTCATATCCTCCGTGGGCGTGAAGTTATAGCTCAGATCGCTGGTGCTGCCCAAGGTAGTGTAGGTTCCGTAAGGATCGTTCGAGGCTTCCACGCGGTAGCTGGTGGCACCGCTGACGGCAGGCCAGCTGAGGGTTATGGTTCCCGCGCTTTGCGTGATCGTCACGACGGGCACTTCCAGGCCGCCGGGAAGTTCGAAGTCAGCCAGGAAACGCGGCGAAACCTGCATCGTTTCGCCAAATTGCCCAACCAGGCAAGTCAGGCTGGTAAGCGCAGGCGGGATCGGAGTTCCGCTGTAATCGGTGGAGGGGAAGGTGCGCATGGTCAGGGTTGCGGTCGGATCGGTGGCGCTGATGTTTTCAGCGGCGGTGCCGAAGTTTCCGTTGGTGGTATCCAGTGTGACATCCAGGACCTTGATCAGTTTCGACTGGTCTGCGCTGGTCAGGCTGGCGAATGTGCGGAGTTCCGGTAAAACCAGGTTTCCGAAGGAGGTGGCGGAACCTGGATCGACAACCGGAGTGAATTGCAGCAAACCGCTGTACAGAGCCAGCGTTCCCGTCAGACCGGTAACTCCATCGTAGAGGTTGTAAGTGCTCGTGATGATGGAACCCGGATCGTCGACCAAGATCGCCGCGGTGGCGTCCTGGAAGTACTTGGGATGGCGGGTGGTGTTTTGCTGGAAGGTTAAGACCGCTTCACCGGTAAGCCTGTAGATGGTGGCACCGATGGCCTGTGCCCGCAATTGGGCGATATTGTTGACCAGGACAGGGAAGATATAGGTGGCAGTGGTCACAATGCTGGGCGCGAAGCCGGTGGCATAGACTATCGCATTGACCGTTGTGGTGGCGTTGATGGAGATCGGACCCGTGATAGTGTAGTTGAATCCATTCGTATCGCTGGGTATGCTGCCGTCAAGCGTGTAATAGATCGTGGCGTTGGGCGTGGTAGTACTCAGCACCAAATTGAACGGGGCGTAATAAACACCCGCGGCATGGTCGAAAGTCGCTTCCGCGGCCATCTGCATTCCAGGGGTGAAAGTGTGCGAACCGAGGTATTCGGTGGTATCCACGGGATAAACGGTCCACTCGTCCCAGGTAAAATCAACTCTGGGTGAAACTACTGTGGACAGGCGGACCATGGTGAGGTCGGTTCCCCAGTTTGGAGAGACCTGGTCCACAATACCGATGACATCGGTCTGGACGCCGCTGTGATACAAGGCGACGCAGTCGTTGCCATTGAAACTCATTACTGAGGAAGTGGTTGCCAGATCGACGTAAGGCTCGCCGACCAGAGTCGTGCCGGTGGTGCTGGAAAGCACTATTACGTACACATCGTTGTTGGCCAAGGTCCCCGACAGCAAAAGTTCGTTGCCGAACGGACCAGCTCCATTGACCTGTTTCTTCATTGAGTAATTGGAGAGATCGACTGGGCTTCCAGTGCCATTGAAGATTTCCACAGCTTTCTTGTTGGAAGTTCCTTCCACATATTCGCTGAAGAACAGATCCGTGGCGTAGTTGCCGGCCGGAGGAGTAGCGGTGCCGCTGACGGCGAGGTCGTAATTGGTGGCATTGGCAGTGGCGTGAACGATCGTTCCGGTATAGTCGCCGGCGATGGCAGCGTTCATGCGCACGTAGATGTTGCCGTTGAAGCTGGGGGCCAGATCGAGCGAAGCCGTCCAGGGCTCGGCATTGGTGGTGCTGAGTTCAAACGGGCTTTCGACGGTAAGGGTGATGTTACCGGTCGCGTTGGTCGCGCTCAGGGAGTAGGATTGGCTGGCCGAGGGCGTTCCGACTTCGTGGGTGAAGGGAGTCAGATTGGCCGTGATATTCCAGATCACGTCGGCGGGGAAGGTTTCGCCTTCGACGCGAACCAGAACTTCTGCGGCGCCGGTGCTGTTGTGTGTGACGTCACCGGAATGCTCACCCACGACGCTGCTGTTCAGGCGGATATAGATGGGGCCGTCGAAGTTGTAGGGAACCTGCAGGGTTGAGCCCCAGCCGGTGGTTGGCGATGTTGATATCTCAAAGTGCTCAGGAGCAGCGAGGTTGATCGGACCTTGCAGATCCACGCCGCTCAGGTTGTAGGAAGATATTTCCTCGGAGGGGTTGCCGACAATGTTATAGACAGGATCTGGCACTCCGGTGGTCACGATCGTCGGAGTGGGCATTCCCGTGGGATCCCACAAACGGGCCCAGTCGTTGGCGATGCGGATGCCGTCATAATACGCGGCCGGCGTGTTGGATGACTGGCGGATGGCCACGCTGCCGATATTGACAGGATCGGCGCCGGTGTCGGCGGTCCCGATGAACAGCGTGTAAGCTGGCTCGTTGACCGTGTCGGTGGGATCGATCCAGAGATAGACTTCGTCATTAGCGGTTCCGGGCACGATTTTGTACTTCAGCACCATCATATAGGTGGTGTCATAAGCGTAGGAATAAGGCGTGAACTGGATCACCGTCGTATTCGTCGAATACTTCGAGATGCCGAATCTGATGTTGTTGCTGGCATCTCTCTGCGCGTAGAGCCTGCCGCGGAAATTCGTCCCGCCGCCAGGAACCGCGGAATCTCCGAGGTGGAAGCAATAGTCCTGAGTGGTGTTGGGCAGGGCGGTAATCTTGAGCAGGACAGCGCAATAGATATCGCCGCTGGTTTGTTCCGCGAAACCATGGGAAATGTCTTCACCGGTGACGCCGGTCGTACGGGCGCTGCCGCCGGCATTGGGCGGGTAGTTCGTATAAACGAGGTTGGTGGCGTCAACCAGGGGCGAGGCAGTCCCGGCTCCGCTGTGAGCGCTCCAGCCGTTGGAGACGACCGTGGTCCCGATTTCATAATCAAAGTTCTCTTGCATAAAGAGCGTCGCGACCGTGGCTTCGGTCACATCGCCGCTGACGGCCACGTCGACCTGGGCCGCGCCAGCGCTGGTGTGGGTGATATTGCCGCTGTAGGAACCAACCGTTGTTCCTGTCAAACGAACGTAAATGGGACCGTTGAAGCTGGAAGCTACGGACGCGGTGCCGGCATAGGTCGTTCCGTTGGTCGAGATCTCAAATCCCGCGGGAGCCGTCACGGCGATGTTGGCAGTGAGGAATTCCCCGGAAAGGTTGTAGGTCTGCGCCGCGGAGGGAGTGCCGACTTCGGCGGCAAAGGCATTCAAAGTCCCGGTGGCGTGGATCAACGGAACCGGATCGGTCACGGTGCCGCTGACGGCTTTGTCGACCTGGGTCGCGCCGGCGCTGGTGTGGGTGATGTTGCCGGAAAAAGATCCGGCTGTCGTTCCGGTCAGGCGAACATAGACGGGGCCGTTAAAGGTGGAAGCCAGAGTCTGCGCCGAAGTGTAGAAAGTGGCGTCGTCCGTGGAAATGGCGAATCCTGCGGGCGGCGTGACCGCGATGCCCGCGGTCAGGTTGCTGCCGCTCAGATTGTAACTTTGCGAGGCGGAAGGCGTTCCGGTGTAGGCCGTAAAAGCGTTCAGGGTGCCGGAAGCGATGATGGTCGGGGTGCCCGCGGTCTCGACGGTTATGCTATAAGTAGGAAAAGTCAGGGGGCCTGTGTCATTCTTGTAGTATTTGGTGTTGTCGGTAAACAGCGCCAGCAGGGCGGCCTTGGTGCCAGAAACCGAAACGGAAATCTGTGCGTCTATTCCGTTGGCAAAGTAGGCATTGTCGGTTTCAACTGTGGAGGATGTCATGGCCACCGAAGCCCCGGCCAGGGCGGTTGGATAGTCGGATGAATTGGAGTTATTGGCATAAGCCCAATTTTCGAAAGAAAAACCGAACAGCCAGATGCTGTCGGTGTTTGAAGTGGGCGCTGTCGTGCCTTCATAGGCCAGGATCTGGTCGCCGGAAGTGGAAAGGTTGAAACTTGAGTTGGTCGTCACCGAACCGAGAGAGGCGGCAAAGGTCGTGCCAAAAGTCAGTGTGACAACAGTTCCTTTGGTTGTGACGGCTGTATTCGTCCAAACGATGCTACCCTCGCCGGTCCGCCAGGTTTGGTTGGTGGCATCCCAGGCGTTGTCGGTGAAGGTAATGTTCGTGTCGGCCGGAATGTCTTCCAGGGCGACAAACGCCAGGCTCTTTGTGGCGTCGGAGTTTGCCGCGATGATGGCGATGTCACCCGCCGTCAGTCCGAAGATGTAGCCCAAAGACAGGGCCGCGATCAAGATCAGAAGAAGTTTTTTTAACATGTTCTCTCCTTGCTTAGGTCATTATTGTACATTGCTTCGACGCCTTCCATAACTCAAGCGGCATCGGTCTTAACTGCGAAATTTCTCACCAAGGAACGGCTCCGGCCGCGCCGGAAGTAGCCGCTCGGTAAAAAAAACACTAACTCTCTCTGCGACTGATATAAAGGTGGATATTTCTCCCCTTGATTGCCAATTTCTACCAGCTACAGATATTCGTCAATCAAATTCTCAGCTCAGGCAGCAGCCTTGACAACCGGTTCCTCATCAGCCTTGTCAGAAAAAAGGATTGACCCAAAACGCGCCCGAAAAATAAGGTGCTAGCAGAAAATCATTATTAAAGGAAAGTAGATGACCGTATCCGAAAATCCCCTTCTGCGGCAGAAAAACGAGCACCGTTTGAAAGCCATCCCCTTTGACGAGATCAAGACAGAGCATTTCCTCCCCGCCATCCAGGCGGCGCTGCAAGCCGCCCGCGAGGAGATCGAAGCCCTCAAGGCCAATCCCGCCGAGCCGGATTTCAGCAACACCATCCTCGCCCTGGAATTGAACGGCGAGCAGCTGGACTACGTGGCCAGCATTTATTTCAATTTGCTTTCGGCCGAATCGGACGCCGAATTCAAAGCTCTGGCGCAGCAAATTTCGCCTTTGCTGGCGGAATTCAACAGCAGCATTTCCACGGATCCCGTGATCTTTGCGCGCGTCAAAAAGGTCTGGGAGCAGGAAGTGGCGGGCAAACCCAAACCGGAAGTGCCACCGGACTATTCTGACAAAGAATATCTGATGAAAGCCGAGCGCTATTGCCTGGTGGACCGAGTTTACAAAGGCCTGATCCGCGGCGGCGCCAGCGGTATCGTGGCGGGAGATGCATTGGTGGTGAACAACAACCAGCTCGGCGTCATCGAAGGCGT
>JAKQNV010000099.1 GCA_029565595.1 Candidatus Cloacimonadota bacterium
TCGATGTCGTAGGGCTGGAGGAGGTTGCAGCCCCGCTCCGCCCAGTACCTTTGCAGTGTGAGAATGATATCCTGAAAATTCATCCGGCTTTTCCTTGCAGGCGCTGGCAGCGTTGGCGCAGATCCTGAAGCTGGCTGCGCACTTCCCTGAGGATTCCGATCAACTGCTCGGAAGTGAACTCCGCCGGCTCGGCCAGGATATTATTCCCCTTTTTGAGATTGCTGCGTTCGGCTTTCAGTTTCTGCCGGGCGCCTTCGATCGTGAAACGTTGGTTGTGCAGCATGTCCTGAATATGGCGGAGCAATTCGATGTTTTCCTCGGAGTACTTGCGGATCCGGCCTTCGTCCTTGCGGGGCCTGAGGAATTTGAATTCGCTCTCCCAATACCTTATCACGTAAGGCTTTTCCCCCAGCATGTTGCTGACTTCACCAATGGTGTAAAAGTACTTTTTCATAGTGGTCTCCCGATTTTCCTGAACAGAGATGCCGCGACGAGGAGCAAGGCCAAAGCAACGATCAGCCACGGATAGCGGTGGATCTTGCTGATCAGCGGAACCTTGGGCGTCGTGTACAGCGGCGCTGTGATGTCCTTCACTTCAAACAGATCGGTCTTGGCCAGGATCCTCCCCTTGGGATCCACGACCAGAGAAATGCCCGTATTGGCGCTGCGGTAGATCTGGATGCGGTTTTCCACCGCTCGGAACCGCGCCATAACCGCGTGCAGCCAGGGTCCGTAGGATGTGCCAAACCAGGCGTCGTTGGTGATGTTGACCAGATAATCGCATTTCTGGATCTCCCCGCTGGCCGGATCGATTGGCAGCGCCATGCGATGGAAGATATCCGGAAACGCCACTTCGTAACAGATCGAGGGCGAAAACTTGAAGCCCCCGCTTTCGTAGTAACGCAATTCCTTGCCGAACTCCCAATTGGCCTGGCCAAACTGCAGTTTCCACATGAAGGGAAGTTGGTCCAGCAGGATCATGCGTTCGGCCACCGGGATAACGATGTTCTTGTAGTAGATGGCCTGATAGAAATTATCAGGCGAAAAGAGCGAGGCGGAGTTGTAATAAAGTTCGGAATTGACGTGGTTTTCCGGCGCTGGCGTGCGGTCCGGGAATCCCGTAAAAATATCCACCTGCGCGGCGTCGAGGATGTCCCGCAGGTCGGTCTGGATCTCCGGCATCCGCATCAGGTAATTGGTCACCGCGCCCTCCGGCCAGATGACAAGTTTGGCCGAATCCGCCGCTGCCTTGAGGGTCAGGTCCTTGAAGACCGCCATCGATTTGTAATACTGGTCGCGTTCCCATTTCAAGTCCTGGGGGATGGAAGGCTGCACCACGAAGATTCCGGCGTCGTGCTTCTCCAGCGGCAGATCCCTTAAGCATTTGTATCCGTAGCCAAGCCAGACGGCAAAGATCAGCAGGCTCAGGACAAATGAGCCTACCCGCCTGTTGCGCAGCGGATGCAGCACGTTGGCGGGTGAGTTTTTGCGGGCCAGCAGCAGTTTCTGGCCAAAAGGCAGGAGCTGGTAGAGCAGGACATTGATGACCAGGATCAGGGCGGAAAGTCCGACCACGCCTACGACATCGGCCAATTGTACCAGGATGTTGTAATCCGCCAGCGAATAGCCGAGGTTGAACCAGGGAAAGCGGAGCTCCCCAAAATTCTCGACGAACTCAAATGCCAGCAGCAGCGAGACGAAACCGACGTAGCGCCAAAACGGCCAGGCACGGTAGATCCGGTTGATGCAGACGAAGAGCAGGTAAAAGACGACAGTGTAGAGCAGCACCATGCCGACCAGGCCGGGTACGGTGACCAGCGCGATCCAGTTGAACATGATCAGGACGTACACCAGGGAGGTGACAAAGCCCATCCGCAGCAACTGGCGCCGGTGCTCCACCCCGCGCTCGAAAACGTGCAGATAAGGAAGCCAGGCGAAAAACACCAG
>JAKQNV010000113.1 GCA_029565595.1 Candidatus Cloacimonadota bacterium
CCCGGCGGTTGCGTCGGAGGCGGCGGACAACCCTACGGAAACGACATCGCGTCCCGCGCGCGCCGCGGACTCGCCCTCTACGAAGAGGACCGCAGCCTGCCCGTGCGCAAATCCCACCACAACCCCGAAGTGAAACGCATCTACGAACGTTTCCTCGGCGAACCGAACTCGCCCCTGGCCCACAAACTGCTGCACACGCACTACTTCAAGCGCTCGGTCAACAACGGCCAGGTGGTTGAGGAAGCCACCCACAAACATCACTGATCCCCTGATCAGACACATATCCGAAGCGCGGGTTTTTGGCCCGCGCTTTTCTTTATCCGCGGCAAAGAGGCCGCAGAAGAGCGGATTTGCACAGAAAAAGAGAACGCAGATTTTCAGGGAAAAGAGGATTTGGAGGATAGATATAACGCTGATAGCATGATCGACATGATCTGCCTGATTGGAAAAAACTCAACACAGAGCCGCAGAGACACGAAGATACGAAGTAAGTCATGGCATCCCGGAACGGCCCGCAGGGCTTTGCGAAGTGGGTGAAAGTTATATGTAAATCGTTGAGGTGGGGCGGGAGAAAGGCAGGCCCCTTTGGGTCCACACAGGCGGGACGCCTGTGGTTCCGGGATCTGGGACCCTTGTTACACCCTTTCACGCTTTCACGCTTTCACGATTTTTCCCACTGCCCGGCTCCTCGGGAGTATCTCCAGAGTATCAGCAGGAGTAAAGCAGTGTATCTGGGTTATCTCTTTGTCTGCCATACATATAATGTTATTGGGGTGGAGCGGGCGGGGAGGAACTGGATGCGGATCCCTGCCTGAAGCGAGAGCTGGGAATGTGGATCTTGAGTCCCCGCCCTGAAAATTCACACACCCGGTTTAACTTTGTCTAACTCTTAGTTATTGCGGGACAGCGAGATATGACGAAAATATTTGGGCGGTCTAACTCCGAAATATTTTCATCTGCTTGTCGGACAGTGTTTTACAGCGAAAATTCACAAGAATGCAAAAAACCACTGTTTCCGGCGGAGGGTTACCAGGCATGCAGGGAGAGAGAAGAGAGTGTATACTCTTAGTGCTCTTATAGATATAGATGATAGATGATATATAATTTTATATATATGTATATATTCTATATATACAAGCACTTAGCACTCTATACCCTTATTCTGCACTCCACCCCCTCACGGCTGGAGAGAGTAGTTTTTCCAACTTTTGTGAATTTTCGCTGTAAGCCCTTGTGCCACATAGGGATGAAAATATTTCGGAGTTAGACCGCCCCAATATTTCCGTTGTAAGCGCTTGTCCTGCAAGAGCATGAAAATATCAGGGTTTTTCAGGGCCTGTGAATTTTCAGGATCTCCGCGTCCATGTTGGCTTGCACACTCATTGGGAAGGCACAAAAAAAGGGCGGGAAACAAATCCCGCCCCTGAATCAAGTAGATTTATGTTATTGGCCGGCTTCGTCGCTAGCGGTGACTTTGAAAAACTGTTTGTCTCCGGGGGCCGCGATCAGGTATTCGAGTTGGTCCGTGTCGTCGAGGAAGGTGAATCCGACGACCGGATCGTTACTGGCGTAGATGTTATAAAGTACGGCGTTGGGAACCGCCGCCCAGTAGAGCCGGATCTGTTCGCCCAGCCTTTCGATTCCGACTGCGGGGATTTCCAGGCCGCCGCCAGCCATGGTGGTGAAGCGCCAGACCATGAATTCGTCGGATTCGGGATCGGGGGTGTCCATTTCCTCGTTGACCGGCAGGACCGCCCAGTACCAGGTGGTGCCGTAGCCCAAATCGATATCCGCGGCGGAGAGGTTGAAGGAGGTGGCTTCCGTCTCGAAATAGTAATCGTCGAACAGCGTTTCCTGCGAGGTGCTGACGAAGATGGAATAATAGGCCGGCACCGAACCGTATTCGGAAGGAACCCACTGGAGGGTGACGTTGTCCGGATCTACCCCGGCGCTGTTGTCCGGCGGAGCGATCAGCGTGACATGTTCCGGCACCTCGAGTTGGGCCACGATCAGGTTGTTTTTGCCCACGGCGACGATCTTGCCGCCGCCGGCGGTGATATTGGTAAAGCGGGTGGCGTTGAAACTCAGGGCGGGGAAGGTCTCCTGGGTCCAGGTGGCGCCGTAATCGAGGGACTTCATCAGCGCCCAGGAATTTCCCGCCTGGGAGGGTTCATTGCTGTAGCCGGCAGCCCAGTAAACTCCGTTGTGGTCGCAATAGACGCCCATAATCGCCGCAGCCGCGCTCTCCGTGGCAGCGATCCAGTCTCCGGACGTGTTTCCGCCGGTGAGGGTGTACCAGATCTCGCCGTTTTCCTTGACCAGCACGCCGTTGTTGGCGTCGCGGAACCAGATGTCGCGGATGTTGGCGCTGCCGCCGATTGTGATGGAAGACCAGGTCACGCCGCCATTCGTGGTGATGTAGAGCAATCCCGTCCCGCTGCCCGCGTAACCGTTCTGTTCGCTTTTCCAGTAATTGCAATAAAGGTTGTGCGCGGTGTTGATGTTATCGCCCAGGGCGGCCCAGGTCAGCCCGCCATCGGTGGTTTTGGTGACTTTTCCGCCCACGCCGAGGACGTAGCCGGTCGTGTCGTTGATGAAGAAGAAGTCGTAGTAGGCCTTGGCGGCAGCAAATCCGGGCACCGTGAAGGAGGTCCAGGTATCCCCGCCGTTGACGGTGTGATAGATCTTGCCGGTGGTCTTGCCGGTCACCCAGCCTTCGCTGGCGTTCTTGAAGTAGCAGGCGTAATAGAGGCTGACGTCGCCGGGGACGTTCTTTTTGACTACAGTCTGGCCGCCGTCGGTGGTCTTGAGGATGTTGCCCTTGTCGCCTGCCACGTACCAGGTGTCGGCGTCCACGATACTGGCCTGCCAGAGGTCAACCGCCGTGGGCACCATGTCCTCCCAATGGAGGCCGGCGTCGGTGGAAATCGCCAGGGTGCCCTGCCAGCCGCAAGCGACCAGAGAACCGTCCGTGCGGTACTTTATCCCTTCGATATAGGGATTGAAATCGTGGGTGAGCAGGTTCCAGGTGGCCCAGCCGTCGGTGGTTTTCAGGATGCGGGCATTGCGTCCGACCGCGTAGCCTTCCAGGCCGTTCATCGCCACGTCGCGCATGGCGTCGGAGGTTGTGGTTCCGGCCGCGTTCGGGTAATGGGTCCAGGTGGCGCCGTTGTCGTTACTGTAACCGAGGTAGCCCTTGTCGCCGGTCAGGACGACACGGCTTCCGAACTGGCGGACCTTATACATGGTGGGATTGCCGGTGACGGTCAGGTTGACCAGGGTCCAAGTGGCGCCGAAGTCGGTGGTGGTGAGGATCTTGGACTGGTCGGGATCGCCGTTGTTGAGGGCAATGAAACCCGTCCCGCTGGAATTCATGGAGATCCCGTAACCGACGACGGTGGTCACGCCGACGCCCTGCAAAGACCAGGTGGCGCCGAAATCCGGTGAATAGCCGATCTTGCCGTCGTAGCCGCAGATCCAGATCCGTCCGTCCGGAAAATAGACCGCCCCGTACATGCGGGTGGTGCCGATGACGGCTTGCGCGGTGGCGGGCCAGGTCCAGGTTTGGCCGCCGTCCGTGGTGAGGGCCACCATACCGTCGTCGCCGACCATGATGCCGTTGTTCTGGTCGATGAAATCGATGTCCCAGACGTCCTTGTAGGTCGGGGGAGTGTAGGCCGGTGTTTCCACAAAGTTCCAGGTCAGTCCGTCGTCGGTGGATTTGGCCACACCGCCCACGTAACCGCCGGCCCAGAGTGTGTTGCCGATCTTTTCCAGGCAGTAGAAGTTGGTGGGAAAGGCAGCCTGGCGGATGATGTCCCAGCCGAAAGCGGCGGAACAGAGCAGCGCGAGAGCCGCGAGAATGAGCAGTTTTTTCATCTTTTCTCCTAGTTTATATGTATTATCTTATGGTATTTGATTTGAGTCCCGGTCTGCGCCCTGATCGTGTAGATCCCAGCCGGGAGCGGGTTTCCGCCGCTATCGCAAGCGTCCCAGGTCAAGCCGTGGACTCCGGCAGGAAGGTCGGAATCAAGCAGGGACCGGACTTTCTGGCCCTTGATATTGTAAATGTCAGCCCGCACACGACCGGGAGCCTTGAGTTCGAGTTCGATCCGGGTTTCCGCTCTGAACGGATTGGGAAAATTGCGCAGGCTGGCGATGTTGGGAGGAGCGACAAAATCGGAATTATCGACTCCGATAGTGAATGTGTGTTCGGGAGCGAAGGCGGAGCCGGCGAAGGCATTGTCGATCGCCTGGACGCTCCAGTAATAGGTTCCGTCGGGCAGGTCCCGCAATTGGTACTCAGCCCTCGCGTTTCCAGGCCGTGCGACCTTGCGCCAGCCGGTGGCGGGATCGGCCATGGCACTCAGGATCTGGCTGCCGCCGGGCGTGGTTCCCACGCGGACATTGTAGGTCAAGCCGCCAAATGGGGTTTCCGCGTCTGAGCCCGTCGACCAGGAAAGGTAGACGACGCCGTTAACGATGCCGGATCCCAGCGCGTCCGGCGGAGTCGGAGGCGTGTTCGCCACGGCGCAGACGTTGTTGTAGAGCTTGTTCCAATAATTGCCAGAGGCATACAGACCGCTCACGCTCATGTCCAGTTTGCCGTTGTTGTTGTAATCGCCAAGGCTCACGGCCGCGTATTTGAGGTAGGTAAGGGTCTGGCCGTCTTCCCAGAGTCCGTTTTGTGGATTGAAGATATAGAGTTTTTCCACGTAGGTGCTGGTGGTGATCAAGCCATTTACGATCAGGTCCGCGTAGCCGTCGTTGTTGATGTCGCCCCAGGCTAGGTCGCCCTGGCGTTCGCCCAAAACGTTGGGTTGGGCGACTTCTGTGAATACATCGCTGCCGTCGTATCTGTAGAGTTTGAACTGGCTTTCCGCCTCATTGGAATAGGAGCCGCTGAGGATGACGTCCAGGTCGCCGTCGCAGTCGTAATCCAGCCAGGAGATCTTGCTGTAGCGCAGGCCGGCCAGAGGGGCGTTGATGTCGACGAAATTCCCTGTGCTGCTTCCGCGCAAGATCCGGGAGACGTAGTTGCCGGAGCCGGCCGAGCCCGTGTAGGCGATGTCCAGCCAGCCGTCGGAGTTGTAATCCCCGAATTCCGCCACGCCGTTGCGGATCCCGGGCGTGACGACCTCGATGGGGGTGAAGTTGAAACTGCCGTCATTCCTAAAGATTTGTATATAGCCGGTGGAGACATCGTCAATGGTTCCGCCGGTCAGCAGGATGTCCTGATCCCCGTCGTTGTCGTAATCGCCGATGCTGGCGGAGCTGGAAACCCGGGGAGGAAAGTTGAAGCCGCAGTCCGTGAACACGCCTCCGGTGTTGATGTAAACGCGGGTGGTGTCCACGCCCGAGGCCACCTGGCCGCAGATCAGGGCATCGAGGTCGTTGTCATTGTCAAAATCGGCGAAACGGCAGGTCCCGTTGCCGGTGCCCAGCATGGGGGTGTCGAGCAAGGTGAAGGTCGAGTTGCCGTCGTTGCGATAGAATTTAAGATAGCCCTGTCCGGTGGTCGGGCCGTAACCCACCATCAGCAGGTCGAGGTCGATGTCCCCATCGTAATCGCCCCAGTCGCTTTCGCTGTACCAAAGACCGAAAAGGTCGCCGACGTCCACCACGAGGTAGTCAGTCTGGCCCCAGGCCGGCAGGGTCAACAGAGCCAGCAAAAGAACAAAGAAATACTTGCCCGCAGACCAGCCCGGCGTTTTCGGAAAGTTCAAGTATGTCTTCATAATAACTCCTTTGTAATGTCAATCTCGCAAGGCTCGTCAAATGTGTCAATAAAAAAAGGGACTGCGTTACAGAAGAAGGATTGTCCGACAAGGGATTGACAAAATCGGCAAGGGGAAAAATCTGGCATAAATACTCACTGCCAATCCCTGACGGTAACGCGCGAAGGATTGGCGGGAAACCAACCAGGGAAACTCATGACAAAAATATTGATCGACGGCAACACGCTCAGTTTGGAGCAGGTGGAGGAAATCGCGGTGAAGCGGGTTCCGATCGCCCTCAGCGCGGATTGCGAGGCCAGGGTGGCCAAGTGCCGCGCCTACGTGGACAAGGTTATTCGGCGCGGTGACATAGTTTACGGGCTCACGACCGGCTTTGGCAAATTCAGTTCGGTGACCATCCCGCCCGAAAACATCGCGGAACTGCAACTCAACCTGATCCGCAGCCACGCCACGAACGTCGGCCCGGCCTACACGACGGCCCAGACGCGGGCCATCATGCTGCTCCGGATCAACGTTTTGGCCAAAGGGCATTCCGGGATCAGGCCCCAGACTTTGCAGACACTGGTGGAAATGCTCAACCGCGGCGTCCATCCCGTGATCCCGATGCGCGGCTCCGTCGGCGCCAGCGGTGACCTTTCGCCGTTGTCGCATCTGGCTTTGCCCCTCATCGGAGAAGGCGAGGCTGAATTTCAGGGCAAAGTTATGAGCGGGAGAGAGGCCATGCGACAGGCCGGGATCAAGCCGGTCCAACTTCAAGCCAAAGAAGGTTTGGCGCTGAATAACGGCACCCAGGTCATGGCCGCGCTCGGCATTCTTAACCTGCTTGAGGCGGAACGGCTCTGCCGCCAGGCCGACCTGATCGCCGCTGCCTCGATCGACGCTTTACAGGGAACACCCAGCGCCTTCGACGAACTGGTGCACAAACTGCGCCCACATCCGGGTCAGACGAAAAGCGCCGCCAACCTGCGCCGGATCATGGAGGGCAGCAAATTGCGCGAGTCGCACGTCAATTGCGACAACGTGCAGGACGCCTACAGTTTGCGCTGCACGCCGCAGGTCCACGGAGCCGTACGCGACGCCCTGGCCTACGTCCGCTCCGTTCTGGAAACCGAGGCCAATTCAGCCACTGACAATCCCCTGATCTTTTCCGACGAGGAAAAAGTGATCTCCGGCGGCAATTTCCACGGCGAACCGCTGGCCCTGGCTTTGGACATGCTGGCCCTGGCGCTGGCGGAATTGGCCTCCATCTCCGAACGGCGCATGGAACAGCTGTTGAATCCCGCTCTAAACCGTGGCCTGAATCCGTTTCTGGCCAAGCGCCCCGGCATCGACTCCGGCTACATGATCGTCCAACTGACCGCCGCCGCACTGGTCTCCGAAAACAAGGTGCTGGCACATCCCGCCAGCGTGGACAGCATTCCGACCTCCGCCAACCAGGAAGACCATGTCAGCATGGGCTCCGTGGCGGCCAACAAATCCATCCAGGTGGTGGAAAATGTGCGGACGGTCCTGGCGATCGAGCTGTTGATAGCGATGCAAGCCCTGGATCTGCGCGGCATTCCGTCCTCACCGGTAGTGGAAAAGGCCAAGGGGAAATTCCGTCTGACGGTCCCGAGGCTTGAGGAAGACCGGACCTCGTACCCGGACGTCCGCCGCGCTGTGGAATTCCTGGAAAGCCACGCGCTGCTGAAAGCGGCCGGGGAAGCGGGCTTAGATTTGTATTGACAGAATCTTGTCCGCCAAGCGTTCTGAAACAATGAAGATATTGCGTCCGCTGGTGCTGCTCATTCCGCTGGTCCTGTTTTCCTGCGGTTTGAACAACACGATGTACAACGCCAGGAAATATTTCAAGTCCGCGCAGGACCGGCCCCTGAACGCCAACGGGCGTCCCAGCAGCCAGGCCGTGGACGAATACACCAAGGCGATCAAGAAATGCGGTATCATCCTGAGCCAGAAAAATACTTCGCGCAACACGGACGACGCGCTTTTCCTGATGGCCCGCGCGCTTTATTACAAGGGCAACAGCGCCTTCCAGGCCAAGGACCAGTTCGAAAACCTGATCAAGGGCTTTCCCGACAGCCGTTATTACGGCGAGGCGCACATCTATCTGGCCAAAGTCTTGCGGGATATCAACAGGCCAGAAGACGCCCGGGCGCTTTTGGAGCAATTCATCCGCGATCCGAACCAGATCAAACTGCATCCCCGGGCCCTGCTCACCCTGGCGGAATTCAACATCGCTGACAAGGATTACAACGGAGCGCAATACTGGCTGCGCAAGATCATTGACGGCTACCCCAAGGCCAAGGAATATAAGGAAGCCTTCCTGCTTTTTGGCAAGAACTACTACGTCCAGAAGGACTATGCATCCTCGCTGAGGGAATTCGAGAAGATCACGCAGTCGCGGCTCATCCCCAAACTGCTCAAATTGGAAGCCCAATACTACGTGGCCCTCAACCAGTTCCAGCTCGGTCAATACGACAAGAGTTGGAGAAACGTCCAAAAACTCCTAAATGACGATAGCCGCCCGGAACAGCTTTCCCAGATCAGAGTGCTGCAGGCGCGGCTGCTTTTTGCACGTGATGAGGCTGAAAAAGGGATCGCGGAATCCGACCAGATCAGCAAAGACTATCCACGCACCCAGAGTTCCGCCGAAGCGCAATTCAATTTGGGAGAGTATTATTTCTATCAAGCCGGCGACCTGGATAAGGCAGCCACAGCCTACAACCGCGTCCGCACGGAATTTCCCACCTCGACGTTTTCGGAGCTGTCCCAGCAAAAGGCCACGGCCATCACCCAGTTGAAACAGAATGCCAATCTGAACGTAGAACAGAATCTCCAGCAATACGTCGATTATCACATCACCGCGGCGGAAAACTACCTGAACAGCTTTGCCCTGCCCGATTCGGCCCTGCTGATGTACCAGCGCATCATCGATGCCCGGGACAGTTTGCGCGCGGAACGGGATTCCCTGTCCGCCTCGGTCTTGTTGCACCATGCGGAAATAGATTCCTTGAACTCACAGATCAGCCTGCTGCCCGAACCGCCTGCCCCGGACAGCCTCGCAGCCCCGGACAGCCTGAAAACCCAGGCTCTTCCTGCGGAGTCCGACACCCTCGCGATTTCTGACAGTTTGCAAACCATCAATGAGCCCAGAGAGGAGTTGCCAGCTGTAGCCGACAGTTTGGATTTATCTTTAATACCGGAGGAAGAAGGAACGCCCGCGCCTTCTGACAGCCTGGATTTGTCTTTAAAACCGGAAGAAGAAGGCTCATCCGCTCCGCCGGACAGCCTGGCCCAAGCCACGCAGGTAGAGAAAGAACCCGATCCCGCGGAACAGCGCCGAAGCCTGGAGCAGCGTTTATCAACAGTCCAGAGCCAGCTGAAGGCCGCGGAAGAGAGCCTGGCCAACCTGGAGGAAATTCTCGCGCGTTTCGATAACGAACTGGTCCCGCTCTCACTCTTTTCGCAGGCCAGCATTTACAGCAAGGCGGAATCCGACAGCCTCCGGGTGCTGGCGCTCTTTGAAAAGATGCAGACTGATTTTCCCGGAAATAAGTACACGAAAGCCCTTGGTGCCATGATCAACGGCGACACGATCCGTTTGATCGATCCGCTGCAGGAAAGCCAGGAAATCAGCTTGGACCGGGCTTTTGGCCTGTTTGAAACGCAACCGGATTCCATGGCGGTGATCCTGGACAGCCTGGCCGCCTCCACTTACAGCGACATCCGCCTCAAATCCAATTTCCGCCTTGGCTGGTTCTACACATTCGAACAGCCGGACACTCTCCGCGCCAAACCGTATCTGGAAGAGGTGCTCAAGCTTCAGAAATCAGGCGATTACGCCTCCCTGACCACGCGGTTTTTCGATGGCAGCCGTTTCAAACTCAACCGCTTCGAGGAACTGGTCGATTCGCTGGCCGCGGCGAAGGCGAAGGCAGACAGCCTGAAACTGCTCGCGGAACAACAAAAAGCCCTGGCGGACAGCCTTGCCGCCCTGGCCGACACGACTGCTGCCGCGGATTCTCTGAAGCATAGTGCGGCTCCTCCGGAAGCACCTCCGGAAGAGGACAAGCCGGAGTTGCGCGATGAACTGCCGCCTGATTCCGGTTCGCCTGACGTTCCGGAGAAAAAGGAAGAGCCACCGTCTCTCAGTTATCCCGGGGCACCGCCTCCGGAAGATACGATCCCACCGCCTCTTCATTAATCGGATGCCGCCAGCCCAGGGTCTCCAGCCTTCCCTTCTCAGCGGGCAGAACCTCTATCTGCGCCTGATCTTGCTCGTCCTGGCCTTCATCGGCGCGCTGGAAGCCTCGCTGCGCCAGATCTGCCTGCAGATCGCGCTCCTGCTGGGTTTCATGCTGCTGGATCTGAGCCTGTATTCCAAGCTGCTGCGCGGTTTGCGGATCAGCCTGCCGTTTTTCGCTGCCTACTGGATTTTTGCCACCCTGTTTGGTGTCGCCTTTCCGGAGATGCTGCTCTTTACCCTGAAACTGGTCTTTTTCATCATCGTCACGGTTTACTGCTTTGGAAATCTCGGTCTGGAGCGGATCTTGCGTGATACACACAGCCTTCGGCGTTACAAATGGGGAAAAAGTTTACTCCGTTTCGGCCTGGCGACCCAGCTTTTCCTGCGTGGCTACGCGCGTTATTTTTCCCGCCACAAACCCACTGCCAGAACCAGTGTCAGCAACGGACTGGATTCCCTGTTCGCGGCCGGTGCTCATGTTTACAGGAGTTCCGGGCAGACCGAAGCGCTGCTGGACAGGCTTTTGCGCCGGGAAACCCAGGCGGCACCCAGTCCGCGGGCCAATCTGCTCGCTCTGGCTGCCATGGCCTTGTTAACCCTGATCAATTCGGTGTGAGGCCAGCTTGCCGCGCTATTTGATCAGGCTGATGTACGACGGCGCCGGTTTCCACGGCTGGCAGAAACAAAGTGGCAGGCGCAGCGTGCAGGGCGACGTGGAACAGGCGTTGTTGCTTTGCTCCCAAATGAAAACCGCGGTGACCGGCTCGGGACGTACGGATTCCGGAGTGCACGCCCTCGCGCAATACGCCCATTTTGACTACTCCGGCAGGATGACGCCCCGGCAGCTGCTTTTGGCTCTGAACTCCCATCTGGCCGAAGATGTCAGGATCACCGGCATCTGGCCGGTCGCGGACGATTTCCATGCCCGGTTCCAGGCCTGTAAGCGCAGTTATTCGTATCTGCTGGCCAGGGAAAAAACTCCGCTGAACCGCCTCTACATGGGCTTTTTGCCCCGCAAGCAGATCCATGTTGAGAGGATCGCGCGCCTGAGCGAAATTTTGCTGGGCAGCCATGACTTTTCCTCGCTGAGCAAGGACAATCCCGACGTTCCCAACCACGTGTGCGACCTTTCCCGGCTGGCGGTCACGGACCAAGGCGGCCACCTCAGTTTTGAGTTTTCTGCCGACCGCTTTCTCCACAACATGGTACGCCGGATCGTCGGCACGCTGGTCAATCTGTCCCATCAAGGTTTGGACGCGGACCTACTGAAGCGCATCCTGGAGGAAAGGGATCCGCGCCAGAAACTCGTCATCACCGCTCCCGCGCAAGGCCTTTACTTAGCTGGAGTCAGTTATCCGCGATTGCAGCTTGACGCGACGCCCGTCTGCGTTGAATGGTAAAATCAGACTGAGGTAATTATGGAATATCAGATACCGCGCGGGACCTACGACATCCTGCCCGCGCAAAGCTACAAGTGGCAGAAGGTCATCTCCGCCTTCCGGGAACTGGCCGCGGCTTTTGGCTATCAAGAGATCAGCACGCCGGTCTTTGAACAGGCGTCGCTCTTTGAACGCAGTTCCGGAGACAGCTCCGACGTCGTGAAAAAAGAGATGTATCGCTTCACCGACCGCAAGGGCCGGGAATTCGCGCTGCGTCCGGAAGGGACGGCGCCTGTGGTGCGCAGTTACGTGGAAAACCGCCTCGACATCGGTTCCGCCAATGCCAAACTCTATTACATCGGCCCGATGTTCCGTTACGACCGTCCCCAGGCGGGTCGCTACCGCCAATTCTACCAATATGGCATCGAATTTATCGGCAGCAACAATCCCTATTACGACGCGGAAGTCATCGCCATCCTCTGGTTTTACCTCACCGGCCTGGGCTTGCAAAAGCTGCGCCTGGAGCTCAATTCAGTGGGCTGCCCCAAGTGTTCGGTCGATTACGACAAGGCGCTGCGCGAGTATTTCAAACCTCATTTGCCGCAACTTTGCCCGGATTGCCAGATCCGCTTCGACCAGAAACCGAGGCGGCTGTTGGATTGCAAGGTGCCGTCCTGTAAAAAGATCGCCTCCGGCGCGCCCTCGCAACTGGATTACCTTGATGCGGAGTGTCGGGAGCATTTCGCAGCTGTGCAGGAACAGCTCAGCCTGATGGAAATTCCCTTTGTGATCAATCCCCGCATCGTGCGCGGCTTGGATTATTATACCAATACGGCTTTCGAGGTCATCTACGAAGGCCTCGGCGCGCAAAATTCCCTGGCCGGTGGAGGACGCTACAACGCGCTTCTGGAACAGATCGGCGGCAAGAGCATCCCCGCCCTCGGTTTCGCGGGAGGCTTCGAGCGCTTGTTGCTGGCCCTGGACGAGGAAAAAGTTTCGCTCGGGCGTCCGCCGGTGCCGGACATCTACGTCATTACGATGGGCAAGGCAGCTCAACAACTGCTGCTGCCCTACATCAATCGCTTGCGCCAAGCGGGGATTTATGCCGAATACGATCCGGACAAGACGTCCTTCAAGGCCCAACTCAAAGCCGCGGACAACAGCCAGGCCCGCTTTGCGCTGATCGTCGGCGAAGACGAACTTGCGAGCCGTTCGGTTGTCCTCAAGAACCTCCAAAACGGCCAGCAGCAAACCACTCCGCTGGAACCGCTGTCCGAACTCATAGCGATTCTAAAAGGCTGATGCCGATCTGAGATTTAGTTAGATCATTTCCATTTGACTTCCTATCCGCTTCCTGCCGGACGGGCGGGAACTCGGCGTGTGGCAGGTGACAGGCGTTGTCGGCAGTTTTCAGGATGGAAGGGCTGCCGGGGAAATCAAATCCCTTCTTAAAAAAGAACCCGGCCGCGTCATAGGGTGGCCGGGCATGATAAATCAATGGATTTTGCTGTCGGTTTCGGTCAAAGGTATTTCTTGATCTTTCCTTCCACCAGATCCCTGATCTCGTTCATGCGGGCTTCCGATTCGGCTTCGAAACGGGTGACCAGCACCGGCGTCGTGTTGGAGGCGCGGACCAGGCCCCAGCCGTCGCTGAAAGTGATGCGGGCGCCGTCGATGTCATTGACGTCGTAGCCTTCGGCCTTGAATTCCGCGCAGACCTTGGCGACCACATCGAACTTGCGTTCATCCGGGCAATTGATGTGCAGTTCCGGAGTGTTGTACATTTTGGGCTGGTCGGCCAGGTAAGTGCTGACGGGTGCAGACGTTTTGGCAACGATCTCGACCAACCTGCAGCTTACATAAATGGCGTCGTCGTAGCCCAGATAGCGGTCGGCCAGAAAAACGTGGCCGCTCATCTCGCCGGCGAATTTCACCCCGTCTTCCTTCATCTTCATTTTGATGTTGGCGTGGCCGGTTTTGTACATAATCGGAATTCCGCCGCGTTTACGGATGTCGTCGTAGAGGTTTTTGGAGCATTTAACGTCCGCGATGATGGTCTTGCCGGGATTCTGGCTGAGGTAGTCGCGCGCGAGGATGTTCAGGATCTGGTCGCCGAAAAGCATTTTGCCCTTTTCGTCAACGACTCCGATGCGGTCGGCGTCGCCGTCCAGGCCGATTCCGAGTTCGTATTCCGCCGCCACCACAGCGCGGGCAAGGTCCGCTACGTTCTTTTCTATCGTGGGGTCGGGGTGGTGGTTGGGAAAGGTTCCGTCCGGCTCGCAATACATTTCTATCACTTCGCAACCCAGGCGGTTGAGGATCTCGGGGAGGTAGATGCCGCCCATGCCGTTGCCGCCGTCCACGATGAGTTTTACGGGCCGTTCGATCTTGATGTTGGCGGTGATGTAATCTATATAGGCGTCATTCACTTCGTGATGCTGGCTGTAAACGCCTTCGCCGGAGGAAAACTCGCCTGCCTGGATGATCTTGAGCACGTTCTGAAGCTCGTCGGCATAGACGGAACCCAGGCCCAGATTGAGTTTGCAGCCGTTGTACTGCGAAGGGTTGTGGCTGGCGGTGACCATCGCGCCTCCGTCGGTACCGAGTTTCCAGATCGAAAAATAGAGGACCGGCGTAGCCACGATGCCGACGTCGAGGACGTCGCAGCCCGTTTCCAAAGCGCCTTTGGCCAAAGCTGCCATCAGTTTGGGAGTGGTCAGCCGGGCGTCTCCGCCCAGGGCGATGGTTTTCAGGCCTTTGCGGCGCAGATAGGTGCCAAAGCCTTTGCCGATCAGGTAGTAGGAGTCTTCGTCGATCTCCTGGCCCACGATGCCGCGGATGTCATATTGGCGGAAAACCTGGGGATTGATCATTTATAACCTCTTTATTGCGATGATATTATATCTTTCAAAACAGGAAGGATGGCCCGCAGCGCCAGAGCCCGGTGCGAGATGGCGTTCTTTTCCGAGTCGGAAAGTTCAGCGTAGGTCCTGTCGCTGCCCGCGGGGATAAAGATCGAGTCATAACCGAAACCGTTCACGCCGCGTTCTGCGGTTGCGATATAGCCCGGCATGCAGCCTTCCTTGACGGCGATTATGCCGTCTGGCGCGGCCAGGATCACACAGGTGCGGAATTCCGCTTTGCGGTCCTTCGCATTTTGCAGCAGGCGCAAGACCTTGTCCCGGTTGTCTTTGTAACTGCAGTGCTCGCCGGCGTAGCGGGCGGCAAACACACCGGGTTCGCCCTCCAGGGCGTCAATGAACAGCCCTGTATCGTCGGCCAAACAGAGCAATCCTGTGTTCCGTGCAGCTTCCAAAGCCTTTTTCCCGGCGTTTCCGGCCAGGGTGTCCTGGTCTTCCACGGTGGCTGAAAGATCCGGAAAATCTTTCAGGGAAAGCAGTTGCACTTCTTGGCCGTCCAGCAGGTCGCGGATTTCGCCGATCTTATCGGGATTCTGCGACGCAATCAGCAGCCGGGGCATTCAGTGTTTGATGTGCAGCCACTTCTTGATGCGCTGCAGGATGTTTTTGTCCAGGAACTTTTCGGCCATGGCGGTGATCTTTTGCATCAGCTGCAGCACGTCGCCCTCGCCACTCCAATTGTCCTCGATCACCTTGTGGTCGATCTCGTTGAGCAGCATGTTCAAGCCCATCACGACGAGCACGAGGTCGTCCACGGAACCCAGGATGGGAATGAAATCGGGGATGATGTCCAGCGGCAGCATCACGTAGGCGATGATCCCGCCCAAAATGAGTTTGGTCTTGCGGGGAACGCGTTTGTCCACCGAGATCCGGCAGCAGAGGATGAAGAAATCCGGCAGCAGGAACAGGTATTCGGCCAGTTTGCTGCCCGCCTTGCCGGTTTTGTCCTTGGTCCAGCCTTTGGCCTTGCGGCGCAGTTTCTCGTAGAATTGTATTTTGGTTTCGTCAATGTCCACTTCGCGGTCCTTAATCTCGTCCTGTTCGTCCGCGGGGATTTCGCGTCCTTCGAGAATATCGTCGTTCATAATCACCTCTGATTTTCATAGTTTCCGCCCTTGTGATTTCGGTCAATGAAAATCTGTTGCTCCCAGGGCAAAGAAAAACGCCGGAGTTTGAGGCTCCGGCGCTTGTTTATGTATTTAACGGAATTTGGGATTTAGCGGATGGCGGCCATCGCTGCGGCCAGGCGCGCGATCGGAACGCGGTAGGGCGAGCAACTCACGTAGTTCATGCCCACGCGGTGGCAAAATTCCACTGAATTAGGCTCTCCGCCGTGTTCTCCGCAGATGCCGACCTTAAGGTCGGGGCGGGTCTTGCGGCCGCGGTCGGTGCCCATTTGCACCAGCTGGCCCACGCCTTCTTGGTCCAGGATCTGGAACGGATCGTTCTTGAGCAGGTTTTTGGCCAGGTAGATGGGCAGGAACACCCCCGCGTCGTCGCGCGAGTAACCGAAGGTCATCTGCGTGAGGTCGTTGGTCCCGAAGCTGAAGAATTCGGCACTTTCGGCGATCTTGTCCGCGACGAGGGCGGCCCGCGGGATCTCGATCATCGTGCCCACGAGGTATTCGACCCTGGCTTTTTTCTCGGCGAAAACCTTTTCAGCGGTGGCGCGGATGATCTCTTCCTGCAATTTAAACTCAGCTGCGGTCCCGGTCAGGGGAACCATTATTTCCGGAAGCACTTTCACGCCTTTGGCCTGGACGTTCAGAGCGGCTTCGATGATGGCCCGGGCCTGCATTTCCGTGATTTCGGGATAGGTGTTGCCCAAGCGGCAACCGCGGTGGCCAAGCATGGGATTGAACTCGTGCAGGGCATTCACGCGGTCTTTCACTTTCTGGAGCGGGATGCCGAGCTCGTCGGCGATGGCCTTTTGCTGGTCTTCCTCGTGCGGCACAAATTCGTGCAGCGGCGGATCCAGCAGCCGGATCGTGACCGGGAAGCCGTCCATGGCGGTGAAAATGCCTTCGAAATCAGAGCGCTGCATCGGCAGGAGTTTGTCCAAACCCTTTCTGCGTCCGGCTTCGTCGTCGGCGAGGATCATTTCGCGCATGGATTTGATGCGGTTGCCTTCGAAGAACATGTGCTCCGTGCGGCAGAGCCCGATGCCCTTGGCGCCGAAGTTACGGGCCACGCTGGCGTCCTTGGGCGTGTCGGCGTTGGTGCGCACATACATGCGGGTGTGTTTGTCGGCCAGTTTCATCAGGTCTCCGAAATCGCCGCTCAGTTCGGGATCGACGGTTTCGATCTTGCCTTCCAAAACCTGGCCGGTGCTGCCGTTGAGGGAGATCCAGTCGCCTTCTTTGTAGACCGAACCACTCACGCTCATAGTGCGTTTTTTATAATCGATGACGATGGCGCCGGCGCCGGAAACGCAGCATTTTCCCATGCCGCGGGCAACGACGGCGGCGTGCGAGGTCATTCCGCCGCGGGCGGTCAGGATGCCTTGCGCGACGTTCATGCCGCGCAGATCTTCGGGCGAGGTTTCCAGACGGCAGAGGACGACTTTTTTGCCTTGGGCGGCCCAGGCTTCGGCGTCGTCGGCAAAAAAGACGATCTGGCCGCTGGCGGCGCCCGGAGAGGCGGGAAGGCCCTTGGCGATCACTTTCGCGCCGGCCAGGGCTTCACGCGAGAAAACGGGGTGCAGCAGCTCGTCGAGCTTGTTCGGCTCCATGCGCAACAGGGCAGCCTTTTCGTCGATCAGGCCTTCGCGCACCATGTCCATCGCGGTTTTGACCATGGCGAAGCCGGTGCGTTTGCCGTTGCGGGTCTGCAGCATCCAGAGTTTGCCTTCCTGGATCGTGAACTCGATGTCCTGCATGTCCTTGGCGTGATTTTCCAGTTTTCGCTGGGTTTCGAAAAGTTCTTGATACACGGCGGGCATGGCCTCTTCCAGGGAGGGATATTTGGCGGCGCGGTCAGCTTCCGAAACGCCGGCCAACGCGGCCCATCGCTGCGAGCCGATCTTGGTGATCTGTTGCGGGGTGCGGATCCCGGCGACCACGTCCTCGCCCTGGGCGTTGATCAAATATTCACCGTTGAAAAGGTTTTCCCCGGTGGCGGCGTCGCGGGTGAAGGCGACTCCGGTGGCGCTGGTTTCGCCCATGTTGCCGAACACCATGGCCTGGACGTTGACGGCGGTGCCCCAGTCATCCGGGATGGCGTTCAACTGGCGGTAGAAAATGGCGCGGTCGTTGTTCCAGCTGTTGAAGACGGCGAAAATGGCGCCCCAGAGCTGTTCCCAGGGATCATCCGGAAAATCGCGGCCGGTATTGTCTTGCACGACTTTTTTGAAGAGCTGGACCAGCTTTTGGAGGTCGGCTGCGGTCAGGTCGAGGTCGTTTTTGACGCCGTGCTCTTTTTTCATCTCGTCGATGATCACTTCAAAGGGATCGTGTTCCTCTTTGCTGGCGGGTTTCAGGCCCAGAACCACGTCGCCGTACATTTGCACGAAACGGCGGTAGCTATCCCAGGCAAAGCGTTCGTTGCCGGTTTTTTTGATGATGCCCTGCACCGCGGCGTCGTTCATGCCGAGGTTCAGGATGGTGTCCATCATGCCTGGCATCGAGGCGCGGGCGCCGCTGCGGACGGATACGAGCAGCGGATTTTCATTCGAGCCGAAAGTCATGTGCATCAGGCTTTCGATATGCTGCACGGCTTTTTTGACATCGTCCTGCAATAGGGCGCGGACTTTTTCCTCGCCGGTTTTGGTGTATTCGTTGCAGGTGTCGGTGGTGATGGTGAATCCGGGGGGCACAGGCACGCCGATCAGGTTCATTTCGGCCAGGTTGGCACCTTTTCCGCCCAGGAGGTTTTTCATGTCGGCCTTACCTTCGGCGCTTCCGTTGCCGAAAAGGTAAACGCGTTTAATATCAGGCATTTATCCTCCACTAATGTGTGATTTGTTTCTTATCTTCACCAACTTTCCAAAACCGCTTTTTTGTCAATAGCTAATCGCTCGCAGCGCTTGGCTACGTTATTCTGTCCCTTCCCACGAGGACGAGTTTACAAATCCAGGATCTTTCAGCCGTACCTAATAAGTCTCACCTCAGTTGCGGAACTTCTCCCAGATCAGAAGCTTACCTTCTACGCCCTGGCGATCAATACGGGATCAATACGGGATCATTACGGGTGAAATCCGTATTGATCCCGTATTGATCCCGTATTGATAGGGAGAGCCATGAAAGGTTTGGACATAAAAATTCACGGCCCGGAAAGCCAGTTTTCCTTCCGGACCGCAAGTGGTTTAATAGATTATATGGTGAGGGATTAACTGCCCAGGATGCCCAGCAGCACGCCGGCAGCGACTGCGGAACCGATGACTCCCGCCACGTTAGGCGCCATGGCATGCATCAAGAGATAATTCGTGGGATCGTATTTTTGCCCCATGACCTGGGAAACCCTCGCGCTGGCAGGCACAGCCGAAACGCCGGCATTTCCGATCAGCGGATTGATCTTGTCCTTCAAAAACAGGTTCATCAGTTTGGCGAACAGCACTCCCGAAGCCGTGGCAATGGCAAAAGAAAACGCGCCCAGGAAAAAAATCCCCAGCGAACGCGGCGTCAGAAAAACGTCAGCGGTCGTTTTGGCGCCGACGGTGAATCCAACCAGCACGGTGACGATATCCACCAGCGAAGTCCGGGCCGTCGCGGCCAGGCGTTCGGTGACTCCGCATTCCTTGAGCAGGTTGCCCAAAAAGAGCATGGCCAGCAGGATGGCACCGCCCGGGGCGATGATCGCCGTCACGATGAAGGTTATCACCGGAAAGAAGATCTTTTCCTTTTTTGTTACCTGGCGAGGCGGTTTCATGCGTATCAGGCGCTCTTTGGGAGTGGTGAGCAGCTTCATGATCGGAGGCTGGATGACCGGCACCAAAGCCATGTAGGAATAGGCCGCCAATGCTATCGGCCCCAAAAGGTCGGGCGCGAGTTTGGAAGCCAAAAAGATCGACGTGGGGCCGTCCGCGCCGCCGATGATGCCGATGGATGCCGATTGCAGGACGTTGAAACCCAGCAGCAGCGCGCCGATGAAAGTCCCGAAAATGCCGACCTGCGCCGCGGCGCCCAGCAAGATCAACTTCGGATTGGCGATCAGAGTGGAAAAATCCGTCATGGCGCCTATCCCGAGAAAGATCAGGGACGGATAAATTCCCTTGTTTACTCCGAAATAAAGCAGGTTCAGGACGCTGCCTTCATTGACCACGCCGAGGCCTTGTTGCAGCAAGCCGGGAATGTTTCCGACCACGATGCCAAAGCCGATGGGAACCAGCAGCAAGGGCTCAAATCCTTTGGCGATGGCGAGATAGATGAAGACAATGCCCGCCGCCAGCATCAGGATGTTGCCCCAGGTGACGTTCAAAAATCCAGTCGTATTGAGGATCTGCAGCAATCCGTCCATGTCAGCGCCCCAACTCCACCAAAGGATCGCCTTCCTGCACCGCGTCGCCTTTTTTGACCAGGACTTTGGCCACTTTGCCGGACATCGTGCTGTGGATGTCCGATTCCATTTTCATGGCCTCCAGGGTCAGCAGCACATCGTCCTTTTGCACAAGTTTTCCAGGCTCGACCTTGACGTCCATGATCACTCCGGGCAGGGGGGCGCGGATGACGCCGTCGCCGGGTGCGGTTTCCGCTGTCGCGGGTTTTGGTTGGCGAGATGTTTTGGCAGACGGTTTGGCACTGATCTCGATCCCTTCCAGGGTCATCAAGAGGTCGTTTTCCTGCACCAGGGACCGTTCCCTGACGTGGATTTTGCCGATGACGCAATCCACCGGCGCGCCGATCTCGGATTCCATTTTCATGGCTTCCAGGACCAGGATGGCCTGGCCTTTCCTGACGGCTTCGCCTTCTTTGACTTTGATGGCTGAAATCACGCCGGGCAGGGGCGCGCGGACTTCACCGGATCCTGAGGAAAAATCGCTGGACCAGGCCGGGGCCAGCGGAACCGCCTGCTCCTGTTTGGGCAGCACGGGGATCCTGGCCTGGGTGTCGTCTTCGATCTGGATGTAATAATCTGTGCCGTTTATATTTATCTTGGCGTGGTCGGGCGTATATTCCACCACTTTGGCTTCATAACGCTGGCCGCCGATGATCAGTTTGTAGGTTTTCATTTTCAGCTCCTTTTACGCAGAATATCCCGGTTGGGCATGTTGACGAATCCGCTGCTGCGCCAATGGTCGGCGCGCGAACGTTTGAAGGTCAGAAGCAGCCGGCGCCGTTCCTCGATGCTCTGCCGGTAAATATGCAGGGCGGTAATCGCGGCGGCGATCACGTCCGCGTTCATGTCCTTGGGTTGCGATTTGACTTTTCCGGAGGGGGTCAGGACCAGAGTGCGGTCTTCGGGCTTCGGCTCGCGGTTCAAGCGGCGCAGCTGTCCGATGATCAAAGCTGTGATGGCCAGCGCGGCAAAGACGATCAGAATTCCGATGAAAGTGACGGAGAATCCGAAACCGATTTTGCCGGCGTTGAAATCCTGCTCGAAAGCCACGAATTCATCGGGCTTTTTACCCAGGGCCTGCAGCGAATAGCTGTCGCGGCTTTTGTCTTCGCTGTGGATGCCCGCGAACTGGCGGAGTTTTTTCATCGGCAGCTGTTTTTGTTTGGCCAGTTCGCCCAATGTGCTGAGTTCCGTAAAGCCGTAGATGCTGTATTGTTGGGCCAGCAAGGCGCGGTAGGGCGAGATGCCGAGCTGGGCCAGGCTCATATTGTCCAGCACGGGATTTTCCGGCTCGATCTCCAGATATTTCTTCCATTGGGGGATGTTTGCGATCTTCAGTTTGGCAGCCACATCCTGCAGCCTGTCGGTTTCCCGGAATCCGTATTCGCGGAAGATCTCGCCTTCGCGGGCCTGCAGCAGGCTGTCCGACATCGCCAGCAGCTGTTGTTGCAGGGTTTCCAGGGTTGGCTGCGCCGTTTTCTCAGTCTGAGCCGCCAACCAGACGATACCCAGCAGAGCGAGAAGCAGCGCTATCAGTTTTTTTGGCATGCGCTGGCTCCTCAAAGCGGGATGTTGCCGTGTTTGCGGGGTGGGATGCTGTCCTTTTTATTGGCCAGCATTTCCAGGGCGCGGATCAGCCGAAAACGCGTCCGGGAAGGCTCGATGATGTCGTCGATGTAACCGCGTTCCGCCGCGGTATAAGGATTCGCGAACTTTTCCGCGTATTCCTGTTCGCGCTGTAAAAGGGTTTGTTTGGGATCGGCCGAATCCTGCGCTTCCTTGCGGAAAATCACTTCCACAGCGCCCTTGGCGCCCATGACTGCGATCTCCGCGCTGGGCCAGGCATAGACCAGATCCGCGCGCATGTGGCGGCTGTTCATCACGCAATAAGCACCGCCGTAGGCTTTGCGCAAAATGACGGTGATCTTGGGCACGGTGGCTTCCGCGAAGGCGTAGAGCAGTTTGGCGCCGTTGCGGATGATGCCGTTGTGCTCCTGGCTGGTGCCGGGGAGGAAGCCCGGAACGTCTTCCAGCACGATCAGCGGGATGTTGAAGGAATCGCAAAAACGCACGAAACGGGCGGCTTTGACGGAGGCGTCGATGTCCAGCACGCCGGCCAAGACCTTGGGTTGGTTGGCCACGATCCCCACTGGGAAACCGTTCATGCGGGCAAATCCGACCACCACGTTCTGCGCGAAATTCAACATCACCTGCAAAAACTCGCCCTCGTCCACGACCGCGTGGATTACATCCAGGATGTCGTAGGGTTTGTTGGGATTTTCGGGGATGATCTCGTCCAAAACGTCGCAGGCCCGGTCGATCGGGTCGTGCGTCGGCTCGTAGGGCGGATCTTCCATATTGTTGGAAGGCAGGTAACTGAGCAGTTTTTTGATCAGCAACAGGGTCTCTTCTTCGCCATTGGTGATGAAATGTGCCACGCCGCTTTTGCTGGAATGGACTCCCGCCCCGCCAAGATCTTCAGTGCTGACGGTTTCGTTGAGGACCGTCTTGACGACTTTCGGCCCGGTGACGAACATGTAGCTGTTGCGCTTCTCCATCAGTATGAAGTCCGTGATCGCCGGGGAGTAAACCGCTCCTCCAGCGCAGGGTCCCATGACGGCCGAGATTTGCGGGATGACGCCGCTGGCCATCACATTGCGCCAGAAGATCTCCGCGTAACCGGCCAGGGCGTCGACGCCTTCCTGGATGCGGGCTCCGCCGCTGTCGTTCAGTCCGATCAAGGGGCAGCCGTTTTTCAGAGCCATATCCATGATCTTGCAGATCTTTTCCGCGTAGGTTTTGGACAGCGAGCCGCCGAACACGGTGAAATCCTGGGCGAAGATGTAGACCAGGCGCTCGTTGATCGTGGCGCTGCCGCTCACGACCCCGTCGCCGGGAAAAACCTGATCCGCCATGCCGAAATTGGTGCAACGGTGCGTGACGAAGAGGTCGAATTCCTCGAAACTGTCCGGATCCACCAGCAGGTTGATCCTTTCGCGGGCCGTGAGTTTGCCTTTTTCATGCTGCTCCCGGATGCGCTTTTCGCCACCGCCGAGGGTGGCTGCGTCACGTCTTTCCCGCAGTTTGACGATAGTTTTTGAAGGTGCCATCGCTTTATCCTTGTGTGTTGGAATAATCAGTGTAAGTCTTGGAGAGAGCGGCCGTTGCGAATTGCTGTTGAAGGCCGCAGGGTCATTGGAGTGCCAATATATTTGTCCGCGGTATTTCGGCAAGCCCAATTCTGACAACTGCGGCGCTCAGCCACTTCCTCTCCCGATTCTGCAATGTAAACTTTTCATGCATTCTCTTTACCTGCGGTAAAACAATCAATCTATCTGTGGTCCTGGCATCGCAGGTAGTGGGAAAAAAAGTCTTTACAGATTCGGGAGCCATTTTAGAGTGTAAATAAACTGGAAAAGTCTTAGTTTGTAATAGTATAAAGTATTGTAAGGAAAAGCGATGAAGAAATTACTTGTCTTGCTCTTTGCCCTCTTTTGCCTGGGGCAGATTGCCGCCAAAGTAGATCTGAACACCGCCACCCTCGACGAACTCCTGCAACTGCCGGTCACGGAAAAACAAGCGCGCGATATCCTGGATTACCGGGAGCATATCGCCATTTTCCACGACATCTACCAGTTGCGCGAGATTCCCTCCATCGATCAGAAAACGCTGCTGCGGCTCAAAGACCTGGCCGTGGTTTCGCTCTACATCGAAGAGGACGACGTGGCGGCACGACGCGATGAGATCCGCGATCTGCTGGAGCGGTTGGACAGCAATGAAGGCGCTTCAGAAGGCATGTCCGACGTCTGGCAAGATTACCTGATGACGCCCCAGAACGTCAACCGCATGCATTTCGACGACTTTATCAGCCTGCCCAACGTCTCGGCGGTGGACGCGGTGGGCATCCTCAAACGCGTGGCGCAGGGCGACACGATCGCCGACACGCGCGACTTGCGGAACACGGTGGGACTCTCCTACTACGGCTACACCAACCTCCGCAGCTACGTTTTCTACAAGGAACCGCCGGTCAAAAACCGCCTGATGTGGGACGCCCAACTGCAATATTACACGCGCTACCTCGAGGAAGGCCAGTACGACATGTACCACGAATCCTTCCTGCGCAACGATTACGGTAGTTCGACCGTCACGATACCCCATCGCAAGGATCTGGCCTATTGGGGCTATTTCAACATGGACGAGATCGATCCGGATATCTTGTTGAAACTGCGCGCCCGCTACGGAAACAACTACAAGGTCGGCTGGATGTATTACAGCCCGAAAGGGGAGACCCGCATCCAGGACAAGACCGGAAGTGATATCATTGCCGACTCCAAGTTTTACGCGGGCTACGAAAACACCGAATTGCCGCTCTTGAACAACACCCGCCTGAAACTGTACCTGGGCCATTACCGTGCCACCTACGGCGAAGGCCTGGTGATGGAAAACACGGATTTCTACAGCGCGCGTAAGACAGGTTATGGCTTCAGCAAACGCATCCTGGGCATCACACCCGACCTTTCCCGCACCCAGGAATACGCGCTACGCGGGGCGGCCATGGAGATCACGCATCCCCTGGTCGGCGTTTCCGCCTGGTTCTCGCAAGACGACAAAGACGCCGTGATGTATGTGGACAGAAACGGCGACACGGTCCAGGAAAACGGCAAGGACAAGGTCTTCAGTTATGTGATTCCCAGCACTCGCTTTGACAACAGCGACGTCCGCGAAGCCGAAGCCTATTTCAACAGCGAATTGCAGAGCGGCACGGCCTACGCCACGGACTACATCAACCTGGCCTACCGCAAGGACGCCCTGCGCGAAAAGCTCTGGGGCGCGCATGTGCAAGTCAATCCCTTAATCGGCACCAAACTCGGTTTCACGACCTACACGGCCCTCTACGACGACGCCTATTTTTCGGTGCCGGATTGGAACGGGCTGCAGCAGCTGCTGGTCCGGGATTCCTATTATTATCCGAAATTCAAGATGATGGACGCCGAGATCGCCGGACTCTACAGCACCCTGACCGGCTCCTACGCCCGCGATTACAGGCGCGTGCTGGGTTTCGACGGGCAGACCACCATCGCCAACGTTTCCATCCAGGGCGAATACGCGGAACTAAGCGTTGACGGCTCCGATTTCAAGTTGGGCGACGATCCCAAGGCC
>JAKQNV010000114.1 GCA_029565595.1 Candidatus Cloacimonadota bacterium
CGACGCTCTTCCGATCTTATGCGCTATCTTGGCCACTTCGGCAAGGTCGAAAAAGGCTAGGGTCGGATTGCTGGGCATTTCGCCATAGAGAAAACGGGTGTTTTCGTCGATGAGGGATTCCCATTCGCTGAGGTCGTTGGAATTGATCACCTTGCGCCATTCGCGGCGGCATTCCTTGTCTTTGCGGACGGAGAACAGCTGGTAGGTTCCGCCGTAAACCTGCGAGGTGGCGACGAAATTGATCGGTTTTTCCGGATGCTGGGGATCGGGATGCAAAAATTCCTCGACCACAGTGCGGATTGCGGACATTCCGGAAGTCGTGGCCAAACAGGAAGTTTCCAAACCAGTGCCGTATTCCTCCAACAAGGCGAGCAAGCCTTCCAGGTAATACATGCTGGGATTGGCGATGCGGGAATAGCACCAGGTGGGGATCTGATAGCCCAGCGCCAGCTCCATTTCGTCCGAATCGCGATAGGCTTGCGACGCGGAAAGGTACATTGGCTCCATGATGGCGCCCTGGTTGTAATCGAGAGATTCCTGCATCGAATAGATGCCGTGCACGGCGATCGTGTCGAAACGGCAGCCGCGCATCTGTTTACGGTAATCGGCATGCCATTGCGCCGCGCGCTGGGCAGCCTCGAGGTAGTGGTTCTTTCCGTCCATGATAACACTCCTGAAATTAGTTTTTTCTGCTTGCAGGCAGAGATGGATATTGTCAACATTTTTTTGGCTCGCAGACCGCGGAGCTTGGATCTGAAACCTTACAAGCCATGCAGCCAGGGCAGAAAAACCTTGACTTGGCAAGCCAGTCCAGATAAATGCCCAATCAAGATGTGCGGAATTTCAGGAATCCTGGGCCTGGACCCGGGCAAAAACATAGATGCCGCCTTGCTGGCGCGCATGACGGACGCGATCGCTCACCGCGGACCGGATGACGAGGGTTACGTCCTGTATACAGGGACAGGCGGAGAATGCGGCCAATTCAGCGGAAAAGCCTCTTCCACAGAGGTGAGAAATCTCTATCCGGAGCTGGACCTAGCGCGAAAAGCCAGGCTGGGCTTGGGTTTCCGGCGTCTGGCGATCATCGAAACAGGAGTTGCGGGCCATCAGCCCATGCGGGATAAAGAACTCGAACTTTGTATCGTTTTCAACGGCGAGATCTACAACTACATCGAATTACGGGCAGATTTGCAGTCTGCCGGCTACGTATTTTCCAGTCATTCCGACACGGAAGTGATCCTCAAGGCTTACCATGCCTGGGGCGAAAACTGCCTGCAACGTTTTAACGGCATCTGGGCTTTCGCGCTGTGGGACGAAAAGCGGCAAAGGCTTTTCTGCTCCCGCGACCGTTTCGGCGTTAAACCTTTCTACTACTGCGTCCACGACAGGACGCTCTACTTCGGTTCCGAGCTAAAACAACTGATGCTGGCCCCGGTGAGTAAAACCCTCAACACTCGAATGATCTGGCGTTCGCTGAAAATCAACTCCCTGCAGGTTTACGGCAATGAAACTTACTGGCAGCGGATTTCCGCGCTGGAAGCGGGCCACACGCTCATCGCGCAGGATGGTAAGATATCGCTGAAACGCTATCACCATTTGGATCCCAGAACTTTCGGGACCAGCCGGATTACGTTTGGCGAGGCGGTGGAAAACTACCGGAGCCTTTTCCAAAGGGCGGTCAAATGGCAAATGCGCTCGGACGTGGAAATCGGATCCTGCCTCAGCGGTGGCCTGGATTCCTCGGCTATCGTTTGCACGGCGTCCAAACTGACGGACAGACCGCTGCAAACTTTTTCCTCTTACTTTGAGGAACTGCCGGCTCTGGATGAAAGGAAATGGATCGCGGAAGTGGCAAAAAGTTGCGGATGCAACTCCCATCTGACCTCGCCCGGAGTGGAAGATTCGCTGCGGTGCTTCAATGAAGCGACCTGGCACAACGATCTGCCTGTGGGTGCGGGTTTCGCGGCACAATACGGAGTGATGAAACTCGCGCAGGAAGCGGGGGTCAAGGTCCTGCTCGATGGCCAGGGCAGCGACGAACTCACCGCGGGCTATCGCCATGCCCAATACCGTTGGCTGGCAGATCTGCTGCTGCAGGGCAACTTGAAGAAACTGAGCGGAGAACTGAAATCGTACCTGCAACAAAACAGCCTTCCGACCGGCCTAGGCGGAACAGGAAAAAGCCTGCTGAGCGCGGTACTTTCCGAGCCGCAACTCTACGCACTGGAATTCCGGCAACTGCGTTTCGATCCGTTCAACGCGGATTTTATCAGGAAGTGCCGGATTGCCGGAGGCGAGGGGATCCTCTTGCGCATCGTTTCCACACCGGGCGGAAAACTGGCCAGTTTCCTTTACAATCAGGTTTACACGACTTCGCTGCCCACTTTGCTGCATTGGGAGGACCGAATGTCCATGGCCGCCTCGCTGGAAAGCCGGGTTCCCTTTCTGGACCACGAATTGGTGGAATTCGCTTTTTCCCTGCCCGAAGAATTCAAGATCAACGAGGCCCGGGGCAAATATGTCCACCGCCAGGCGATGAAAGACATCGTTCCGGCAGCGATATATGCCCGAAAAGACAAAGCCATTTTCGGCTCGCCGTTCCACAAGATCTGGATGCGCAAAGGGATGAAACGCGCGCTGGAAACCCTCTTCGCGTCGCAGGGATTCCGCCACCGCGGGATCTGGGACTTGCCGCGCATCAACGCGCAGTGGCGCAAATACCTGAAAGGCGACGACTCCCAAGCCGAAATGCTCTTCAACGTTTTTTCCCTGGAAACCTGGTTCCGCGTCTGCGGTTCCAGTTAACCACACTAATGCAAACGAGGACTTATCATGAATAAAATGCTTACCATTCTATTCGCCTGCCTGGCTTTGCTCAGCCTGAGCGGGTGCAAATTCCTGTTCAAGAAACCGGTCCTGGAAAAGATCCATGACGTGAAAGTCCTGTCCCTGGATCCCGATAAGACGGAGCTGGAACTCACGCTCAGTGTGCACAATCCCAACGCTTACAAATTGAAACTGAACTCGCTGGATATCACATTGCTCAGTCCCAAGCGGGAAAAGATCGGCTCCGCGTTCCTGAAAGACGAGGTCCTGATCCCCAAAAAGAGATCCAACGCCCTGACTTTCAGAATCTCGCTGGATACGCGTTCCACCGTGAAAACGATCAATAATTCCGACCAAAAGGTTTTCGTCTACATCGCCGGATCCGGACGAGGCAAGGTTTTGGGCGCCAGCAAGAAGTTCGAGTTTGAAGAGCCTTTCGAGATCGATGTCCGCGAGCAGATCCAGCGAGTCGTGGCAGGCTTCAAGGCCGACGGAAATGACATTTTCAAGGTCAAGCGTAGTTATGTGAGCAAACTCGGCCTCACGGAGAGCCAGATCCGGGTGGATTTCATCATCCTCAATCCCTACGGCCTGAAATTCAATTTCAACAGCTTTCCAGCCACCATTACCATCGGCGATAAGGAATCTGGATCCGGAAACCTGCTGCAGAAACTCTCCTTCGACGAGAAAATCTACTCCCAGGAAGGCACGATGGTCTTCAAGATCAACAACTGGAAGGCAATCGTGAATGCCGTCAAGGGCGTCCTGAACGGCGAGATCCGCTACGAGGTCACGGGCAGGGTGCAGATCGACGCCTACGGCATTCAGATCGAGCGTCCCTACTCGTATTCCGACATGATCGCCATCAATATCAGCGAGTTGGTCTTCTAAGCACTTATTGCAAAATCCACCGTCATCGGGGAACAGGTCCAGTTTTACGGCGGGCAAGGCCGGAAAACATAGTGGCGAAAAGCATATTCGCCATTCCCGCAGAAAACGCTTGACGAAAAGGGGACTTCAAGATTTTATGGTTTACACTAGACTAATAATATTGATAATGCTCTAAGGAGAAATAATGGTCAAGCTGAGACTGAGAAGGATGGGAGCGATCAACCAGCCCTTTTACCGCATAGTGGCAATGGATTCACGCCAAAGCCGCGATGGCAAATACATCGAATGCATCGGCTGGTACGATCCCAAGCCCACACCTTCGAAAATCAACATAGAAAAGGACCGCGCCCTGTATTGGCTTGGAGTGGGTGCGCAACCGAGCGACACTGTCCGTTCGCTGCTGCGCAAAGCAGGCATCCTGCAGATCCGCCACGAGCAGAAAATAGAACAGCGAAAAGCAAGCGAAAACTAGCATCCGGAAAAAGAGGTGAGGATATGAAGGACCTTATCGAGTTTATGGTGAAAGCGTTAGTGGACGATCCCAGCGAAGTGAGCATTACCGAGATCACCGGTGACAAGATTACCCTGTATGAGCTACGTGTTTCCAAAAGTGACATCGGAAAGGTGATAGGCAAACGCGGCCGCACTGCCAGCGCGATCCGCACTATTATCAACGCGGTTAGCACCAAGCAAGGGAAAAGGGCCGAACTCGAAATTATCGAGTAGATGGATCTTTCCGATCTGATCGGAATCGGCAAGTTAGGCGGACCGGATGAAGCTGGTTTTTACCAGGTTTTGGTAAAACCCAGGTTCCGGGAGCTGCTTGCCAGGACCGACGATGTTTTTTTGATCTTTGACAGCGATAGAGTGTTTTACGTGACTATCAGTGAAAGAGATTTTAGCGATCGTAAGCTAAGAGTCAGATTTGCTGAAGAAGGCATCGCCGAAGAGCGGAAACGGCATCGCGAAGCGATCATAGCCGTTGCCCCCGGTCCGGAGAGTCCGGAAGAGCCGGAAAACCTGCTCGGATACACGGTCGTCTTCCAGGGACGGGAAGTGGGAAAGGTCAGCGACTTTTTCCACAACAACGCCCAGTTCGTTCTGGCGGTGGAAACCCCGGACGGCAGGGAGATACTGGTCCCCATGGTGGATTACTACATCTCAAGTGTCCTGCGCGAACCGGGAGTGATCGAGCTGACCAATGCGGAAAGCCTGATCGGATCAGCCCTGGAAGGCCAATGAGGATAGAAGTCCTCA
>JAKQNV010000117.1 GCA_029565595.1 Candidatus Cloacimonadota bacterium
CCCGTGCGCGACGGCATCATTTCGCACGACGGAGAGGTACACAATACGGTCCTCAGACCCGAAGTGGGGAAGACCGAAGAGCGCATCGAAGAATACATCAAAGCGAAAAAGATGGGCAAAAACATCAGCTGGATGCCTGCCACCCTGGAAGCCTGCGTGGTGCGCATCACAGACACGATCGCCTACATCGGCCAGGACATCGAGGACGCCATCCGCTACAACCTGCTCCGCCGCGAAGACCTGCCCGCCGAGGTCACAGATCAATTAGGCAACACGAACAGCCAAATCATCGAAACCCTGATCAAAAGCGTGATCGTCAACAGCTATGACCAGGACTGGATCGCCTTCGACGAAGACACCTCACGCTACCTGCTGGAACTGAAAAAATTCAACTACAAGCGCATCTACACCGACGACAAGGTCAAAACCTCGAACAGGATCATCTACCGCACGATGGGCATCATGTTCGAAAAATACCTCGAGGACATCGAAAAGGACAACCGCGAGTCCAAGATCTTCAAACACTTTCTGGACTTCAAGGCACCGGAGTACCTGGACAAATTCTCCGCCGCGGAAAAGGTGCGCGATTTCATCGCCACCATGACGGACCGCTATTACAACGAAGAGATCAAGGATTACCTGCTGCCCTGGAAGTGGTGAGTTATACGCGGAAATAATTCAGCGGCGGGGACGGCTGCCGGTGTCCTCGTATTCGTCGAGTTTTTTATAATGCCAGGCCAGCAGAAGCCTGTCCAGTAAACTGACGATCCCGAAGAGCAACAGGCTGAGCGCCACGATCGTGAGGATGGCCGCGAAAACGTGCGCCGTGCGGAAGGATTTTGTGGAGCGCGTCAGATAGATGCCCAAGCCGGCGTTTCCGCCCAACCATTCCCCGATCACCGCCCCCATCACGCTATAGGTGGCGGCGAGTTTCAAGCCGGTAAAAAAGGCGGGCAGCGAAGCCGGAAGCTTGAGCAGGCGATAAATTTTCCACTGGCTTGCCCCCATCGACCTCAAAAGGCGGATCTGCTCCGCCGAAACCTGGCGCAGGCCATCGAACAAACCCAACGCGATGGGGAAGAAGCAGACCAGCACAACCACGAAGACCTTCGCGGAAATTCCGTAACCGAACCAGAGGATGATCAGAGGCGCGATCGCGATGATGGGCACGGTCTGCGAGACCACCAGATAGGGATAGAGGATCTGTTTGACGAACTTCGAACTGTGCATCGCCATCGCCGCCATGACTCCCAAAACCGTGGCCAGAAGGAGGCCGCCGACACTTTCCACCAATGTGGGCAGGCAATGCGACCAGATCAGCTGCGGAAATTCCTGAAAGACCTTGATCACGTCCAGGGGCGAGGGCAGGATCCAGAAAGCGACAATAGTCCGAGCGCTGAGCCACTGCCAGACAATGATCAAAAGGACCAGGAAAAAAAGGGGCAGATAATACTGGGAAAGCGGCTTCTTCATGCTTCGCCGATGAGGCGCAATTCCGTTTCGAGGCGCACTCCGAAGCGTTCGGACACTTCTTTCTGAACGTGCCGGATCACGGCCAAAACATCCGCCGCGGTGGCGCCGCCCAGATTGACTATGAAGCCGCAATGCTTGTCTGATACGGCCGCGCCGCCTATCTGAAAGCCCCGCAGGCCACAATCGTCCACCAGTTTTCCGGTGAAAAACCCTTCCGGCCTTTTGAATACCGAGCCGGCGCTGGGCAGATCCATCGGCTGCCTGGCCCAACGCTGTTGTTCCAGCTCCTGCATCCGCTGCGCGATCACTTGGGGATCACCCCGGCGCAGGCGGAAAACGCTGCTCAGATGGATGAAATCGCCAGACTGGAAGATGCTGCGGCGGTAGGAAAAAAAATGCTGTTCCGCCTTGAGATGTTTGACAGGATCAACGGAACGCAAGTTGTCCAGGTCCGGGATCAAGTATTTGCTGCAATAGAGCGCGTCCTTGATCTCGCCGCCATAGGCCCCGGCGTTCATAAACACCGCCCCGCCCACGCTGCCCGGTATTCCGGAGGCAAATTCCAGTCCGGTCAGGCCATGCTCCAAAGCCAGCCCGCAAAGATCCTTCAAACTCGCTCCGCACCAGGCGCTGAGGCAGGTATCGTCATGGCTGAGTTTGTTCAGGTTGGAAGTGCTGACCACCAGTCCGTCCAGGCCTTTGTCGCTGATCAACAGATTGGAACCTTTGCCAAGTATGAAGTAATTTATCCGGTTTGTCAAGGCAACATCAAGCAGAGCAATCAATTGGCCGATATTCTGAGGTTCACAGAAGAGCTCCGCCGGACCGCCGATCCGGAAGCTGCAATGCTGGCTGAGCGGTTCGTCAAAACGGATGATCCCCGCCTCCACCAGGTCCGGGAAGCGTGAAATGATCAGCGAGCGAGCGTTTTCCATCTTCTCAGGACAGATTGAAAAAGCGGCTGATGGCGCTGACCAGTTCCAGTTCGGTCCGCATTTCCAGGCATTTAGCGGGCAGGACCTGTTTGAAATATTCGCCGTAGCGTTTGTTGGAAACGCGGGAATCCATGATCAGGACGACGCCGCGGTCCGTCTTGCTGCGGATGAGGCGGCCGAAACCCTGGCGCAGTTTGAGCAGGGCATTGGGCAGCATGAAATGCATGAAGGAATCTTTCTCCTCGCGGTCCAGCTTGTCGATCAGGGCCTCCACCACCGGCTCGGAAGGCACCTGGAACGGAATTTTGAAGAGGATGAGCAGCGAGAGCGATTCGCCCTGGATGTCCACGCCCTCCCAAAACGAGTTCGTACCCAGCAGGACAGCGTTGTTGTGGCGTTTGAATTCCTCCAGGATGGAGCTGCGGCTGATCGCCTTGCCCTGCGCGAAAAGCGGGCGTTTGCTGCGATAGAGCGTGTCGCTGAGGTGGTCATAAACGCTGTTCAGGTCCTTGTAGCTGGTAAAAAGGATCATCGTGCCGACGTTGGTGGAGGTGACGATCTGTTCGACGCAGCCCAGGGCCTGGTTGATGAAAAACTTATCTTTATGCTCGGGCAAAAAACTGCCCACCATCAGGCTCGACTGGCTGGCGTAATCGAACGGCGAATCCACAATGCTTGTCGTAACGCGCTCCGGCGGGACGAGCCCCAGTCCGCTCTGGGTGAAATAATACTTGAACGAGCCGCGCAAGGCCAGGGTCGCCGAAGTGAAAACGATGCTGGGCACGACCTCGTAGAGCATCTTGTTGAGATGGCTGGAAACGTCCACGGGCGCGTAGCAGAGC
>JAKQNV010000121.1 GCA_029565595.1 Candidatus Cloacimonadota bacterium
AAAAAGAAGAGGCTCCGCTAGCGGCAATCTTCCGGAATTGCAGATACGGAGCCTTTTTTGGTCAGTAAATCAGGCGCGGAAAAGGTTTACAGGGAGTAATCCGCCGTGACGGTCACGGAAATGCTTTTGGTGCGGGTGTTGGTGCTGTAAAATCCGTAATCCGAGACCTCGGTCGAATAGGGTTCGGTGATCTGGAAAACACCGGTACGGGCGGATTTCAGCTTGCCGAGTTTGGCCCGGGAAGCGGCGACAATCTCCTTGGCGCGGGAATAGGAATCCGCGGTCGCGGCGCCGATCATTTCCTTTTTCAGTTCCGGCAGTTTGGAGTAGAGAAATTCCAGATTCGATTGCTGCAGGATGAGCGAGCGCTGGGCAAAAAATTCCGGATTGAGAGCGATTTCTTCTACTTTGGCTATGTCGTTGCTCAGGACGTAAAGGAACTGATTGACGGTGTAGCCGGTCATATTGCCGTAGTTATCCATGTTGGGCGAGCTGGTCGGCGGCTGGATATTGATGTCCTTTTCCTTAAGTCCCTTGGTAAGAAGAAATTGCTTGAATTCGTTGACGTCGCGGTTCAGCGAGGTGTAGCCGCTCATCAGGCCGTCAACTTCGGTGCGTTTTTGCACGGAAAGGCTCCACTTGACCATGTCGCTTTCAAAGGTTTTGCTGGCATAACCGACCACGTGCAGGCTGTTTTCGACCTGGCGGCTCTGCAGGAAATAATAGCCAAAGACGGCCATGCCCAGGATAAAACACAGGCCCAGAACGATCCCGCGGCCCAGAGGGGATTTGTTTTTGGCCAGGATCTCCCAGACGATGATGATGACTATTGCCGCGAGGGCGATCCACATAGGGTTGAAGTTCATTTATTCCTCCCGGAATTCCATGATGTTAAACAAAATAAGCGGAAAAACGGTCGCGGGCAACGATTTCCACGCCGCGCCGGCGGCCGTCGAAACTGAAATGCAGCTCGAGGTTCAGGATCCGCCGGGGAAGCAGTTCCACCGCCAATTCCGGCCATTCGATCAACGTGATGCCGCTCTCCAGAATGTCGAAAATTCCCAAGTCCTGCAGTTCCCGCGTGTTTTTCAAACGGTAGAGGTCGAGGTGGTAAAGCGGGACCGGGCCGGAGTGGTATTCCTTGAGCAGCACGAAAGACGGGCTGTCCAGGAATTCGGGGATGCCGAGTTCCCGGCCCAAAGCGGCGGCGAAAAAGGTCTTGCCCGAACCCAGATTCCCGTAGAGGCAGATCACGTCGCCGGGCTTGAGCAGCGGCGCCAGCCAGGCCGCGAGGTCTGTGGTGTCCCGCGGGCTCTTCAGTTCAATGTTTTTGGGCAGGATCTTCCGGTTTTCTTCAAGCATGCGCAATCGCCTTTTTCAAGCCGGCAAATCCACTCGCCGCGGGCATAAACAAAAAGTCCCAAAAGATGCGCGGAGCCTTGTTTGGCAAGATCCCGACACCTTTTGGGACGGTAGGCATTTCACAGTCCTAGGGACAAGTTAAGCCACAACTGGCGGCCGCGCAATCAGTTTTTCAGGCGCTTGGAACGGCAGGTGGCGATCGGCAGGATCATTTCCTCCATTGAAACGCCACCGTGTTGGAAAGTGCCGTTATATTGCCGCTGGTACTGATGGTAGGAATTCGGATAGACGAAGTAATAGTCGTCCCGGGCAAAGATGAAATTGTCCACAATGCTCTTGATCGGCAGGCCAAATTCCGACGGTTTTTTCACGAAGAGGGCGTGGCGGTCGTTGGCGGAAAGGTTTTTTCCCTCCTTGTAACGGACCGTGATCGAAGTGTCGCGGTCGCCTACGACCTGGGTGGCGCGGTTGACCTTGATCGAGCCGTGATCCGTGCTGATGACGCAGATCGCGTCCTGTTTGGCGATCAGTTTCAAAGCCTCATAGAGCGAGGAATGCAGGAACCAATGCTTGGTGAAGGCGCGCAATCCCTCTTCGTGGGGGATGGTTTCCTGCAGGATCTGGTCGCGCGAACGGTGGTGCGCCAGCAAATCGAGGAAATTGTAGACCAGCACGATGAGGTTTTCCTTGTTCCAGGTCTCGATTTTACGCAGCACGAAGTTGCCTTCCTCCATGTTGAAGATCTTCACGTATTTGGAGGTCGGATCGAGTTTGTAGCCAAGTTCATCGACGTGCTCGTCCAGCAGCTGGTGTTCGTTGCGGTTGCGGGAGTTGTCCAGCTCCGCCGAGGTCACCCAGTATTCCGGAAAACGCTTGGCAATGTCCTGCGGCAAGAGTCCGCTGAAAATGGAATTGCGGCTGTAGGGCGTGGCGGTGGGCAAAATCGAATAATAGAGGTCGAGTTCCTCGTCGAAGAGTTCTTTGATGTAGGGTTGGATGGCCAGATACTGGTCGAGCCGCATGCAATCGATGATGATGAAATAGACCGGAACGCGCTCTTCAAAGTGGGGCGCGATGAATTGCGAAACCACGTCAAAAGAGAGATTGGGGCGCTCGTCCGTGTGCAGCCAGTTGCGGTAGTTTTTTTCCACGTAATTGGTGAATTCCGTGTTGCAATTGCGCTTTTCCAAAAAGTGGGTCTGGCGCAGGCCTTCGTCGTTCACTTCGTCGATCTGGATCTCCCAGTAGGCCATTTCGCGGTAGATGTTTGCCCATTCCTCCCAGCCGGGATTATCGAAGAGGCGCTGGTTCAGCTGGGCGATGTAGCGGGTGTACTGCTCGCCGATCTGGTTGGCGCGGATCTCGTCGGCCTGGAAGATCTTTTTTATAGCCATGATGATCTGGTTGGGATTGATCGGTTTGATCAGGTAATCGGCGATCTGGGAGGCGATGGCTTTGTCCATGAGGCCTTCCTCTTCGCTTTTGGTGACCATGATGATGGGCATGGCGGCATTGATGCGCTTGATCTCCGTGAGGGTGGTCAATCCGTCCATGCCGGGCATCATTTCGTCCAGGATCACCAGGTCGTATTTGGCTTCCAGGACCTTTTCTATGGCGTCGTTGCCGTTGTTGCAGGTGTCCACGAGGTAATTGCGGTCCTCCAGAAAGAGCACGAAGGACTTGAGCAGGTCGATCTCGTCGTCCACCCAGAGTATTTTCATTTGTTTGGCGCGTTTCAAGTTATATCCTCCTTGTTGAGTTCGGATTCGAAGCTGCGCTGGCGTTCGCGGATCTTTGTCTTGACGGTGTCTAGGTCCGCGTCCTGGAAATACAGCGCCAGTTTGAAATTCAGGTCGGTGCGCGAGCAGTTGAGGACCGCTGTCATGCGCTCCAGATACTGGTCGATAAAGACTTTTTTGGGATCAATCTCTTCTTCCTTTTCCTTTTTCCTGAGTTCCTTGATGTGGCCGCGCAACTGGGGGGTAGGCAGATCTTCGGCCATTTGCACCCAGGCGTCGCGTTCGCCCCAATCGGCTTTCTGGACCAGGGGCCGGACCATCTGCAGGCGGTCGAAGCCGATGTTTTTGAGGGTGGCGTCATCCACATCCATCTCTTCCACGAAGACGTCGAAGACCTGCACCAGTTTGCCGGCCAGAGAACTGCTCAGCGCGTATTCCGCTTCCACAAAATCCTTGAACTTTTCATAGCCTTTGCGGCGAAAACTCTTGCTGCGCCTGATCTCTGAGAGCAGCTGACCGAGGCTGACGAAGTTTTCTTCCAGTTGGTCCTTGAGCCTGGCCACGGCGCTGAATTGCTCATCCGGGGTCATGTTTTCGACTCTGTCGAATTTGGGGTCCATATGTTTATAATCCTTTATCTTGAGAATAGGAAAAATATCTGCTGCCAGCTGCGGGAAAAAACTCCCCCGGGCGTGGTTGCGTGCCTCGCGGTCAAAGCTGGGCCTTGCACTCACTCCCGTTCAAAATCCTGCTCGTTGCCTTCCTGGTCCGTATCCGGAGTATCTTCCTCGACGCGGGCACCGTTGTCTTCGATGTAGTCGCCGGCATAGCCACTGTGGTTGATGACCATGTCGTAGATCACACCGCCATTGAGGTACCAGCCCAGAAATCTGCCGTGCAGGCGGCCCAGGCGGTAATTCGCGCTCATTTGCGGCGAGCCGTCCGGGTACCAGAGATACATCAGGCCTTCTTGCAAACCGTCTTTGCAGGCAAAGATCCGGGCCAGCTGGCCGTTATTGTAGCGGTCAAAGGCAAATCCGGTGAAGGGCTGCGACCCGCGCAGCCAGACGCTGTCGGCCTGGGCAAGTTCTTTCACCGGCACCGCCTGTTTGGGCAGGGAATAGTTCTTCACCAGATCGTATTCCTCGCGGTTGCTTTGGGCGAAAAGGATTCCCAGCATGGCGCCGAAAATAAAAACTAACGAGAGCGCGCGCAGCCCGGAAAAGAGCGCCGGGCCGCGTCTTATAGCGGCAAACAGGCCGCCCTGCGATTCAATGGGTGTTGATGTGCACAATTTTGTATCCTCGAATTGACGTCAATCTTTTTCCCTATTTATACATACTAAAGCGTCCCAACCCTTCAGGCAATCGTTTTTCCCCCGCGCTGGCTGATTGAAACAGGCCAGATCAGAATTGGACTTCGTCGCCACCGGGGATCAGTTTGACCTCGCCGCCGGCGTTGATGTCGCGGCAGCGTCCAGGCTCGATCTCGCCGCTGTCGGTATAGCCGCGTTTTTCCCAGTAGCCGGAAACGTATTTTTCGTTCAGTTCGATCTTCACGACCGATTTGGCGGATTTGTAGCCCCAGAGGTAGGGAATGAAGGCGCGCACCGGGCCGCCGTAATCTTCGGTGAGGTATTCGCCGTCGAAGCTGTGCGCCAGCAGTGATTTTTCGCGCAAGGCCGTCTCCAAAGGGATCGAAGTGTCGTAGATCATGCCCACCGACCAGAAACGGATGTATTTGCAGCTGGGTTTCATGCCCACTTCGTCCAGGATGGTGGAAAGCGCGACGCCTTTCCAGAGTCCGCCCACGGACCAACGCGTCACGCTGGTCAGCCGGCCTTGCACTTCTTTCTGGGGCAGGGCGTTCAGATCCTCCCACGTAAAGCTGCGGGGCTTTGTGCAGGCCCCCGTGACCTCGATCGTCCAGTTTTCGCGGTCCAGGCGGCCGGGATGGCCTTCAGCCCAAAACACCGGGGTTTTCATGGCTGCCAGTTTGCTCATCGTTTTTCCTTTGTCTTGTTTGTCTTTGTGCAGTGAATCCGCCGCGGCGGAATCCTCTCCGGAACCCGAACAGGCTTGCGCGAAAAGCAGGAAAAGCGCGCAAGTTAGCCAGCAAAGGCGTTTTTTCGTCATTGTCCGGTATCTTTGTGACAGAACAGGCCTGCAATGATGTCTGAAGGCAGGATCGAGGCCGTGTCGCGGCGCAGCGCCACTTCTTCGGCCGTTTTGCCCAACAGGAAGGAAGCGTTGATCGCGGCCTCGGGTATTTCCAACCCTTGCGCCAAAAAAGATGTAATGATGCCGGCCAGGACGTCGCCGCTACCTCCGGTGGCAAGTCCGTCGTTGCCGGAAACGTTGACCCAAGTCCGCTGTGCGTCGTGGTAAACGCTGTAATGGCTTTTCAGCAGCACCCGGGCCTTGTGGCGCGCCACAAATTCACGCAAGGGGGTAAGGCAATCAGTAGCCAGGGAATCCTTTTCGAGCCCGGCCAGGCGGGAAAACTCGCCCCAATGCGGCGTCAGCAGGATGTTCGGCTTTTTCAGGTGTTTGCAGAGATCCGGATTTTCCGCAAGTAGGTTGATCGCGTCGGCATCCACGACCAGCGGGGCCTTGACGCTTTTCAGCACGGTTTCCAGCAGTTTTAGCGCGTAAGCGTCCTTACCCAATCCGGGGCCGATCAAAACGGCGGAAGCGTCGGCCAGCATATCGGTCAGGATTTTGGCGCCGGGGATGCCGGATTTTGGGAGTTCGGGAATTGCTTTGGAGAGCGCTTCGGTCAGTTTGATCGCGTAAATGCCCGTCAGTTCGAGCCGGTGCAGCACGAAAACGTAGCCCGCTCCGGCGCGCAAGGCGGCATTGGCTGCCAACACCGAAGCTCCGGTGTAGCCGGGAACTCCGCCGAACACATAGACCTTGCCGTAGTCGTTTTTATGGGAGGCCTGATACCGCGCGGGAGGAAGAAAATCTTCCTGGGTAAAGAGTTTTACGCGCTCCAGGTCCTGGTAAAAAGTGTGCGGGATCCCGATGGGCACGGTATGTAAAACGCCGCAGACCTCGGATCCGCAACCCAGGATGTGGCCGAGTTTGAGGCTTTCGATACAGAGTGTGGCGTTGGCGAAAATGGCATTTTCCAATTGGCCGGTGTCGGCATCCAGGCCGGATGGGATGTCCACGGCGACAGTGAAGTCGGAATTGGTGTTCACCACCCGAAAAAACTTGTCCAGCCAGGGTTCGGGCCGGCCTTTGAAGCCGATGCCAAAGACCGCGTCCACGGTCAGCGAGCAGCCGGAAATGTATTCCGCGGCAAGGTCGAGGCCATCGTCGTCTTCGGCCACGTTTTCCACGGAAATGTTGAGTTTGCGGCAAAGTTCCAGATTGGCCTGCGTTTCCGGGCTGAGGCGGCCTTTGCCAACGCGCAGGATGCCGACGTCATAGCCGTATTGATGCAACCAGCGCGCGATCACGGCACCGTCGCCGCCGTTGTTGCCGCTGCCGCAAAGGACGCAGACTCCGCCGTCGAGACGGTCGCAGTAGTTTTCCAAAATCAGGTCGGCGCAGCCTTTGCCGGCGGTTTCCATCAGGACTCGCGCGGGCAGGTCGAATTCGTCGATCGTACGGCGGTCCAGGTTTTTCATTTGTGCGGAAGAAAGCAGGTCGATCATTTGTGCTCCTGTTTGACTTGTTCGACGGCGAGCCGGATCTCGAAGGTGGTGCCTTCGTTCAGAGTGCTTTCCAGCACGCGGATGTGGCCGTGGTGGTATTCTTCGATGATGCGTTTGGCCAGGCTGAGTCCGAGCCCCCAGCCGCGGGTTTTGGTGGTCACGCCGGGATCGAAGATCTTTTTCCATTGCGAATGCGGAATGCCTTTGCCTTCGTCGCGCACGTGCACATAGGCGTAGCGGTTGTTCGTGGTGGCGGTTAAAAGAATATTTCCGCCCTTGCCGGACATGGCGTCGATGCAGTTTTTGATCAGGTTTTCCAGGGTCCATTTAAAGAGTTCGGTGTCCAGCATCACCTTCACGCCTTCGATCTTGGAGATGAGGAAGATCTCCATGCGCGAGCCCAAATGGGGCAGCCGGTCATGGAAATAAGCCACGGTTTCCTGCAGGATCTGATGCAGGTCGGTGGGTTTGAGGCTGGTTTTGGAGCCGACTTTCCCGAAGCGCGAGGAGATGACTTTCAACTGGTTCAAGTCGGTCGTCATGTAGTCGATGACCTTGTTCAGATCCCGGCGCACCTCGCTGTCCGGGGTGGATTCGCGCAACAGGTCGATCCAGCCCATCAGCGATGTGATCGGCGTCCCGAACTGGTGCGCGGTTTCCTTGGCCAGGCCGATCCAGAGCGTGTCCTTTTCTGTGCGGTGGATCAAAAACAGGCCGTAGGTGCTGAAAGAGATGAGCAGCAAGGCCAGGCCGAGTTCCAGAAACAGCAGGTAGCTGATGCGGGAGAGGGATTTGGGCGCGGTGAAATAGATGTAGCCCAGTTGCTCGGAATCCCGGCCCAGCGGGACTTCGTACATATCCAGCAAGTGCTGGCCGAGTTTGGCGCGGTCTGCAGCGCTGACCTCGTCCCAGCTGCTGGATTCGGAAACCCCCATGTTCCTCCAGTAGAGCGGAGTTTTGTTGCGGTCGGTCACCACCACCGAATAGTCGATCTTCTTGATGAATTCCTGCAGCGAAGTGGGCCGCGCGTAATAGACATAGTTGATGACGCGGCCATCCTCTGTCAAGGTCGTGCGGTTCATCGCGCCAAGTTGAGATTTCAATTTGAGTTGGGAAACTGCCGACAGGCTGGTGAAACTGGTGTCGGGCGAGACGCCGACCTGGTTCCAGAACTGGGGCTCGAAATTGGTGTCCGTGATGATGATGGGAATGGGATTTTTGGGCATCAGTTCAAAGAGGATGTAGGAGCTGATCGCGGCCTCGTAATCCATTTGCTGCGCCGATTCGAAGTGTTTGGAGCTGAGTTCGCTGAGGATCTGGGCGTATTTTTCTGCCTGGCGCAGATAGCCGTCCGTGTAGGCGATGTACTGCGCGAAAATCCGCGGCACGTATTGCTGCTCTCGTTTGGCGTTTTGGATCAGGAATTGGGAATAAATGGCGAAAAAGACGAAGATCAGCAGGCTGCCGACCACGAGAAAGATGCGCAGTGATTTGAAGTTATCGGTCTTTTTTCGCGAGATCCCAGAGGGCGTCGAGTTCTTCGAGGCTTGCTTCATGGATGTTTGCTCCGTTTTGGCGGTAATGCTCTTCGATGTAGTGGAAACGTTTGTGGAACTTGCGGGTGGTTTCCTTGAGGGCGCTTTCCGCGTCGATATGCAGTTTGCGGGCCAGGTTGACCAGCGTGAACAGCATGTCTCCCAACTCTTCGCGGATCATGGCATTATCTTCGGAGGCCAGGGCGTCATTGAATTCAGCCTCCTCTTCGGCCAGTTTTTCCAGGACGGGTTCGACGTTCGGCCAATCGAAACCGACCGAAGCCGCCTTTTCCTGGGTGCGCTGAGCGTAGATGAGGCCCGGCAAGGCGCGCGGGATGCCTTCCAAAACGCTGATCCTCTCGGTCTTTTCCTTTTTTTTGAGACGTTCCCAGTTCATTTTGACGGCGTCTGCGTCGGCCAGTTCCTGGTCGCCGAAAACGTGCGGATGGCGGCGGATCAGTTTTTCCGCGATGTGTTCAAGCACCTGCGCGATGTCGAAACGGCCCTCCTCTTCGGCGATGCGGGCCTGGAAAACAATGTGCAGCAGCAGGTCGCCAAGTTCCTCCAGCAGCGCGTTGCTGTCCTTTTCCTCGATGGCCTCCACGGCTTCGTAAAGTTCCTCGATGAAGTTCGGGACCAGGCTTTCCGGGGTTTGCTTCACGTCCCAGGGGCAGCCGGAGACCGGATCGCGCAATTGGGCGATGATATCGACGAGTTTCTGAAATTCCTTCATGCGGCCACCTCCGGGGCGGATTCCGGTTTGGTATGCAACGTGGCGTTCACCGCCGCGAAATAGATCCAGATGAAATACTGCCAGCGGATGGAACTGGGCAGGATCGACACCGGCAGAAAGAGCAGCAGCGAAACCAGATACATCAGATAGCGCGTGCGCTGTGGCCCCTGCGAACGCCGGAACAGCCGCCAGAGCCCGAGCAGCCAATGCAAATTGAGCGCGACGAACGCGCCCAAGATCAAGATGCCCCAATTGCCGAAAAGCTCCATCAGAAAGTTATGCGGATTTTGGATCCCGCCGGTGCGGTAGATCGCTTCGGAACGCATCTGCGGCTCGAAATTGCCGCCGCCAACGCCCATGAACCACGATCCTGCCGCCAGGTTGAACGACTCTCTCAGCAGTTGTTTGCGGATCTGGATCGAACTCATGTAGATCGAACTGCGCTCCGTGCCCAGGGTTTCGGTCTGGTATTGCAGGACTGTATAGACGAACTGGATCTCTTTTTTGAATTTGACATAGATCCCGCCGCCCAGCAAGGCCAGCACCGCCAACAGGACGAACTTGTGTTTCCACTTGAGGATGAAAACGAAGAACCAGAGCAGAAAGGCGCCCATGGCCAGCATCGCGATCCGCGCGCCCTGAATGGTCATGATCACCACGATGACCAAGGTGACAAACGCGCTCAAATACCCCCAGCCCTTGTGTCCGGAAATGACCGGCACGAAGATCAGAAACGGGCTGAAGAGCATCAGATAGGCCGCCAGGTGGTTTTCGCCGTAGAAAGGCCCTGTCGGCATGTAGGTCAGTTCTCCGACGTGCTTGGACACAGAGAGATGCTTGAAAGTAACCATTTCCACGACCGCGGTGGCCACCCAGAGCAGGACAATCCCATAGAGAAACCACTGGAACCAGCGCAGATAGCGGAAGTAGGTGAAGAGTTTGCTGTAGATCAAAAACAGCACCAGATAGCGCACGATCCACAGCGAATAGCGCAGCACCTCGAGGTTGTCCTTGGCCCAGATGTAGGAAAACAGGTTGTAGGCCAGCCAACCGACCAGGAACAGCACCGGTTTCAGATTCCAATCCCCCACGATGCGCGCGTCCGGATAAATAAGGAGGACAACCAGGCCCAGCAGGCACAACAGGTAGTGGGGAATGAAATACAGGCTGACGCTGAAGGGATAGAACTCGATAAAAGTATACAGCGCCAGAATGCCCAGCAGCAGCTTCAGCTGGAGCGGCTTGAAGGGAAGCGGATCTATTGCCGGTCTGGCTGTTTCCGTTTGAAAAGCTCCCGGATGCGGTCAACCTTGTCGCGGTGCGTGACGAGCAGGTTTTCGAGGACCAGGGCCAGCAGGCAGCCCAAAAGGAAAGCCGCGAACGTGACCACGGCCACCAGGATCGCGCGTTTGGGTTTGGAGCGCAAACCCGCCAGCGAAGGGCTGTCCAGGATGTCAAAGCGCGGCATTTCGCGCAGTTCGTCCAGTTTGGCGACCTCATATTGCGGATACAGGTATTCGTAAACTTTCTGCTTGATCTCCAGGTTCAGCTTCAGTTGGGCAAATTGCAGCGCCAGATCGGGGATGCGGCCGATCTGGGGCATATAGGCCGGGACCAGTTGCGAATCGCTGTTTTCCAGTTCTTTGATCTTGGCTGCCAAAACGCTGCGGCGCCGCGCCAATTCATCCAGGACCGGGGAATCCGCGCCGTATTGTTTTTTGGCGACCTCGTATTCGATGTCGGCTTTGTAATATTCGGAAATGTTGAGGCTGTAAAGGTCGATCAGCGCGGTGGTCTGTTCGTCGATGCCGATGGTGCGGTTTCGCTTCTGGAAATCGCGCACCGCCACGCCAAGGGACTCGATCTCGGCTGCGGTGTCATGGACCTGCCCCTCCAGAAACTCGCGTTGCAACTTGCTTTTGCTGCTCCGGTTGACTTTCAGGTAGCGCTGCAGTTCATCCAGATAAAATTGCGCGATGTTTTTGGAAAGGAATTTGTCCTTGGTTTCGACTCTGACGGTGATCAGTTTGCTTTCCGGATCGGTGTTGATGCGGGTAACCTTGTGCGCCAGGGCGAAGACCGCCAGTTCCAGTGCTTCGGAGCGCGGATGCTTGTCCAGCTTGAAATAGGGGATCAGGTTGAATTTGTCGATCACCTTTTCCCGGAAGGTGCGGCTTTGCATGATGCTCACGAATTCCACCGCGGGATCGGATTGCGTCCCGCCCAAAAGGCCTCCGGCCACCATGCCCAACACTCCGGTGTCCAGGCCGCTGAGGGCATTGCTTTCCGCCACGGGCACGATCACCGCGTTGGAGATCCAGTATTTATCCACCACCAGCGCGTAAACTACGGCGGCGATTGCGCAGATCAGGGTAAAAACGATCACGAACTTCCTGCGTTTGGCCAGCAGGTAAAAGATGTCCAGGATTCCCATGTCTTTGGTCATAATTTCACTTTCCCGCTCAGTCGTTTGGTTTGACGGGCGTTTTGGCCTCCGGTTCATTCTGGCCCAGGTATCCGGCCAGTTTTTCCGGGATGCGCAGGCCGCCTTCGGCTGTCTGATATGTCTCCAGCAGCGCGATCATCAGGCGCGGCGTGGCCAGACCGGAGCCGTTCAAAGTGTGCAAAAAGGCGATCTTCCCCGCGGCGTCGCGATAGCGGATGTTGGCGCGCCGGGCCTGAAAGTCCTCGAAATTGCTCACAGAGGACACTTCCAGGTATTTTTGCGAGCCGGGCGCCCAGACTTCGATGTCGTAGGTTTTGGCGGAAGCGAAACTCAGGTCGCCGCTGCAGAGTTGCACCACGCGGTAATGCAGCCCCAGATCCTGCAGGATGCTTTCGGCGTCCAGCAGCATTTCCTCCAACGCGGCGTAGGAATTCGCAGGCTCCACAAAGCGCACCATCTCCACTTTGTTGAATTGATGCAGACGCTGCAAACCTTTGGTGTCCTTGCCGTAAGAGCCGGCTTCGCGGCGGAAGCAAGTTGTGTAAGCCACATATTTCAGTGGAAGTTGCGCGTGCTGCAAAACTTCCCCGGCATAGATGTTGGTGACCGGGACCTCGGCCGTGGGGATCAAAAACAGGTCGTCTTCCTCGACGCGGTACATGTCCGCTTCCAATTTCGGCAATTGTCCGGTGCCGGTCATCGTGGCGCGGTTCACCAGCACCGGGACGGCCAGTTCGGTATAGCCGTGTTCACGGATGTGTTTGTCCAGCATGAAGTTGATCAGAGCGCGTTCGAGCCGGGCGCCGAGGCCGTGGTAGATCGGGAATCCGGAACCGCTGATCTTGGCGCCGCGCGGCAGGTCCAGCAGTTTGTTGTTTTCGGCAATTGCGAGATGGTCTACGGGCTCGAAAGCGAAATCCGGCTTGGCGCCCCAGACTTTGATTTCCTTGTTGCAGCTTTCGTCGGAGCCGATGGGAGTGCTGGCGTGGGGGATGTTCGGAATGGTGAGCAACAGTTTGTCCAGATGCGCGTTGGCCTCGCCCAATTGCGCGTTTACGGACTTGATCTGTTCCGCCGCGCTGCCCATTTCGCGTAACAGTTCGGAAGCGTCGCCGCCGCTTTTCTTCAACTGGGCAATGGTCTGCGAAACCTGGTTTTGACGGGCTTTGAGGTTGTCAAAATCGAATTGCAGTTTGCGCCGCAGCTCGTCGGTTTCCAGCAGGGCGTCGAGATCGGCCTTTTCGTTTTTGTTTTTGATCGCCGCGCGGATCTCTTCTGGATTGGCGCGGATGTATTTGATGTCAATCATTTATGCTCCGTTATCGAATCTGTATGGATCGGCTTCACCCGGCTAGGGAGTGGGCCGTTTTTCCCGGGCGACGTCCACCGCGGTGTCGATCATCTGGCAAAAATCGGCGATTTTCAGCGAGGCGCCGCCGATCAGCCCGCCGTCGATGTCCGGCTGGCGCAGCAGTCCGGCGATGTTGTCCGGCTTGACGCTGCCGCCGTAAAGGATGGAAATTATCCCGGAAATTTCCACGCCGTAGCGTTGTTTCAGCCAGTTGCGGATGATGGCGTGGACTTCCTGCGCCTGCAGCGAAGTCGCGGTCCGGCCGGTGCCGATGGCCCAGACGGGCTCATAAGCGATGACGATCTCGGAACCGCTTTTCAATTCGATGTCGCGGAAACAGCCTTCCAACTGCGTGACAACGACCTTTTCGGTCTCTCCGGCTTCGCGCTGCTCCAGCGTTTCGCCCAGGCAGACGATCGGGATTATGTCCTGCTCGCGCAGTTGCAACAGTTTGGAACGGACCAGGGCGTCAGTTTCGTGGTGGTATTGGCGGCGCTCGGAATGCCCGATAATGCAATAATTAAGGCCAATAGATCCCAGTTGCGTGGCGGAAACTTCGCCGGTATAAGCGCCGGATTCGTACGCGCTCACGTCCTGCGCGGCCACGGCGGCCGGCAGTTTGGCCAGAAGGTCGGCAGCCTTCGCCAAAAAAGGAAAAACTGGCGCGATCAGCGGCAAAACGTCTTTTACACTGTGGGTTTTCAGATATTGTGCCAATTCGGCGCAGAATTCCTGCGTCTCACTGGCATTTTTGTTCATCTTCCAATTGCCGGCGATGATGATCTGGCGCATGGGCATCCACCTATCGTTTTTCTTTGTTAAATCATAATCTTAGGATACTGCCGATTCGTCAAGCAATTTCCTCCCTCAGCCGGGGGGCCGATCCTATCCATATTTCACCGGGAACACAGCCAATATCGCTAACTGTTTCTCTTACAAACCATTACTATCTTCAGACCCTCTTCCCCCTTGCGATCAATACGGGATCAATACGGGATCATTACGGATTTCACCCGTAATGATCCCGTATTGATCCCGTATTGATAGTGAGGGCAATGTCGCGTCCTAAAAAAGTTGACACCATCCTGTACTTGAAGGAGACAGAAAAATGGATGACAAAAAACCGGTAAACCGTTACAGCATGGCGTTTAAAATGCGTGTTGTGGATGATGTCGAAAACGGTCTGCTGAATGCCGAAGAAGCACGGAAGTTGTACGGCATTGGCGGAAGAAACACTGTGCACGAATGGATCGCGCAGTATGGCAAAAACCTGAGAATGGGAAGGAAAGTGTATATCATGACCAAAGAAGAAGAAACCGAGCTGCTGCTGCTCAAGCGGGAGAACGAAAAACTCCGCAAGATGCTGGAAAACTCAATGCTCAAGGAACTGACCTATGAGTCCCTGCTCGAGGAAATCGAGGAAGAATACGGCATTGAGGCAAAAAAAAACTTAAGT
>JAKQNV010000155.1 GCA_029565595.1 Candidatus Cloacimonadota bacterium
GCCGGCGATCTTGCCGCTGGCCAGGTCGATGGTTCCCGGCGTGCCGATGCCGATGGCAAGGATGTTTTCCCGGCCTGGCTCGCTAGCGCATTCCGCTAGTATGGCGGCAACGGTCTCGCGCAGGCAGTCCAGGGTTTTGTGGGTGAGTTCTTTTTTGGAGAAGTGCTGTAAACCATGTTGACAGCTGCCAAAGCCATATTTGACGCTGGAAGCTCCGATGTCCAGACCAAGCCTGTATTTATCGTTTGCAGACATATTTGAAAGAGTGGGGTGGGTGATGGGAGTTGAACCCACAACGCCCGGAACCACAATCCGGTGCTCTGCCATTGAACTACACCCACCACAAAAACTGGCTGGCATATACTTTTTTGCGGGAATTTCTGGCACGCCAGAAGGGACTCGAACCCCCGACCCGCAGCTTAGAAGGCTGCTGCTCTATCCAGCTGAGCTACTGGCGCAAAAGGACTGGTAGCGGCGCAGGGATTCGAACCCCGGACCTGCGGATTATGATTCCGACGCTCTAACCAGCTGAGCTACACCGCCACATGTTTACAAATAAAATCCGGCGACAAGCACCGGCATGAAAAATGGTAGCGAGGGAAGGACTCGAACCTTCGACCTTCGGGTTATGAGCCCGACGAGCTACCAACTGCTCCACCTCGCGTCGAAGTAAAACCATGAATTTATCACGCCTTTTTCTGTCAAGACCTTTTTCGCAAAGCCCTGACAAGGAAAAGATCTTCCCGGTAAGCCGCTGGCCGCCTTGGTTCCCGGTATCTCCGCACTAAAACCTGACTGGGACACTTCCTGCCCGCCTCTTACCGAGTTCGCGCCAAACCGGCAGGCACTCGGCTGGAAGTGGGATGGAAGCAAACCAGCTGGGGAAAAGGCCCCAGGGGAGATAAAAAAACGGCACCCCTGTCGCCAAGGGTGCCGAAGGTTTATTTGGGAGAGCGGGGTTATTCCGCTTTTTCCACCACCAGCTTGTTGCCGTCGATATCGAGGACTTTGACTTTGATGCCTTTTTCCAGTGCCGAGGCATCCGGAGTGACGGCCACCCATTCCTCGCTGCCGACTTTCACGTAGCCTTTGCCTTCGCGCGGCACGGCTTTGGTGATATAGCCGGTTTGACCTTTGAGTGCGTAAACATTGGTCTGGCTGCCTGAATGGCGGAGCACCTTTTTTCCGACCCGCCGTGTGAACAGGAAGGCGATGAAGCTCAGCACAGCGAAGACGACGATCTGCAAGGGAACGCTGCCGTCAAAGAAAGGTATCAGGCTGAGCAGGCCGGTGATGATCGCGCCGATGCCCAGGGCGATGAAGAAAAAGGCGGGATCGAAGATCTCGATGATCACGAAGATCACTCCAAGGATGATCCACACATGCCAGGGTTGGATGATGCTCATTTCAACTCCGCAGGTTTATTTGGTTTCCTGCTCCTGTTTGGTTTCGCCGCTCTCGGAAGGAGTGCTGGGCTTGCCTTTGTAGATGCGTTTGACCTTGCGTTTGCTGCCGCCGTAGCCGTAGCGGGAATAATAACGGTTGGCATAATTGCCGTAGCCGTAGGAGGAGCCGCCGCCCATACCCATGGAAGGAAGGCCCTTCACGCCCATCAGGGAAAGCAGGTAGATCATCAGTTTGGTGCCGTAGTAGGCCAGGATCAAGGCTACAAAGATCACCACCAGGGCTTTGACAAACTGGATGACGAATCTCTGGATGAAGGAAACGTTCTTGGCCACCGGCGGGACCATCTGCACGAAAAGCATCGTGGTGTCGGACTGTTTGAGGACATCCACCGTCTTTTCCAATTGCCTTATCTCTTCGTTCAATCTGTTCAGCATCGAGGATTTGTCGCTGAAATTGCTCTTCACGGTTTCCAGGGAGGCGCGTTCGTTGTATTTGCTGGCCAGGATGGCTTCTTCGGTGCTGAGTTTCTTTTTCACGAGGGCGGTGTCGACTATTTCCTTCTGCTCCTCGATCGTCCCCAGCGCAGAAAGCCTCTGCACCACTTCCGCGACCTTGTTTTCCTGCACCTTGAAGATGTAGGCCCCGTAATTCGTCTCGTTGGACCGGAAATGCGGCCTTTCCCCGGCGACAGTGTAAGCTTCGACGATGGGGCCGATGTCCTTGAGCGCTTTGGCGATATTCGCGCTGCGCACCCTGATCCGGGCTTTGTTGAGCGACATGGTGTCACGGAAATTGTTGTTGGGTTCCTTAAACGCTGTGGTGAGATCCAGCGACATGTCTTTTTGCGGTTTGGTCGTCAGACCCGCATAGGCGAGAGCGAGGAAGATCACGAAAATCGCGATGCCTCTTACTCTCGATCTTGATATTCTAGCCATGCTAACCTCATTTATTGTATTTTGAGACTAATTCTTGCGCGTGTCGCAACGAGACAGGCGAAACGTCGCCGGACAGCATCCGGGCCAGTTCCTCCAGCCGCTGCTGGGGATCGAGCGGGACCATGCTGATCACGTTCTTGCGCTTCCCGGCCTCTTTGCGCAAGGCAATCTGCCGGTGCGCGATGGCGGCGATCTGCGCCAGATGCGTGATACAAAGGATCCGGTGCCGGCTGGCCAGGCTGTGAATGAATTGGGCCACGTATTCCGCGGTCTTGCCACCTATGCCGGCATCTATCTCGTCCAGTATGATCAGTTTTTCCTCGATTCGCTCGGAAAGCACCTTCTTGATCGCGAGCAACACCCGCGAAAGCTCTCCTCCCGAGGCCACCGCGGACAGCGGTTTCAAATCGCTGCCTTTGTTGGCGCTGAAGAAAAATTGAATACGGTCCTGTCCGCTCTCTGAACATAAATCAAGATATTCTGGAATTATGATTTTATCTTCCGCCATCTTGTCAATGATTATTTTAAATTGAGCTTCTGGTATGGAGAGCAGGCCAATATTCGCCTGTAATTCCCGGGAAAGTTGGTCTGCCGCTTTGCGCCGGGCTTTGGTGAGTTTGTCTCCCAGGCCGCGCAAACGCAGGTAATCCTCTCCCACAGAGCGTTCCAGCTGCGCGATCCGGACTCCGAGATCGGCGAAGGCTTCGATCTGCGCTTTCCTTTGGGCGAACAGCGCAAGCAACTCGCCAATGGTCTGCACCTTGTGTTTGTACAGCAAGCCGTTGATCGCGTCCAGGCGTTCCTGGATAGCTTCCAGGCGTCCCGGGTCGGCGGAAACCGACTGTGTGAGGTCGTTGAGGCTGGAAGCGGCTTCGCTGATGAGTTCCAGGCATTCCTGTAAAAGCTGTTCGATGGATCCCAATTTGGGATTTAGCGCCGCGTAGCGCTTCACAGAGGCCAGGGCCTGGCGGATCTGGCTGTGCACGCTTTCCTCGCGGTCGTAAAGGCTGTAGGCGACTGAACCGGCAGTTTCGCTAATTTCCCGCGCGTGGCTGAGCAACTCGAATTCCTGCTGCAGTTCGCGGTCTTCATTCTCGCGCAGGGCGGCGCTTTCCAACTCTTCGAACTGGTATTGGTAAAGTTCCTTCAGGTTTCTATTGCTCTCATCCTCAGCGCGCAAACGCTCCAGTTCCTTGAGATCCAGCCTGAGTTTGCGGTACAGTGCGGCGAAAGAATCCAGAAGGTCCCGGTCTTGCGCGTAAAGATCCAGAAGCGTCATTTGGTAGGCCGGGGAAAGCAATCTCTGCTGATCGCGCTGGTGATGGAAATCGATCATTTGTGTCTTCAGATCTTTCAGCAGGGAAGCGCTGACCTTGCGTCCGCCGAGGAAATAGGTGGATTTTCCGGATGTGCCGATCTCCCGGGCCAGGCAGAGTTCGCTTTCCGGTTCGTATCCCTGTTCCTTCAGATAGTCCTGCAGTTCGGAGTTTCCGGAGATGTCGAAGCTGGCCTCCAGATAGATGGGCTTGGCCGGATCGAAAGGTTCCAGTCCCGGCGCGGTGTCGCCAAAGATGAGGGAGATGGCGCCCACGAGGATGGATTTTCCTGCGCCCGTTTCGCCGCTGATGACGGTCATCCCTTTGCAGAAAGCGATGCGCTGCTCCGGGACGAAAAGATAGTTGCGGATGTAGAGTTCGGTCAGCATCTACTTGCCGAGATTTAGCTTGCGCCTCAGGATCTGATAGAAGGTGCGGTTGGAAAGTTTGACAAACTGCACCTGTTGTTTGGCGGCGGTGATCAGCACTTCGTCGTTTTCCTCGATGGGGCTGCAGTTCACGCCGTCCAGCTGCAGCGAGGCGGGCACCGTGAGTCCATGCACTTTCAGCATGATGCGGTCTTTCGCGGGCAGGACGAGCGGCCGGATCGTCAACAGATGAGGATTTAATGGACTGAGCACGATGGCCTGCATTTCCGGCGAAAGCAAAGGACCGCCCACGGAAAGGGAATAGGCCGTGGATCCGGTCGGCGTGCTGGCGATCACACCGTCGCAGCGGGTGTCGAAAACGAACCTGCCGCAATTGAAGATGCGGACGTGTATCAACCTCGGGGTATCGGCTTTGAATACCACGGCGTCGTTTAGCGCCAGGCCGCGGAAGATGATCTTTCCTCTCCGCCGGAGCTGGCAACTGAGCAGCATCCTCGGCAGCAGGCGGTATTTTCCGTTCATGAGGTCGCGCAGCGAATCTTTCAGTTCCTTTAGCGTGGTCTCGGACAGGAAGCCCAGATAGCCGAGATTGATGCCCAAAACCGGCGCTCCGGTGCGCAGGGCGATATCTTTGGCGCGCAGGATAGTGCCGTCGCCGCCGAAAGCCAGGACGCAGTCGATCTTCCGGCCGGATCTGGCGTCCAAATCGTGACGCGCGATGCCGGGAGGCAGGAAGTCTTTCTGCTCGGCGAGACCGAGAAAATTCACCGAATATTCCCTGGTCAGTTGTTCCAGCAGCGTGAAGATCGCGGTCTGGTCGGCAAATCCTGGATTGATGTAGATGGCGAAGTTCTTCATTATAGGGAGTCCCTGATCCTGAGGTAGGATTCATAACGTTCCACGGGCAGCATATCCTTTTCCAGCGCTTCCTGGACCGCGCAACTCGCTTCGTGGGTGTGGCTGCAGTCGCGGAACTTGCAATTCGGGGCCCAGCGGTCGAAGCCGGGGAAAATACGGGAAATTTCGGGTTTGGCATCGCGGTGCAGATTCACGGTCTTGATACCGGGCGTGTCCAGAAGGTGGCCGCCAAAACTCCAGGGTATGAGGATAGACTGCGTGGTGGTGTGTTTGCCCTTTTCGTTGTAATCGCTGACCTCCGCGGTGGGAAGGTTCAAATGCGGTTCCAACCAATTGATGAGCGAGCTTTTACCCGTTCCTGACTGGCCGGAGAAGACGCTATCTTTGTTTTGCAAAGTATCTTTCAGCGCAGACATGCCTGCGCCGGAAACAACTGAGGAAAGGATGACAGAATATCCAGCATCTTCATAATAGGCAACTCGTTCCGCGAGTTCATCCCGCTCCTCGCCGTCCTCGCAGAGATCCACCTTGTTGATCACGATGACCGCTTTCAGCCCTTCCAGGGCAGTGATACAGAGATAGCGGTCGATGAGCCCGAATTTGACCAGCGGCATTTTCCAGGACGAGGTGATGATCACCTGTTCGATGTTGGCGGCCAGGATGATCTCTTTTTGGAAACTACCCCCGGCGTAACGGGAGAGGGTGGTCTTGCGGGGAAGGATGTTTTCGATGCGGTAATCCGGGAAATTGGAAATGTCCAGTTCCACCACATCGCCCACGGCTGACAAAGCCTGGCTGGAGTAGCTGAATTGTTTCAAGCGTCCGGAAAGCGAGGCGCGGTGATACACTCCGCCCACTTCGACGACATAGTTGTAGTTGCTTTTTATTTCCGCGATCCGGCCCCGCACCAGTTGGGTGCCTTCTTTGTAGAGGTCATGCTGCTTGTGGGCGCTGCGCAAGGCCTTGAAGGCGGCCTGTTCGCGGGTTTCGTCCAGGACATCCAGATCCGGCAATTTGATGGCGCTGAGCCGTTCGGCCTTGGGCTGGCCTTTCTTTTTATCCCTTTGCTTCATTAATTCAGGTGAAGACCGGTGTCAGCCGGTGGAACAGATCTTCCGCTTCCTTGACTTTGGTTTCGTTGCCGAAGACGCAATAATGGTTTTTGGTCATGATGTCTTCGATCATTTCCGCGTAGTGCCGGATGTCTTCAACTTTGGTGGAAAGAACCTCGTCACGGATCTGCTGGCGGTCTTCCTGGGTGAATCCGGTGATGAAATCATCATCGGACTGGGCGCCCATCGCTTCCGGCGTTTTGGGATAATCGAGGCTGGAGATCTCGCCGATGATGTATTTTTCCATTTCCCGGCGGCTGCATTCGATATTGTGCAGATACTCCGGCACCCTGTCGTAAACGTCCAGCGTTTCCCGCAAATTGGGATCCCTATAGGAGCAAAAGTACATGTTCCCGGCCAATGAGAAACTGGCCCACACGCCGTAGGCGCCGCCTTTTTCGCGTATCTCGCGGTGCAGGAAGTCGTTGGAGAGGATGTTGTTGAGCACCCGCAAATGACCTGAGTAGGAGTAACCCTTGCGGAAGAAGTTGCCGCCCTTGGCGCAGAACTGGATCTGCATGGGCGCCAGTATTCCTTCGTTGAGGTCGGTCGGGTGGAAATGCTGCTCGATCGGCTCGTAGGGCACGTTGGGCACGTCCAACAGAGTCGAACGCAGAGTCCGCAGCGCGGCATTGATGTCCGCGTCGTCGGCTGTAAGGCTGAGGATCATGTTGTTTTGGGTGAAGAAGGTGTCGCGGACCCAGCCCAGGTCGGCGCTGATGGTGGCGATCTCTTTGTCCAGCCGCTGTTCAAGGTCCACGAGGAAATGGTAGTAGGCCAGCCCCTGCGTGAGATCGGTGAATTTGTGGATCTGGCTGAACGGGGCAAACATGCGGTTTACTGCAATGGTTGAGCCTTGGCGGAGTATTTGCGACTCCATGCGCGCGCGGGCTTCCCGGATGAGCAGTTTCAACCGGGCTTCGTCGGTGAACAGCGGTTTGAAAGCCAGTTCAGAAGCGAGTTCCGCCAGTTTGTCCACTTTGGCGGATACAGCTTTTCCGCTGATGATGTATTTCGGGAGGATGAGGTCGGGATCCTGATATCCGTTTTTCAAAGCGAATTGCAGATGCACCCCGCCGGTATGGATGTCGATCTCGTTGGCCAGATCGGCCCAGCCGTAATTCCGGCTGTCCACCATGCCTGTCAGGTAGGCGTAGAGGGCCAGCCAGGGCAGATCTTCCTCTTCGGCGTGGGAGAGGTCGAAATATCCCTTCAGGTAAACGATCCCGTTCGTGCCCAGGGGATGCCGGAGCACCGTCACGGCGTTGTATTTTTCAATTTCCAAAGGATAGGAAGCGGCCTTGCGTTCGATATCCTGGATGCTGAGCATGGGTATTTTGGCCAGGTCTTCCGCGCTGACCTCTTCGTTTTGCCAGCTGGTGAAGTCCTGGTTGAAGGCGACCAGTTTTTCCACCTGCTTTTTGGTCATTTTCTTTTTTTCGGCGGCCAGGCGGTCGCGTAATTCCGCGTCCTTTTGACCCACCAAACCGGGCACTGGCACGAAAGTGATGATGCTGGCATGCTTGTTTTTCACCATCGCCTTGTCCAGCCAGCCTTCGAAATACTTTTCCGTCAGGCCGCGGCGCAATTCTTTGAGAATGTCTTCAAAACCCAGAGCGTCGAGGGGATTCCCGCCGTGGATCCAGTGCGGATAGGTGGTCCAGGCGTGGAAGAGCCCTTTGGGCAGGCCCCACATCTGTCCTTCGCGCAGGAAAAACTCCTTGCGGTTGATGACCGCTTCCACCAGTTTGGGATCGAAGCCGTCGCCAACGAGGCGTTTGAGTTCGCCGTGCACCAGTTTTTCCAAACCCGCGAGGTCTTCTTTTTTCACGTGTTTGCAGGTGATGACGAGCGTCGGCTGCAGGATCTCGGTTTCGATTGAGGCGCTGGTATCCTTGGCCAGGCCGGATTCCAGGATCGCCTTTTTCAGGGGCGAAGCCGTGCTGAGCAGCAGAAGTTCCATCAGAACACCCAAAGCACTGGCTGTCTTGAGGTCGGGATTGCGACCGTAGGTGTAACAAAAGCTAAGATGGTAGAGCCCGGTAGTGTCCTTGCCTTCCTCAACCGGGTATTCAACTTCCATTTTCTTCACTTTGGTGAAGCCTTTTTGCAGCGGGATTTCCACTTCGCCGCCGCCGTTCTTGAAATGGGAAAGGTAGTCGGCGTTGACCAGTTCCATGACTTTGTCAGCATCGGCGTCGCCGTAGAGGAAAATATAGGCGTTGGAGGGGTGGTAGTATTTATTGTAGAAAGCGATGAAATCCTTATAGCTGAGTTCGGGGATTGCGTCGGGATCGCCGCCGGATTCAAAACCGTAGGGGGTGTCGGGAAATTGGGCGTGCTGGCATTGGCGGGAGATGATGGCATCCGGATTGGAAAAAGCGCCCTTCATCTCGTTGTAGACGACTCCGCGCACTTTCAAGTCAGCCTCGGCGTCGGGCAATTCGTAATGCCAGCCTTCCTGGTGCAGGATGTTCGGTTCGGTGTGGATCTTGGGAAAAAACACCGCGTCCAGATAGACCCTGGTCAGGTTGAGAAAATCCTGTTGGTTGGTGCTGGCCACGGGATACATCGTGTTATCGGACGAAGTCATGGCATTGATGAAAGTGTGCAGCGAACCCTTGATCAGTTCCTGGAAAGTGGATTTGCCGGGAAAGTTCTTCGATCCGTTGAGGACCGAGTGTTCGAGGATGTGGGGGCAGCCGGTGTTGTTTTCCGGCACGGTCTTGAAGGTCACGCAAAAGACCTTGTTGTTGTCCTCGCAAGCCAGGTGGAGCAATTTGGCGCCGCTTGCCACATGTTCGTAAAGGTTGGCGGTCGCCTTGATCTCACTGATCTCGCGCGTTTCTTTCAGCGCAAAGCCGTGTCGCACAGCCTGCTTTTTCATGTTCGGGCTCCTCTATTTAAACTAAATTGTATTCCTTGAGAACTCCGCGCAGGATCTCGCGGTTGGTGTCCTGCAGCGGACACATCGGCAGGCGGAATTCCAGATCCAGCCTGCCCATCATGTGCAAAGCTTCTTTGACCGGGATGGGGCTGGTTTCGATGAACAAGGCCTGGTTGATCTTCAGCAGTTGTTGATGCTGGCGCAAAGCGGTGGCAAAATCCCCTGCCAGGCAGCTTTGGATGTGTTCGTGCATCAGTTTGGGCAAAATGTTCGCCGTGACGGAGATCGTTCCTTTGAAGCCGCAAGCCATGAGGGGCATGTTGATGCCGTCCTCGCCGCTCATGCAGACGAAGCCGGGAGGGGCGTCACGCACGATTTCCGAGGCCTGGACGACCATGTTCGAAGCCTCTTTGATCCCCACGACGCGGGGACAGGCTTTGGCGATGCGGACGGTGGTCGCGGCGGTCATATTGACTCCGGTGCGGCCCAGAATGTTGTACATGATGATCGGAATGTCCGTTTTGGCCTCGACCTCTTTGAAAAACTCGAACATGCCCTGCTGCGTGGGTTTGATGTAATAAGGCACCAGCACGAGGGCGTAATCGGCCCCCAATTCCCGGGCATGCCTGGTCATGGAAATCGTGTGGGTCAGGTTGTTGGTGCCCGTGCCCACCACGACCGGCACGCGGCGGTTGATCCGTTGGATGGCAAAACGCAGCAGCGCGTCGCGCTCGTCGGTCGCGATCCCGGCGCTCTCGCCGGTGGTTCCCAGCAGGACAAAGCCGTCTGTCCCGTTCTGCAATTGGAATTCGATCAAATTCTCCAGGGCGGAGTAGTCGATCCCTCCGTTTTTGAAGGGTGTAACCAAAGCCACAAATGAGCCTTGCAGCATGTTTTGACTCCTTTTTCACCAACGTGTTTTCCGGCTCAAGCGGCGCGCTGAAAGGCTTCCGCTCCCAACGTGCCGAAAACCACTTAAATTCCAATTTGCCGCGCAAGGTAAAATCCGTCAATACAAAATTACCTGTGCTTCCCGGTCTCTCAGGTTGGCAGCTCACTTGGGCCGGGACAGTATGCAACCAGTACACATCCCGAACACTTCCCGTGGGTTGTTCAGGAAGTGTACGCGAAGTTAAAGGGAACTGTATTGCCTGGGAGAGAGGGCGGTGGCAGTGATTTCAACCTGTTTGAACAAAGACTTCCTGTTCTGCATAAAGAAGATGAAAAATGTTATAGTCCTGATACTAAATGCTCTGGACAGGCTACCCGGACTGCGGATCTTTGCCGGCAAAAAATAATATCCAATCTGGAGCGGATTTTGCTTGCCTGAATGCTTCCCATGAAAAATCGGGAGTAAAATGCACATCCCCAAACTGGGTAAACGATTATATAGATAGATGACAGAGGTTTTATGCGTAACTTAAAATGCTTGCTGTTGCTGGCCATTCTGGTTCTGACCGGAGCTCTGGCCGCGGCCCCGTTAAAATTCACTCCGGTGCGGATCACCCAGCCGGATGGGAGCCAGGTCGATATTTTCGCCAGTGGCGACGAGTTTCACAACTGGCTGCATGACGCGGACAACTACACGATCGTGAAAAACGATGCCGGCGTCTATGTTTACGCCCGCAGCGAGGGCGAAAAGGTCGCTCCGACGGATCTCGTGGTGGGCCGGGACAATCCCGCGCAGCGCGGCCTGGTGCCGGGAGCCAACCTTTCCCAGCGCCTGGTGGCGGAAAAATACAGCCGCTCCAATCTCCGCGATTACGGCGACGCCAAATCGCCCCACACCGGGATGTTCAACAACCTCGTCATTTTCATCAAGTTTGCCGACGATGACGAGTTCACCACTCCGATCACGGTTTACGACGAGATCTTCAATAACGCCGCCGGCAATTCCATGAAGCGCTATTTCAGCGAGGCTTCCTACAACCAGCTGACGGTGGATTCCTCCTTCTACCTGCCTCCCAACGGAACGTCGATCGTCTCTTACACCGATATTTACGCCCGCAATTACTATTGCGCCTATAGCGCCTCGAATCCCAAGGGCTACAACGGCGACAGCCAGCGCACGGAGCGTGAACACAACCTCCTGCTGCGTGCCGTGAATGCCGTCGCATCAAGCGTACCAACCGATCTGGTCATCGATGGCGACAATGATGGCTATGTGGACAACACCTGCTTTATCATCAAAGGTTCGCCGGAAGGCTGGGCCGAACTGCTTTGGCCGCATCGCTGGGTGCTGTACACGGTGAACGCCATGATCCACGGCAAGCGGGTCTGGGATTTCAATTTCCAGATCGAATCTTCGACCCTGGGCTCCGGAGCGGGAGTGCTTTCCCACGAAATGTTCCACAGCCTCGGCTCTCCCGATCTCTACCGTTACAACGACACGACCATCGACCCCATTGGCAGTTGGGATATCATGTGCGCCGACCAGAACCCTCCGCAGCACATGAGCGTGTGGATGAAACATAAATACGGCCAGTGGGTGAGCACCGTAACGGACATCACCGCATCCGGGACCTACACCCTCTCGCCGGTGGCAAGTTCCTCCACAAATAACATTTACCGCGTTCCCTCCTGGCGTGCCAACGAGTATTACCTTCTCGAATACCGCCGGCCATCGGAAAATTACGACCACAACGTCCCCGGCAACGGGCTGCTCGTCTATCGGCTCAACACGAACGAGGACGGCAACGCCCAGGGCCCGCCGGACGAACTCTACATCTACCGGCCTTACGGGACGAACACCACCACCAACGGCGTGATCGCCATGGCTGAATTTTCCGCCCAGGAAGGGCGCACCGAACTCAGCGAGGCAACCTCGCCCAACGGCTTTATGAGCAACAACTCCTCCGGTGGCCTGAACCTTTTTGACGTAGGCAGCGCCGGGGAAACGATCACATTCAAGGTCAAGGTTTCCGATATCCAGCTCACCTATCCCCACGGCGGCGAAACCTGGTTTTCGGGCAGCAACAAGACCATTACCTGGAAGGCCAAAAACCTTACCGGTACGGTTACGGTGTCCTACAGCACCGACGGCGGCTCAACCTGGAACGTTTTGGGCAGCAACGCCCCGAATAACGGCAGTTTTTTCTGGACCAACGTTCCGGTGATGAATTCCACCCAGATGCACATCAAGGTCACCCAGAATTCCAACAGCCAGACGGACAGCAATTACTACGCCTTCAGCATCATCAGCGAGATGGCGGTTCCCGTGGGCACTTATCCCGCCAATGGAGCCTCCAACATTCCCACCAATCCGCTGCTGACCTGGACGGCGGTGCCCGGCGTCACCGGCTACCAATTCCAAGTCTCGTCTGACGAGAATTTCAGCACCTATCTGGTCAATGAGATCGATTATCCCCACAACTACTACCAACTGACCAATTTAACCCCGTTCAGCACTTATTACTGGCGTGTGTGCAGCATCTCCGAGATCGGCGTGGGGCCCTTCTGCCAGACCATGAATTTTACGACTGGAGAAATCACGGAACTCCCTGTGGCGCCAGACCTTGTCTATCCTCCGCAGATGGCTGTCGGATTGCCCCTCAGTATCGATTTCCAGTGGTCGGATGTCCCGCTGGCGGATCATTACAACTTGCAGCTAGCCCAGGATCCCTGGTTCGTGAACCTGGATTTCTTTTTCGCGAATCTGGCTGACAATTCCTGCCAGGTGGACGGCCTGCAACCCTTCACGCAGTATTACTGGCGGGTTTGTTCCTCCAATGTTGCCGGGTGCAGCAACTTCTCCCAGATCCGGCGTTTCACCACGCTGTCGGTCGCGGATGATGATGTGACCGCTCCGGTTGTGGAGAATAAACTGGGCCAGAATTACCCCAATCCGTTCAATCCCTCCACCACGATCGCCCTGAGCGTCAAGGATCCTACCGCGGAACTTTCGGTGCAGATCTTCGACATCAAAGGCCGCCTGGTGCGTGACCTTTATGGCGGATTGGCCGGGAAAAACAGTCTGATGCTTGTCTGGGACGGAAAAGACAACCACGGGACGCCTTGCGGCAGCGGGATCTACCATTACCGGATGCGCAGCGGCTCTTACGTCGAAACGCGTAAGATGATAATATTAAAATAAGATAACCTTATCGGCTGTCCACCCAATCAAACAATTAGCAGTTCCTTGGTGGGACTGCTAATTTTTTCCTTGCCTTTCTCACCTATCCGCTTATCATATAGGTAGAAATTCATTGTTGGAGGTAATAAAAATGAAGATCGTACCTTACTACAAAGGACAAATGAGACCTATGGGCACGATGCTGAGCATCTTTGACGATTTCTTCAACCGTACCTTCGAAGAGGAAGCCGGGGACGACAATTTCCGTTCCATGGCCATGGACATCATCGAGCACGACAAGGAATACGAGATCCTGGCCAACCTGCCCGGATTCCGCAAGGACGATGTAAAGATCTCCGTGCACGACAACCAGCTCCTGGTGGAAGCCAAGTGCACCGAAACCAAAGAGGAAAAGAAAGGCACTATCTACCGCTGCGAACGCTACAGCGGAAGCTACCGCAGAAACCTGCTGCTTCCCGATAACAGCGACCTGAGCAAGATCAGCGCCAAGATGGAAGACGGAGTCCTCAGGCTGCTCATCCCGAAGAAAGAAGCCTCACCGCAAAAAGAAATAGTCATCGAATAAAAGCCCATAACTCTGACCAAAGATAAAGGCGCGGGTCGCACAGCCCGCGCCTTTTTGTTTTATCTTACTTTTATCTATCCTGCTTCGATTATGAGGTTCGGCCTTTCAGCGCATTAAGTGGATAACAAGTAGAATCTCGGATCAGGGATTTGAAGATACTATTGCTCAGGCAGGAGGAAATTTCTTGCTGTAAATAACATCTTCTTTATGATCTGACTAATCTCAGTGATGAGCTGATATATTGCGGCTAGTTCCCGAAACGTGGTTAGATCAAGATATTGGCAAGTTTGAGAACCACCAGGATAACGATCATCACGACGATGGCAATGATCAAGCAACCGGTTTTATTAAAGTTGTCCTTTTCAGAAGGGGGTTTGGGATCCTTTTCCATACCGTTCGGACAGGTCATCTTACTCGATGCGCCGACAATCAGCGGCACTGTAAGAAATGTTCAATTTATTGGAGCGGTCACAACTAACCTGCTCAGGTCCCAGCCGTTCGTGCCCAGGAAGTTTACTATCTCGTCGAAGGTCTTTTTATCCATGATCTTGCTGCGGCTCAGGATCCAGAGATATTCCCGGTGAGGATCGCTGACGACGGTGTAGCTATAGTTTTTCTGGTCGAGTTTGACGATCCAGTAATCGCCCTTGAAGGGCCAGAAAAACATTACTTTTAGTTTTGAATTGCTGGGATCGACGGTCCAGGCTTTGGCTTTGGCCTGTTTCCTGATGACTTTGCCCTCGGGATCGGAGTAGCAGGTATTCGTAACGTTGATCTTGCCTTTCTTATCCAGGGAATACTCTGCTGTGACCACTTTTCCGCAATCGGCTTTTTGGAATCTGGCCGGGAAAAAGGCCTGCTGATACCAGACGCCCAAATAGCGGCTGAGGTCCACGGAATCAACGGTTTTGACAGGATTGTCGGTCTTTGTGGCCTTGCCTGCCAGCCCGGCGCTAAGCAGGACCAGGATCAGTGCGATGATGATGTTGTAATTCATATCAGTTCTCTATGTGCTTTATTTATATAAGATAATCGGGATAACTCTTTCCAACAAGTCAAATATTCGGTCAGTCAAGCCATAGATGGTAAATTGCGCTCGCTTTTGCCGGAATGAAGGGATCCCGAGGCTTTTTCCTTGACGTAAACACCTCTCCCAGAAAAAGGTGCAAGCATTGAAAGAATAATGCTTTGGAGGTTTGATGCTCAAGCTGGAAATTGATCCCGGATTGAAACAGCGCGCCCGCAGTGCGGCAGCCAAAATTGCCGGATCCTTCAACTGGCTCTTCGACGAGTATTCTTCTCTGACCATAGAGCGCACCGTCCTTCGCTTCCTGGGGATCGACGGCGCCCTCAAGGACGGAAAGCCGCTGCCCAATGTGGTGGTTGACCATCTGCACGCAAAACAGGCCTTGGCCAATGGCACCGCCATCCCGGTCGCCAAGGCCATGCTCTCCGGAAACCTGACCGCGCAGTCGGTCGCGGAGGCCGTGGGGCGCGGGGACCTCGATTTGACAAATTTGCCGTCCGTCCCGCCACAGGAGATCTTTGAAGTTTTGGACGGGCTGTCAGCGAAAATGCTGAAGCATATCCGCACCCAGCGCGAAACCCGTGAACAGCTGTTCCAGCGCTTCGGGCCCCGGCGGGTTCCGGCCATCTACGTGATAGTGGCCACCGGCAACATCTACGAGGACGTGGTCCAGGCCAAAGCCGCCGCCGCGGAAGGCGCGGATATTATTGCCGTGATCCGCTCCACCGCGCAATCGCTCCTGGATTACGTTCCCTATGGCGCCACGACCGTCGGTTTCGGCGGCACCTATGCCACGCAGGAAAACTTCCGCATCATGCGCGCCGCCCTGGACGAGGTTTCAGAGGACCAGCAACGCTACATCAGCCTCACGAACTACGCCTCGGGCCTCTGCATGCCGGAGATCGCGGCCATGGGAGCGATGGAGCGCCTGGATCTGATGCTCAACGACGCCATGTACGGCATCCTTTTCCGTGACATCAATCCCAAACGGACCTTGCTGGACCAGTATTTCAGCCGCATGATCAACGCTTGCGCCGGCATCGAGATCCAGACCGGCGAGGATAACTACCTCACCACTTCGGACGCGGTAGAAAAGGCTTACACCGTCACCGCCTCCCAGTTGCTGAACGAGCAATTCGCCCTGCTCAGCGGTGTCAAACCCGAAAAGATGGGGCTGGGCCACGCCTACGAGATAGATCCCGAGTTGGAAAGCAGTTTTTCTTACGAGCTCGCCCACGCGCTTCTGACCCGGGAACTGTTCCCGGATTCGCCGGTAAAATACATGCCTCCCACGAAATTTGCCAGCGGCAACATCTTCAAGACCCACCTGATGGACGCGATGTTCAATTTCACCGGCCAACTCACCCACCAGGGCGTGCAACTGCTGGGCATGATGACCGAAGCCATCCACACCCCGCATCTGGCGGACCGCTCCCTGGCGATCGAGAACGCACAGTACATCTTCAAAGCGGTCAAAGACCTGGATGCCAGCCTCAGCCTGGCTCCGGACAGTTTCGTGAACACACGGGCCAATTCCGTTCTGCGCGAGGCCGTGGAATTTCTGGAGCGTGTAGCGGAGGAAGGTCTCTTCACCGCCATGGCGCGCGGCGAATTTGCCGACATCAAACGCCCTGAAAACGGCGGCAAGGGTCTGGACGGGGTTTTCCGCAAGGGCGCGGACTACTTCAATCCCTTCCTTGACAAGATGAAACAGGAGCTCGGCCTATGACCAAGAAAGACATCATCCGCCCCTACGGCGATACCTCCGGTGACGGCAAGATGCAAATCTCCTTCAGCCTGCCTGTACCAGCGGACGCCTTTGGCAAAGAGGCCGCGCGGCTCCTGCTCAAACAGATCGGCTTCGACGACATCGAGATCTGCGGTATGCGCGACCTGCGTGAAGGCTACACCCATTTCATAGCTTATGTGGTCACATCCGCGGCAGTGGACGCATCCAGGATCAAGGTCAAAGTGGTAGAAACGCCTGTCATGGGAATGGAAGCCACGGATGAATACATCAGGGAAAACATCGGTCACGAGATTACGGTCGTCGGCGCCTGCATCGAAAGCGACGCCCACACCGTCGGCATCGATGCCATCATGAACATGAAAGGCTACAATCATCGCTACGGGCTGGAGCGCTACCAGTATTTCAATGCCATCAACCTGGGAGCGCAGGTTCCCTGCGAGGATCTGCTGCAAAGGGCGCGTGCCGAAAAGGCCGACGTGATCCTCGTTTCCCAAGTGGTGACCCAGAAGAACATCCACATTAAAAACCTCACTAAACTCATCGAGCTTGCGGAGGCCGAACAGCTGCGCGACAAGATGCTTTTCATTTGCGGCGGTCCACGCATCTCGCACGAACTGGCTATCGAACTGGGCTACGACGCCGGTTTCGGAACGGGATCCTATGCCACGGACGTGGCAAGTTACATTGCCATTACTTTGGCAGGGAAAATCGTGAAAGGGTGAAATGACTCTCATCTACACGATTCTCGCCTTCGGCCTGATGATTTTTGTCCATGAACTGGGCCATTTCTGGATGGCGCGCAGATGCGGCGTAGGCGTGGAGAAATTCTCCATCGGGTTTGGCCAGCCCATCAGGGAATGGAAAAAAAACGGCGTTCTCTGGCGGATCGGCTGGATACCATTGGGCGGCTATGTAAAAATGAAAGGCGAGAATCCTGATGAACCTGACTCCGCGGACGGCCTGTCGTTTCGTTCCAAGCCTTGGTGGAAAAAGGTCCTGATCGGTCTCAGCGGGCCCTTTGCCAACCTGCTCTTGGGATTGCTGCTCTTCGTGGTGTCTTTCCTGCTGCCCGTCAGAATGGAAGACCAACGCCCGGTTGTGCATTCCGCCGAGGGAAAATGGGCTTCAGTCTTCGCTCCGGGCGACAGTTTGGTCAGTTTCAACGGCAAGCCGGTAAAGGGTTTCACCGATTTTCTGGAAGCCTTGCTCACCCAGCACGGAGGAACGATAAACCTGAACCGCGCCGGCCAAATGGTCAATCTCCACATTGCCGCTTCAGATGCCGATTCCCTGGCGCTGAGCCTGCTGCCGCAAGTCGGCACCATAATTGGCGAAGTGATCCCCAAAACCCCAGCCTACCATGCCAAACTGCTGGAAGGGGACAGGATCGTCGCCGTGGATTCGACCGCCGTGCGGGATTGGTATGCCATGCGCGAAATCATCACAAATTCGCAGCGCGATTCAGTGGAGCTGACCATTGCCCGCGGCAACACTACTTTCACCAAAAACCTGCGCCTGGAAAGCAACCTGGCCACTGGAACGCAGCGCGCCATAGGCATCATGCAGGACCAGCCTTTGAAATACAAGCGGATCTTTAAACCTTGGGAGGCCGCACGGCTCGGGGCTTTCAACACTGTCAACTTCATCCGGCTGAATTACCAGATGCTCTGGAAACTGGCCAAGAAACCTGCCGAACTGAAAAAATCAGTGGGCGGGCCGGTCATGATCGCCACCATGAGCCAGCAGATCGCGCGCAAAGGAGCCGGCAACCTGCTGCTTTTCTTTGGCAGCATCAGTTTGATGTTAATGATCATGAACCTGCTGCCAATTCCCGTCCTCGACGGCGGACTGATCCTATTTTCAATCATCGAGGGCATTTTCCGGCGGCCCATTCCTCAACAGATACGATCGATATTGCAGTCGATAGGCTTCTTCATCCTGCTGGCGCTGATGGTATTGGCGTTCTACTCGGATATTACCAGCGAGATTCTTAGGTTTATGAACAGGTAGGTCATTTGTTCAGTTTCAAGTTGGAGAGAACCAGCGGCAACGCCCGCGCCGCAACGATAAAAACCGACCACGGCAAGATCCTGACGCCCGTGTTCATGCCCGTGGGCACCCTCGGGACGGTGAAGGCCATGAGCCCCCATGAATTGGAGGAAAGCCACGCGCAGATCATTCTTGGCAACACCTACCACCTCTATCTGCGGCCGGGACACGAACTGATCCGCGCGGCCGGAGGGCTGCACAAGTTCATTTCCTGGAACCGGCCGATCCTCACGGACAGCGGCGGCTTCCAGGTGATGAGCCTGGCGGCCCTGCGCAAGATCACCAAGGAAGGGGTGAGATTCCAGTCCCACATCGACGGCAGCCCGCATTTTTTTTCGCCGGAGAGCGTGATCGCCATCCAGGAGGCCTTGGGCGCGGACATCATCATGAGTTTCGACGAATGCCCGCCCTATCCCGCAACCCGCGAATACGTGGAAAAATCGCTCAAAACCACGCTCAAATGGGCCGAGCGCGGCAAGGCGGCCTTCACCAATTCCCAGCACCAGGCCCTCTTCGGCATCGTCCAGGGCGGGATCCATGAGGATCTGCGGGAAAGATCGGCTCGGGAACTGATGGACATGGATTTCGCCGGCTACTCCATCGGCGGGCTGGCCGTGGGCGAGGAAAAAGCGGATATGTTCCGCGTTACGGCCTTCCTCAACGACGTCCTGCCGGCAAACAAACCCCGCTACCTGATGGGAGTGGGCACCCCGACCGACCTATTGAACAACATCGCCAACGGTGTGGACATGTTCGATTGCGTGATGCCGACCCGCAACGCCCGCAAAGGCAGCATCTTCACCCGCTACGGCAAGATGATCATCAAGGCGGCCCGCTACAAGGACGATTTCAGACCCATCGACCCTCACTGCAATTGCTACACCTGCCTCCATTTCTCGCGCGCCTACATCCGCCATCTCATCTCGATGAACGAGATTTTAGGCATGCGGTTGACCACCATCCACAGCCTCTATTTCTACCAGGAATTGATGCAAATGGCCCGGCAAGCCATATTGGAAGGCCGCTATCCCGATTTCCTCGCCGACCAGCTTCTGGTTCTGGACCGGGTGATCTAGAAATGGCAAGGCGGCAAGATGGTCATAGGACCCGGTTTCTTTCCCGGTCTTAATTGCCCGGTGCCAGGCCTATCCTGTAAATGACCCGCACCTGGGTTTCCACCGTAATGTCGGGAGAGTAAAATCCGCCGGAGTTTTCCGGGGCTTCCGGATCGGAAATCGTTTCATCGCGGATACCGGTCTGGACAACTGTGTTAAAGGCACCAGGATATTTTTCCCCGTAGTAAGTTATCCCGTTATTCCAGGGCAGAGCCTCAAAGGGGGCTTCATCGATCAACTGGACGTCTGTGATCTGGATGTTCATGATGCGGCTGATGGTATCCCGCTGTTTCACGATCCGGTTTAGTGCGATCTCCCTTGCTTCCTGTCTCGCCGCGGACGGATCGTCCAAAGAGTATTTTATCCCGCTGAGGTTGTCCGCCATTTTATCCGTGAGGATCAGTACCGCTTCATCGAGTTTGGTCAGATCACGCATAGTAACCGTGGTAACAAGGACGGCGACGTAGTCTTTCTTGTCCGTGAGGAAGTAGGACTTCTGGTTCTTTCCCGAGCTAAAACTGCCGGTGGAAAAGCAATTGCGGTCGATTCCCAAATCCGTAAGGTTGGTGACCAACTCCTCCACATTGGACTTGGCCTTGGTGACAGCGGCCCGTAAGGAAGCGCCTTCGCCCCTTGTTTCGAAGGAAAACACCGCCTTGTCGGCTTTCAGGACAACTTTCCCGGAAGCTTCGAGACAGAGATGATGGTCGGGGAAGAGGATCTCCTGTTCTGGTTCCGCTGCATTCAGAGCGGCGTAGATAAGCAGGGCTGAGATGATAAAGTAAAACGTTTTCACGGCAACTCCTTGATTTGGATTTGAAAGATGGGGCATGCTCAAACCGGGTTGGTTTCTGTCAATCGCTATTTGTCAAGTTCCATCCAGCTTCGCGCCCAGTTCCCGCCGAACAGGCGGGAACTCGGGTCGAGGTTAGCGCGATGTCTGGCCGCCGGGCTTCAGGGCCGCCAAACGCTGAATACAGTCAGTTCTTAGGGCTGGCAAACTTCACATGCCAAAAGCCTTGCAGGCCTTGACTTGGTAGAACCGGTACGGCTGTGTGGGCAAGACTGCTTCGGTTTCCTGAACCTGCATGTCTTCGGAGGCAACGCCAGCAGGCGTGTCGCCGCCCAGGACAGAAAAATGGTCCACAGGGAAAGGGTACTCCCAGCTCAAGCGGATGGAGTCAGCACCGGCTTTCGCGATCTCCAGGCCGCTGATCTCCGGCAGCGTTAGTTCCGGCGAAAAGAAGAAGGCCAGGATGCGGTTGAGCAGTTCGGCCTTAGTGCTGGGAAAAGCCGCGTCCGTAAGGCATTTGATGGTATAGGACATCACAAAGGTCCGCTGGCCGTGACTTCCCATGCCCTGGACCGCCACAGCGCCGTAGTTGTCTTCCTCGAAGGCTGCGATACCGTTGGCGCTGGGTGTGTAAAGATCCTGGCTCTGGCAATAGGTTGAAGTCTGCGTGGAAGCCGTGAAAGCCAGTCCCAACGTGTGCCAGCCGTGTTCGCCGGAAAGCAGCGAAATGGTGTTCGCTCCCCCGTCAGAGGCTGATTCCAGCCCCAACAGCGGCCAGAGGATGTCGTCGCCGTCGAGGCCGGGCTCCACTTCCGGGAAATAGTTGGGCAGGTCGTAGCCCAGGGCGTCGCCTCCTTCCAGATAGAGTTTTCCGCCCGCTTCCAGATAGCTGCGGATGGCGTCGAACATCTGCAGATCCTCGAAGGCATAGCAATAATAGTAGGAACCCACCGCGCCGAAGGAAAGGAACACGGCGTCGAAACCCAGCAGGGATGGCGCGAAGCGGTTGCCGTTGATGTTGTAGTTATTGCCCAGCGCGCAGCTGTAGCCCAAAGCGGAGAGCGTGGTGTTCAGCCAGGTTCCGCTGGTGGTGATGACGTTCGGAAAGCCTTCCCAGATGTAGATCCCGGGGCCGTTGACCAGCACGTCGTAACGCAGCGAAGCGCCGTTGAGGATGGGCAGGTCGGCGCTGCAATTGATATAGAAGGTCACGTACTGCGCCGTGGCGGTGGGGGAAACCTGCACCAGAAATGCGTCCGTGACCTCCAGTCCGGAATCGGCGCCGATCGAGCTGGTATAAGATCCGTTGAGGACCGTCACGTCCGGATCGCTGGTGGTGAGAGTCAAAGTTAGGTTTTCGGTGGCGCTCACGCAGGCGTAATTGCGCAGGCGGAAATTCAGGGAAAACTGCTCTCCGGGCTCGACGGCGAGGTTGCCGTCCGTCTCGGATGGATTCCGGAAATACTGGACCGCCAGTTTCAATCCCGGCGTGGGGAGGATCAAGGTGTCGGCCAGAGCCTGCCAGGCGTTCAGGCGTCCGTAACCCAAAAGGTTGATCTTGCCTGAGTTGTAGGGATTGAGATCGTCGCAGGCGGCCATCAGTTGTGTTATCACCTGCTGGTTCGTCCACTCCGGATGGTAGGATTTGATCAACGCGCAAAGCCCGGTGCCGATGGGGCTGGCGTAAGATGTGGCGATGCCCACGTAGCTGTAACCGGAACCGCCGGTGACGGTGTAGACGGAATCCATCGGCGCGCAGACATCCACGAAGGGACCGTAGGTACAGACGGTCTGCGTGCCGTTGTTGCGTACCGTGCCGACCGACACGACCCTTTCATAGGCGGTGGGGTAGATCGGGATCTGGTTGTTGTAGTTGCCCGAAGCCGCGACCACGATCGCGCCCAGCGACCAGGCGTAGTAAAGCGCGTCCTGGTTGGCCTGGGAAACGTAGATCCCGCCCCAGGAGCAATTGATCACGTCCGCGCCGTTCTCCGCGGCGTAGATGATCCCGTCATAGCCCCTGTAGATGCCGCTTTCGCCGGGCGGGGTGCAGCGGATGGCCATCGTTTTCACGTTCCAGGGAATGCTGCAGACGCCGATGGAGTTGTCGGTGCGGGCGTTGGCGATCCCGGAAACGTTGGTCCCGTGGCCGCTGCTGACCCAGGGATCGAAATATTCGGTGCCATTGATGTCATACATCAGATCCCAGCCGATCAGGTCGTCGGCTTTTCCGTTGCCGTCGTCGTCGATACCGTTCAGGTCGCCGGCGTCGTAAACCCAGGCGCTGCCGTCGAAGTAGATAGTATATCCGTTGGCGTTGGCATCCTCGCCCAGGTTGTTCCAGATGTTCGGAGCCAGATCCGGATGCTTCCAGTTGACGCCGGTGTCCACGATGGCCAGCACGACCTCGCTGGCGCCGTTCTGGCCTTTGTGGATGGACCAGGCCTGCGCCGCGTAGAGTGAATCGAAGTAGCACATATAGGGGAAGAAATAGTCGCTGGGCGTGTCGAAGGGCTCGTCGATACCGATGGGTTCGGCGTAGCTGACGCAGCGCAGGCGGGCCAGGGCGTTGCAGATCCCCCGTGGTTCAGTCTCGGGAGCAAAACGCAGTTCCAGGATGGGGGAAAGATCCACGTCGGACTTCACTTTCGGGCTGGTCTTGAACCGGCGTTGGACGCTCCGGATATCCAGTCTGCGCAAGAGGTCGTCCACTTCGCCGATGCCGGTGCTGTTGCCGCCCAGGCGGATTTGTGCCTTGTATTCGTCTTTGATGCGGATGACCGCGCAGCCCTTTTCAAAGCGGGGCTCGGGATCTTCGGCGAAGAGCAGGGCCACCGCGAATGCGGCCAAAAGGCAGAAAATGTATTTTTTCATGATCGCTCCCTGATCACAGTATTTCCTTGATGTACTCCCGCAAACCCTGCAGCGGCCTGCGTTCCCCCGCAAAGCGCGGGATGAAGTGCAGATGGAAGTGAAAGACGCTCTGGCCTGCTTCCGAACCGCAATTCATGCCCAGGTTGTAGGCCGCGGGACGGTATTCGCGGTCCAGGATATCGCGCAGTTCGACGCAGATGGCGTGAAAGGCCTGCATTTCGTCCGGATCAAGTTCGAAAAAATCCTTCACGTGGCGTTTGGCCACGACCAGACAGTGTCCGCGGGTGACGGGATGGATATCCCGGATGGCGAAAAAATGCTCGTTTTCCACAAGGTGCTTATCCGGCGGGATCCGGCAAAAGGCGCAATGCATGGCAACTCCAGTCGGGGCGTCCCAAGTCTTACGGCAAAACGGGCGACCCATTTGCAGGATCGCGCATTACAGGCGGCTGTCAACAAAAAAAAGAGGCTTGACTAATCGCTGCCTCCTCCATATCGGGATTCAAAGGGACAAATCCCCTTCCAGACTGTTTTACGGAACTTTTAACGATAAGTAATCCCGGGGAGGATTTATGAAATACCTCGACCTAGCCATGGACGCGGCTGCCAAACTCGGCGCCGAATATGCCGACATCCGCGTTCAGAAAACCACCGACCAGGTGATCTACCTGCATAACCTCAGCCTGAAGAACACCAGCAACAGCGTGCTTTACGGCTACGGGGTGCGCGTCTTCAAGGACGGTGCCTGGGGGTTCGCGCATTCCAACGTCTTTTCCGACGACGCCGTCCAGGCCACGGTGAAGAGGGCCTCCGAGATCGCGGCCCTGTCCGCATCCGTGAACAAGGACAAAAAACTGCGCCTGGCGCCGGAGCGTGGCTATATCGCCAAATACGAAACGCCTGTCAGGATCGATTCCATTTCCCTGCCTCTGGCGGAAAAGGTCGAACTGATGCTCGAGGTCAATCGTGTGATGCTGGCCTACGACGGCATCCGCCAGGCAGTGTTTTACCTCGTGATGCACAAGGACGAAAAGCTCTTTGCCTCGACCCTCGGCAGCCGTTTGGAACTGAACACACAGTGGATCATGCCAATGATCAATGCCATCGCCGTGCACGAAGGCGACAGCCAGAGCCGCAGCTTCAACGAAGGCGGCTGCGCCACCGGCTGGGAATGGATCCAAAGCCTGAACCTGACCGAAAAGGCGAAACAGGTCGCCGAAGAAGCCCTGATCAAAGTCAAGGCGGATGCTTTGGGCCCGGAACAGCGGCGTACCCTCATTCTCGACCCCAACCACCTCGGACTGACCATGCACGAAAGCGTGGGCCATCCCACCGAACTGGACCGTGTTTTGGGCTGGGAAGCCGATTACGCCGGCATTTCCTTCGCCACGCCGGAAAAACTCAAAACCTACCAATACGGCGCTCCCATCATCAATTTCGTCGGCGACAACACCCTCGACGAGGGCCTGGCCACGCTGGGCTTCGACGACGACGGCGTTCCCGGCCAGAAATGGTATATCGTCAAGGACGGCATCCTCAACGAATACGGCTCCACGCGCGACACCGCCATGGAGATCGGGCTTGAGGCCTCCCGCGGCTGCAATCGCGCCACCTACTACTTTGACCAGCCGATCAACCGCATTCCCAACCTCTATCTTTTGCCCGGAACGAAGGAACTGACGCCTTCGGAACTGATCGCGGATACTGAGGACGGCGTTTACATCCAGGGCCAGGGCTCCTTTTCCATCGACCAGCACCGCCTCAATTTCCAGTTCGGCGGCGATTTCTTCTGGGAGATCAAGAACGGCAAGCTAGCCCGCCCGCTGAAAAAAGTCATCTACAAATCCTGCAACCCGGAATTCTGGAACGCCTGCGACGCCATTTGCGACGAGCGTTGGTGGCGTCCCTTCGGCGTGATCAACTGCGGCAAGGGCCAGCCTTCGCAATCGGGCAGAATGACCCACGGCGCCGCCACAGCCAGGTTCCGCAACATCCGCGTGGGAGGTTCCCAATGAATCCGCTTTTCGAAAAGATCGCCCAATACGTCCAAAAACACTGCTCCGCCGACGATTACACCCTGCAGGTGAGAATCTCCGACAACCATGAGACCCGCTTTGCGCAAAACGCCGTCACCCAACACATCGCCGGCGCCACCACGGATATCGATCTGGAGGTCGCGTTTGGCGACAAGACCGGCGGCTGCGGCGTCAACCAGTCCGATCCGGCCTCGCTGGATTTCCTCATCAAAACGGCGGAGGACATGGCAAAACTCAATAAGCCCGACCCGGAATTCATGCCCAGCGTGGGCGCGCAGACGCTGCCCCAGGCCAACAACGCCGATCCCGCCACCCAAAACCTCGATCCGGCCAAAATGGTGGAGATCGTCCAGAGCGCCATCGCCAAAGCCAAAGCCTACGGCGCCACCGTCTCCGGTATGACGGAAAAACACTGGTCGGAACGGTTCATGGCCACAAAAAACGGTTTCTCCGGCTCCGATGCCGCCACCGAATTCGGCCATTCCATGACCATCAAGAAAGACAGCGTGGAAACCAAGGTCTCCTATTCCGCCAAAGATTTCGGCGGCTTCAGCTTGGACCGGGATTTTGCCCAGTTGCTTTCCCAGGCCGAGGCGCTGCGGGAAATGAAGGATTTCGATCCCTGCAAGATCGCTGTGATCCTGCGTCCGGGCGCGCTCGAGGAACTGCTTTGGTTCATGGGCTGGATGATGAACCGCCGCCAGAGCGACGAAGGTTTCACTCCCTTCACCGGCCAACTCGGCCAACCCTTCTTTGGAGAAAAATTCACCTGGAAATCCACGCTCCAGCGTCCCGAACTGATCGCCTCGCCCTTCAACCACGAGGGGATCGCTTCCCAGGAAATTGCCTGGGTGGAAAACGGCGTCCTGAAGAATATGCCCGTCAACCGCTATTGGGCCAAAAAGGTCAACACTGAGCCCCTGGGGATCTTCAACGTCTATATTCCAGGCGGCGAGGCCACTGAAGAAGAGATGATGCAAATGGTTCCCCGCGGCCTGATCATCAACCGTTTCTGGTATATCCGGACCGTCGACGCCAAGGCCGGCGAACTCACAGGCATGACCCGCGACGGTGTCCTCTACTTTGAAAACGGCAATGTCAAACACGCGGTCAACAATCTCCGCTTCAACGAAATTCCCCATCTGGCCACGCGGCGGATCCTCGCCCTCGGTCCCACGCAGCTGTCTTCAGCCGCCATGAGCGCGCCTACCATGCTCATCGATGGCTTCAATTTCGTGGATAAGACCAGTTTTTGAAAAAAAGAGTTGACAAGTAAACGCCTCCGGGAAATTTGAAAATTAAACAGGGATTTAACATTCCATGAGCCGATTCCTTTGTTATTGGGAATACCTCAAACCCGAATGTCCATGTCCCAAATACAAAGGAGATACCCATGCCAGACAAAACCTTGGTATGCAAAGACTGCAATCAGGAATTTGTGTTCACCGAAGGCGAACAGGAATTCTACAAAGAAAAAGGCTTGGTTAACGAGCCCCAGCGCTGCCCCGAATGCCGCAAAAACAAAAAGGCGCAGTTCAACCGCAACAGATTTCAACGCCGTTCCTACTAATCAGATAGAAACAGCTAGATTTCAAACCCACCGCCGTCTCCGGACGGCGGTTTTTTTATACCTTTGATATGGCGATAAACGCCACCGCCCAAGCCCTTTTTCCCACTTTCCCTTTATTACCTCAGGTCCCCGGATTTTCCTCGCTGGGTCTGTTGTCCACCTGGTGCAGGGTGAGGGTGTTCAGGTTGTCCACGATTTTGGCGATGACGGAGGCTTTGTTGGCCTCTTCATCCAGCATGTTCACGAATTTTGAGGAGATGAGCATGTTTTGGATGTGGAGCAGGCTGTCGCGGTAATCGGAGATCTGCTGGACGGTCTTGCTGTAAAGCCAGAATTGGATGCCCGCGATGATTTCGGCCACCACGCCGGAAACGCCGGTCAACAGGCCGACCGTGACATTGGCCTTGCCGAGGTAGGCCAGGGCCACTCCGACGACGATCAACACGAAGCCCGCGACACCGACCCAGGTGGCGATCTTAAAACTGTTTTCGGTGTGGGCTTTCACCATTTTGTAGTAGGTTTCGAGCGTGTCCAGGTTGATCTTGACCAGCGAGCTGAAATACTTGCTGGGATCGTCCTCCTGCTCCAGGGCTGGAATGACCTGCTTGGAAACATCGGAATACAATTCGAGGGGAGCTCTCATGGTCGACTCCTTTCCTTGTTTATTTGTCTGGGAATCTGAATTTTCCCAATAAAATGAATGTATAGTGTGCAATCTGAATCCCTTATGAAAGTTGTCAAGCAAAAAATGGGGAAATGTCCAGTTTTATAGTCCACGAATTACACGAATTTCTGAGGTGGGAAGATCAAAAATCTGTGAAATCTGTGCGATCTGTGTGCGGCGGATCTTTTTCTTTTTCTGTGCTGACCCGCGTCTTTTCCGTGTTTTTCTGCGGCCTCTTTTATAATGCTGTCCACGAATTACACGAATTTTATAAAGGGGAAAAGGTATAACCCGTAGCGGCGCTCGCCTGAAGCGCCGTAAACACAGAGACACAGATCCCTCAGATTTTTGATCTTCCTACCCCGTGCCCTCGCCTGGAACACCAGATTTATCTGGTCGGACCGCCGGCTTATCCGGTGGGAAGGGCGCAAATTGACATTCCCCGGGCAGGATACCCGTTACTGGAAAAATCCCCAAAAAAGCCAGATGAATCTGGCGGTCCGCTCCCAGTCTCCGGCACCGATAAAATCGAGGGTGTTCTTGAAGCCCAAGAGTCCCTTGATACCCAAGTTGAAGCACATATTGAGCAGCACCGATTGGCGTACCTCATCAAGCCCATTGTAAACATCAGGAATCTCATCAAGCAGTTACTGCTCGAAGTCCAGGATATCTCGCTCCAGCATGGCATAGGCTTCTTTCTGTGAGATACCCCGATCATCCAGATTGCGTCCGATACCAATCGTCAGCTTGCCTGCAGTACAGCGGTACGGCTTCAACCTCAGACCTTCGTGTCTGACTAACTGCGCTTTGATTCGATTCAGCAGTGACTCGGTCATGCTTGCTCCTTGCTTTCGATGTGATCATTGATCCAGTGCCAGGAATGCACTTGCCTGGTTGCTGACAAATACGTATGAGCAAGGATGAGACAGAAAAAAGATCTTGACAAGAATAATGCAAGAATATAGTCAAGTATGTGGGAATTGGATTGAATCTAGTATTTTATGGATCTACGATTGTAGCCTACAAAGAATTTACCTGCAGATAAAGCGGTATTTATTGGGAACTACTTAATTAAAGGAATTAAATGTTTGAAAGATTTTTTGTATTCCGCGCATACTTTGTTCATAAACCACAACAGGGATGTGTGACCTTGCCTTGTTCTTATCTGACAATATGGCGTGCATTTCTGTCATGCTGTTCTTCCAGCAAATCGATGGAGGAGCGATGAGAAAGTTACGATGTGCAACTCTCCTGATCCTGCTGCTCATGTCCCTGAGCCTCATCCACGCCGTCAATGACATGTCCGTCATTGCTGCCTTTCAGGGAGAGCATCATGGTTCTTTCTACGGCTACTCGATGGTTTCCTTGGATTTTAATCATGATGGATACGATGATCTGGCAATATGCTCTCCTGCATACGGCTATGTTTATCCGGGTACTGTCAATCCATCAAGAGGTAAGATCTATGTCTATTATGGAGGAGCCGTTTTCAATTCAGCAACGCCTGCAAGCGTAACAATAGAAGGCACTTATGCCAGTAGCGTGGGCAGAAAGATTTGGGGGATATACAAAGTCGGTGATATCAGTGGTGATGGCTTTGATGATCTCTGTGTATCCGTGGAAGATCACATTTCTTGGAATGAGAGTTATGAGAAACTGCTGTTTTTCTATGGAGGAACCACCAATCTGGATAATCCCGATCATGTGCTAGAATTAACGCTAGAGATGCCTACGTTTAGCCGGATATATTCTTTGGGCGATGTGAATGGAGATGGCTTTGATGATATTGGAATCATATATCCCTCACCTCAACAAAACAGATTATCAATCATTTGGGGAGGTACTTTTCAAGAGCATATAGTCTCAGGTGGAGAAGCAAGCTTTTCTTATGCATCCTCAATCAATTGTATCGGCGACATAAACAACGATAGCTATAATGATTTCACAACAGGCTTTGCCACCCCGACTACAAACCCCACCCACAATCTGATTCGGCTATACTACGGCAATGCCG
>JAKQNV010000162.1 GCA_029565595.1 Candidatus Cloacimonadota bacterium
CACGCCATCGCCGGCAAGGCAGCCGCTTTCCACGAGGCTTTGCAGCCTGAATTCAAGATCTATCAGCAACAGGTTCTCGCCAACGCCCAGGCCCTTGCGAAAGCTCTTAACAACAAAGGCTTCCGGCTCGTTTCCGGCGGTACGGACACGCATCTGATGCTGGTGAACATGGGTACTGAGGAAGAGGGCGGACCCAGCGGCAAGAAAATGGAGGAGTCCCTCGACCTGGCTGGCATCACGGCCAACAAGAACACCGTGCCCTTCGACACCCGCAGCCCCTTCGTGGCCAGCGGCGTCCGGCTCGGAACACCGTCCGTCACGACCCGCGGCATGGGAGCCTCCGAAATGGAAACCATCGCCGACTTCATTAAACGCGTGCGCGACCATCACGAGGAAGAGGAATACCTGACCGCGATGAAGGCCGAAGTCCGCGCCCTTACCGATAAATTCCCGCTCTATTCGGAGCTGTGATGAATGTTCTGATCTCCCGCCGGCCACTCTGGATCCCGGGCAAGGGACAAGCCTGCGGGATGTCCGAAACATCCATAAATCCAAGCTATAAAAGCGGCGCAAGCCGTTGAAAGGAGTAAAAACATGAACTTCCTTCTGCAAGCGCAAGCAAACCTTCCCATCGATCCGGCCAAGGTCGGCGAACTCGCCAAGCCGGACTTTTGGGACCGCGTGCTGAAATTCGTGCAGGTAAACGGGATCAACCTGATAGTCGCGATTCTGATCTTTGTGATCGGAAAATGGATCGCCAAGTGGATCACCAACCTCCTGCGCAAGATGATGTCCAAAAAGAGCATGGATACGACGATCGTTTCCTTCCTGGGCAACATCATTTATGCCGTGCTACTGATCTTCGTGATCATCGCCGCCATCGGCAAACTGGGCTTCCAGACCACTTCTCTCGTGGCGATCTTCGGCGCTGCCGGACTCGCTGTCGGCCTGGCCCTGCAAGGCTCGCTGTCCAATTTCGCCGCCGGAGTGATGCTGATCCTCTTCAAGCCCTTCAAACTGGGCGAAACGGTCATCGCCGCCGGACAAACCGGTACGGTGAGCGACATCGGGATCTTCCACACCACCATCGTCACCAGCGACAACCGTAAGATCATCGTTCCTAACACAGCCATCACCGGCGGGCCGATCACCAACTTTTCCGCTCTGCCCACGCGGCGCCTTGAGTTGAATGTCTCGGTTCCCGGAACCACCGATCTGAATCGAGCGCGCGACATCCTGCTGGGCCTCATGAACGCCGATTCCCGCATCCTGAAAAGCCCCGCCGCCGGCCTGGCCATTGCGGATGCCAATGCCGCCGAGATCAAATTCGGCATCACCGCGCACGTCAACAACGCGGAGCTGGGAGCGGTGCAATCGGATCTGCTGGAAAAGATAAAACGCGCTTTCACCGAAGCGGGCATCTGGGTCTGAAGGAGATAATATGAAAAACATCAGACTGATCATTGTGGCAGCCATGCTTTTCGCGATGTCCCTGCTGGCCGCCGAAGGCTGGCAACTCGATTCCGACGTCATGGTCAACCTCACGCAAAGCTCTTACAGCGACAACTGGACCGGCTCCGAACTGAGCAACATCACCTGGGTCGCCGCCTCCAATTCCACCGCGCAGAAACAGCTCAAAGAATGGCTGAAAAACAAGACCAGCCTCAACCTCGCTTTTGGGCAGACCCATCTGCAGAAAACCGACGGCAATGGGAACAAATACTGGGAAGCGCCGGAAAAATCCACGGACAAGATCGCCCTGGAATCCTTGCTGCAATTCACTCTGCAGTCCTTTGTCGATCCATATGTGGCCGGCAGGCTGGATTCCCAGTTCCTGGACGAACAAGCTGGACAGGAGACTTTTTTGGTCAATCCGCTGCTGTTCACGGAAAGCGCTGGTATCATGAAGACCATCCTGGACCTGGAAAAAACCAAGTTGGACGTCCGTTTGGGCGGCGCTGTGCGTGAAAACGTCGATCGCCGTCTGGACGATGTTCCGGTCGATGGCGGCGTGGAAGGCGTGGCGAATTTCAAGCATGTTTTTTCCGCCCTCAATGCCAGTTACAATTCCAAACTGACCGCCTATCAGGCTCTGTTCAATTCCAAATCCGACGAGCTTCCCAATGAAGACTGGAAAGCGTTGGACTACAAGTGGGAAAACCTTCTCACTTTCAAACTATGGAAACTACTGGGCGTGAATCTCACGTTCGACATGATCTACGACAAAGAGAAAGCCCCCGAAGCGCAATGGAAAGAAAGCCTCGGTCTCGGGCTCAGCTACACGCTGTTCTAGGCCCGGAACGAAGTCTCTGGATTATATGCAACAAGGGAGGATTTCGATCCTCCCTTTTTATATGTCCGGAAAAACTTGACAGGAACACGCCAAATGGAGAGTAATAAGTTTGTGTTAAACTTGATTTGGGAGCTGCGATGAGCAAGAAAATGATGCTGATACTACTGGTCTTCGCCTTGGCGCTGATTTCTGCCGCCACGACCGGACGCTTGAGCGTCAAGGTCCGCGATAACAAGGGCAAGGCCCTGCAATTTGTAAATATGGCCGTGATGAAAGATTCACTGCGCGTCACTGGCGGACAGACCGATGCCAGGGGCACCGTAGCCATTCGCAATATCCCGCCTGGAACGTATTCGGTAAAGTACTCGCTAATCGGCTACACTCCAGTCGTGGTCAAGGATGTGGTAATCAAGGCCAACCAAACCACCACCCTCATGCAGGTTTTGCTGAAAGACAGTGAAGTGATTATACTTCATACTCCCACTGTTGGAACGCAATCAGAAGAAAGCCAGAAAAGCCAGACTAACGGACAGGAAATATCTGCCAGCGACAAAACCGGCACCCTTTACGGTGTGGCGCGGGAATCGGGCGGACAAAAACTGGGCAGCGTCAAGATCGATTGCTTTCAGGGCAGTGATTACGTCACTTCAGTCAGTTCGGATCTTGATGGCAGTTACCTTATCCGCAACCTTGTACCTGGCAAGTATAACATCGAGGCTTCCCTGCAGGGATATGAGACTTGGGTGAAACAAGACGTATCCATCAAAAGTGGCAAAGCCAAAAAACTGGATATCCGGCTCAAACGGGATGTTTTGCAGCCGGTTGTTCCCCAACTCCACATCCGCGGCGGCAGGGCCAACGCGGTGAATTATACCGTGGACGGCATGAGCGCGTATAGCCCCATGGTGCAGTTCCAACCCGGTGTGACGTCATTCTACCCGCCGGACTGGAACACTGAGGATTACAGCGCCATCACGCCGAACATTTTCCACAGCCCGCTCACGGATCCGCTTTCCACCTTTTCCATCGACGTGGATACAGCCACCTACAGCAATGTCCGCCGCATGCTGAACCAGGGCCAGTTGCCGGCTCCCAACATGGTACGGACGGAAGAGATTGTCAACTACTTCGATTACTTCTATCCCCAGCCCAGGGGTGAGCATCCTTTCTCAGTCTACACCGAGATGGGCGTCTGCCCCTGGAACCAGAAACGCAATCTGATCCACATCGGCATCCAGGGCCGCCAGATCGATATGAGCCAGGCTCCGGCCAGCAATCTGGTCTTTTTGCTTGATGTCTCCGGCTCCATGGATTATTCGAACAAACTGCCACTGGTCCAGCAATCCATGAACCTGCTGCTGGAAAACCTGCGGCCCCAGGACAGGATCGCCATCGTTGTCTACGCCGGAGCGGCCGGTATGGTACTGCCTTCCACCTCTGGTGAGGAAAAGACAAAGATCTCCGCTGCCATCAATGAACTGCAGGCAGGCGGCACCACCGCTGGCGGCGCGGGCATCCAGTTGGCTTACAAGACAGCTGTCGCCAACCTCATCCCCGGCGGCAACAACCGCATTATCCTCTGCACCGACGGCGATTTCAACATCGGCGTCTCTTCGGACGCGGAAATGACCAAACTGATCGAGGAAAACCGGAACAAGGGCGTCTTTCTCACAGTATTGGGCTTTGGCATGGGCAATTACAAGGACAACCGGCTCGAACTGCTGGCCGACAAGGGCAACGGCAACTACGCCTACATCGACGACATCGCCGAGGCCCGCAAGGTGCTGGTGAATGAAATGGGCGCCACGCTCTTCACCATCGCCAAGGACGTGAAACTGCGGGTGGAGTTCAATCCGGCGCACGTCAAGGCCTATCGCCTGATCGGTTACGAAAACAGGCTGCTGCGCGATGAAGACTTCAAAGACGACACCAAGGACGCTGGGGAATTGGGTGCCGGACACTCCGTAACCGCGCTCTACGAGATCATTCCGGCCGAATCCAAGGAAGAAATTCCCGGCGTCGATCCCCTCAAGTATCAGGATGTGAAAATAACCGACGCGGCGAATAACTCTCCCGAGGTCATGACCGTCAAACTGCGCTACAAAAAGCCGGACGGCGATACGAGCATCCCGCTGGAAACGCCGGTTTACCACAAAACGCTGGGCCTGGCCGACGTCTCCCAAACCTTCCTCTTTTCCGCCGCAGCCGCCGGTTATGCCATGCTCTTGCAAAACAGCGAATACAAAGGCGCCCTGACCTGGGAACTCGTGCGCGGCCTGGCCTCCGAAAACATGGGCGCGGATCCCGGCGGTTATCGCAAAGAATTCCTGAATCTGATCGACAAGGCAGATAAACTGACCCGGGAAAGCAGTCCCGATTAAGTCCCCTTTCCATTCGAATTGTTAAGAGCAGGATCAATCTCCTGCTCTTTATTTTTTTTATTCTTGACAGGATCTGCCGGGACCGGAAACTCACTTTTTAAGAAGGCGGAGTTTAGATATTGCCGCTTTCTTGCATCTGAGACCAGGAGAGGAACATGAATAAGCGGTTTGTTTTTATTGTTTTGCTACTGTCCATTCTTGCGTTCCTGCCGGCCATTCCCGGCCGGTGGTTGCATTACGCCGGCAGCATGACTGCCTACAGCGGCTATCAGGTTCCGGCGCTGCATCCTTCCAGCGGAAATCTGCGCTGGTACAGGCTCTTTGCCTCCGACAACGGTTTCTCCATCGAAAGTTACTACATGACAACCAGCTGCGAAGTTTCGCTACAGGAAGTGATCTACTCATATCAACATCCCGTGGATCTTCAACAGGACGGCGGCCTTCCCACTTTGGTGCTGTGCCAGGCCTTTTCCGGCAAGGTCTATTTCCTGCAGAAAAACGACCTGCATCTCTTCATGACCGTGATCGACGAGGATCTGCAAGTCTCTACCATCGTCACCAACAATCCTTCGCTCAGTTTCGAGAACGATCCCCTCTTCCGGCGCACTTTCTGCTTCCTCACTCCGCAATTGATGATACTCTCCAGTCAGGGCTCGGTCTATTTGCTCAACCTGCAAACTGCAGCCTGCTCTTTCGATTGGACTTTTCCCAACGCCTCGGGATTCATCACTTTCAGCCGGCTGGACGAGGAATTCGCGATCATTTCTGCAAGCGTCAACTGGCCGGAATCTGTCAGTTATCTGCTCAATTACCAAACCCTTACGCGGACCCAGATTCCCAGTAACGATTACTGGCCGACCTTCCCGATCAGCGGCGATTTCGGCAACGACACCTTTTTGGTGACCCAGAGTTATTCCCTGGATTGGACTCATTTGTGCAGCACTTTGCTGATGCGGATCAACGCCAATGGCTACGCCTCGCTTTATCCTCTTTTTTACGGCGGTTATCAGGACAGCGGCAGCTACACCCCGATGCATACATTCCGGTATGTGAACCTGTTGGGAGACAACCGGTTCCTGGCCATCTGCACCGACTTTAGCTATATCCCCAACAACGAGCGCCTGGGAATTTTTCAGATTGCGGCTAACAGCGTGGCCTATGATCAGGCCTTCCCAGCCCTGCACGATCTGGAAAATCCCTCCCGGCTCTACAAGATCCAGGACGGCTACTACCTCAGCTATCACAATTACGCAGCTGCCGCGGAGGCCGTCCGGCTGCTGGATATCGAAGCCCAGGCTATCACCCTGCCTGATTCCAACCTGATCGTCAGCCCGCCCAATATCGTAACCACAGGCGACAACGCCTTCTATGCGGTCTATGGAAACCTGACCGTGTATGTTTATAAACTGGTCGAACCTGAGGCAATTTCAGACGAAATCCAGACGCCGCCGGTAGATTTGACCCTGACTCTGGGTCCCAATCCCTTCAGGGAAGAACTCGAGATAGCTTTGTCCGGAAAAGTTACACATGATGCGCAAGTCCGGATCTACGACCTGCGCGGGCGTCTGGTCCGGAAATTGGATGCTGAAGGCGGTCCTGATCTTTGGAAATGGGACGGCAAAGACAAAGCCGGACACCGCCTTCCTTCCGGAATCTATCTGATCCGCGCCAGTTCAGGAAACCGAACTACGATCAAGCGCGCGGTGCTATTGGACAAAGATTCATAGGCGGATGCGCCGCAGCAGATTGGCGTTGCTGACCACGGTCACGGAACTCGTCGCCATCGCGATCTCCGCGATCACCGGATGCAGGGCTCCAAACACCGCCAGCGGAATGGCGATGAGGTTGTAAAAGAAAGCCCAGAACAGGTTTTGGCGGATCTTGCGGAAGGTCTGCAGCGAGAGTTTGACGGCTTGGGGTATGAGTGCCAGCTCATCGCGCAGGATCGTGATGTCCGAGGCTTCGATGGCGATGTCTGTCCCCTGTCCCATGGCGATCCCGATATCGGCTTGTTTCAGCGCGGGGGCGTCATTGATTCCGTCACCCACCATGGCCACGGATCCGTATTGGGCCTGGAGTTCCTTGATAATGTTGGCTTTGTCCGCGGGCAAGGCGCGCGCCCTGATCTGCGTGATCCCGCATTGCGCAGCGATCGCGGACGCCGTTTCCTCGTTGTCGCCGCTCAGCATAATGCTCTCGATGCCCATTTGCTTAAGGGTTTTCACCACTTCCGCCGCTTCTGGGCGCACGGTGTCGGCCAGGTAAAAGGCTCCGGCGGCCTTTCCGTCCACACCGAGAAACACTTTGGTCGCATGTTTCAAAACAGGATCGTCTTCAAGCCCCGAAAAATCGGCAATTCCCTGTTCCTCCAGCAACGAACGGCTGCCCAGCCACATTTTCCGGTCATTGACGAGGGCGGAAATGCCGCGTCCGCTGTGATTGGCGAAATCCTTTATCGGCAGGGGCTGCAAGCCCTGTCCGTTCGCCGCGGCCACGATCGCCCGGGCCAGGGGATGTTCGCTGGCTGCTTCCAGACTCAGGGCCAGCGTCAGGGCTTCGTTTTCAGGGATTCCGCTGCCGACGGCCTTGAGCAGTTCGGGCTTGCCGTGCGTCAAGGTACCCGTTTTGTCAAAGACGATGGCCTTGATGTCCTTCATGCGCTGCAAAGCCTCTCCGTTATGGATCAGGATGCCGCGTTCGGCGCCCATCCCGCTTCCCACCATCAACGCGGTTGGCGTGGCCAGTCCCAAGGCGCAGGGACAGGCGATCACCAAAGTGGCGACGGCGGCCATCAGCGCGGCCGCGAAGCCCGTATTGGCGGTACTTAGCGGGATGAATCCGCGCAGCCAGTTGCCCACGGCGCCCATTGCCGCAGGAAAAACCAGCCAGGCCAGAAAAGTCGCTAACGCCAGGCTCAATACGACAGGAACGAAAACAGCCGTGACGCGATCCGCCAGCAATTGGATCGGAACCTTGGAGTGTTGGGCTTCCTGCACCATTTTGACGACCTGTGCCAGAAAACTGTCTTTACCAACTTTTTCCGCCCGGGCCTGCAAAAAACCGTCACGGTTGACCGTCGCGCCAATGATCCTGTCTCCGGTTTTGCGCAACACAGGCATCGATTCGCCGGTCGCCATCGATTCGTCCAAGTTGGCGCTGCCCGCCAGGATGACTCCGTCCACGGGAACTTTGGCCCCGGGCCTGACCACGAAAATGTCGCCTACTTTTACCTTGTGGATGGGGACTTCGGTTTCTTTTCCGTCAACCAGCAGGATGGCGGTTTTGGCGCCCAGATTGAGAAGTTTGCGGATCGCCTCGGAAGCCTTGCCGCGCGCCCGGGTTTCCAGATAGCGCCCAGTGAGGTGGAAAGCCAGGATCATGGCGGCGATCCCGGAAAAATCATGAGGATTGATCCCTTTCACGACCAGCGAAAGCGGCGTCACCAAAAGCGATGCCAGCGTGCCCAACGCGATCAGGACGTCCATGTTGGCGCTGCCTGAACGGACGGACTTAAAGGCTGAAACATACACACCGCGGGCCGGAAAAACCAGCGCCAGAACGGTGAGTCCGAAAATGGCCCAAACGCCCTCGTGATGCCAGGCCGGAGGAGGTTTGAGCAGCATCAGCGGCAGCATCAAAGCCATGACGATCAGCGCCAGAGCCCACATCAGCCACATGCGTTTACCGGCCGCGAGCATGTTTTTTATCTGTTCGTCCTCGCCCAGGGTCGCTTCCTCGCGCAGGGCAAATCCGAGTGCCGCGATCGTTTTTTCAAAATCATTTTGGTTCAGCAGCTTGTCGTCATATTCCAAAGAGGCTTCTTCCAAAGCCAAATTCACATTGGCGGAATAGACTCCCTTCATCTGGGACAAGGCCTTCTCAGCCCGCGCGCTGCAGGCCGCGCAATGCATTCCGTCGATGCCGATGTTCAGTTGTTTTTTCATCTCTGGCTTATCCTTAATTCCTATCTTTATGATAGGATATTCGGGGAAGGGGATTTGCCAAGGATTTTGATCTGATGATATGAGCAGATCAAATCAATGCGTTCCAAATTCCCAATCCAGGTGTGGAAACCCCTGCCGTAAAGACATGTTTGTCACATTGCCCTTGCGATCAATACGGGATCAATACGGGATCATTACGGGTTTCATCCGTATTGATCCCGTATTGATCCCGTATTGATAGGGAGAGCCATGTCGGGTCCCCAAAACGCTTTTTATGGCTTTACTCCTGTTGAGCGGTAACCCTTTAAAGTATACACCCTGCAGCTCGTCAAGGGAATAGTCTCTGAACATATCACAGAGGATAGGTAACAGCATTAATTTGGTAGGAGATAAGTCAGATCTTTCATCATTCAGCAGTTGGACCGGGGACTTCATCATTCTGTTTCGGTTTGTTCTGAAGAAGTTGAAGTAGATGTTGTAGTCAGTGCTTAGGCTGAAGAACCTTGGCAGGCTGGTAAAGTCCTCGATCTTGAGGAACTCGTTTTCCACCAGTTTATGAAAGGTTTCGACATCGCTGTTGAAACGCGGAGAGGCAGGTGGGATCACATCATGGTTAACGGCTAGGGAGACAGATTGTTGGAACAAGGTCACGGAATAGTGCAGCCGGTCAACGAATTCCCGGCCATTGTCAGTTTGCAGGGTAACCCTGGCCAGATCGATCCCTGCTTCCCTCAGATGATGCAACAGATACACGGCAAAGATAGATGTGGCCTTGTCATCCAAATAATTGGAGTAGGCCATGAACAGCCAGCCTGTTTTGTAATCCCTGGCCGTCAGAAGATACTTTGGCATGTCGCCGCGAACGTAGGCAGGGTAACATTCCGGGATGTCATTGAGGTATTTGGCATCCAGTTGTATCTTCTCGAAAGGCCGATACTGGGCCCTGACCAGACTCATATCCTTGCGGCGTTGCCACTTGGTGGGGGGCTTGTCCATCAAGCCATTCTGCCTGATGATCTTATGGACCGTCTTGGCAGAACAGGACAGGTTCAGGTTTTCCACGATCCTGCGGGCTCCCAGCTTGTTTTTGGTCTTGATTCGATACTCAATTATCCGCTCAGCCGTTTCAGCAGGGGTCTTGAGAGGATGGTTCTGGCCGACCCGGCTTTGATTCTTAAGAGATTCCGGATCTCCCCCTTCTAAGTAACGCCGCAGCCAAAGACTGACGGTTTTCCTGGTTGTGCGATACTCTCTGGCACAGGCTGAGATCCCGTGATCCATGGCAAAGCGGACCATCTGGTACCGCAACATAAGGCTTGACTGTTTCCCGCTAATCAATTTCTTGCATTCCATATAGTTGAACATGCGTGCCAGACTTTCTAGCCTCTAGATTTCTGGCACGAATTTCTTTTACCTCATAGGGCGACAACTCCACCCAAGTTGTTCCATAACATGGATTTATTTCCTGTAAGATCACTACAGTTTCTGCCATCTTCTTCCTACTCGCTATCTGGAGCTGATCTCCCTGGTTACTTTTAAGGGTTACTCTCCAAAAAGAAGAGGCTCCGCTAGCGGCAATCTTCCGGAATTGCAGATACGGAGCCTTTTTTGGTCAGTAAATCAGGCGCGGAAAAGGTTTACAGGGAGTAATCCGCCGTGACGGTCACGGAAATGCTTTTGGTGCGGGTGTTG
>JAKQNV010000163.1 GCA_029565595.1 Candidatus Cloacimonadota bacterium
CGGCATTCAGCAGACCGTTTTCGACATCATCCACAACACGCATTTTAAACGCCATGCTGTAACGGTTTACCGGTTTTTTGTCATCCATTTTTCTGTCTCCTTCAAGTACAGGATGGTGTCAACTTTTTTAGGACGCGACACGTCTCTCTCTATCATTACGGGATCAATACGGGATCAATACGGATGAAATCCGTATTGATCCCGTAATGATCATCAGCGTGGAGACTGGCGGAGGCGTCCGTCGCTTTCGATCGTTAAAACGGAAAAACCAGGGATCGCCAAAGTTGCATTGAAGGACCGGGAAGTCTTTTCCAACTTTGGTTTATAGGACTTTTCGCGATACCGGTAAGGTGTTATTTTCAGATCCCTCAGTTTGTCGGAATAGCGTCCGTGGTTCAACCAGAATTGTTTTTGGGCGTAATAGATCTGTCGTAGGTATTCACGTGCGCCTTCCTTTTCCGGCAACTTGAGCGATAAGTTGGAATTGGCGATGGTGGAATCTAGGAAAAAAACATAGCCCCAACGCTCCGGATAATGCATCGCGATGAGGCCTTGCGGGCTCCAAACCCAGTTGTGTTCGACCTCGCCAGGGATCTTTACGTAGGCGCCGTTGCAAATATAGGTTTCCCACTGCACGCGTGAAAAGTTCAGGCGCCAAAAGTCTCCTGGCCGCGGCGGACAGGACATACCAGCCAATTCCGACAACCCGGACCAGGGCAGAAACATCTCCAGCGACCAATATTCATCGGTGTCGGAAGGATCGTTCAAAGTGCCCTGGACATGGACAGCACTGCGCATTCCGGCACATTCCCAACCGTTGAGCGAACTGTGCTCGTCCCTGTAAGGCTTGACTAGAAAAAGATCCCACAAGGTGCCGAGGGCATTCATCTCCAGCTCGAAATAGTGGTGCGTGTCACCGTCAGGGTCGATGAAAACCTCGAAATCGTTATCCTGAAAGATCACCGCATCGTGGTTAGTCAGCTTGGCCCAAATCTGCGGTTCTTCCAGCAGAGCACCGATGAAAAGGCCATTTCCGTTCCAAAGCATTTTAACCTTTGTGTCCAGGTAGGGAGCGGGTTTGAGGCTGCCTTCGATGTCTGTGAAACTGGCAGTCCATTCCGCCGCTGCCCAGGCAGGATCGTCTAGTTTACCGTCTATGACGGGCTCTTGGGCGCTGAAAAGACAGGGATATTTCAAAGGCGCGTAGGGTAGGGAGGGCATGGGGAAAGTCTCGGCGCACAGGACTGACGTGAGTAAAACCAGCATCAATAAAAGGGCTTTAGGGAGCATAAACGTCCTCCACGAGTTCTGCGATAGTCGTGATCGCCAGGCAAACGCAGGTATCCGCGGCTCCGTAGTAGACGTAAACTTCGCTGTATGGCGGGGCACATCCCTGTGTGTCCGTTTTGAGAGGAATGGAAACTGTGGCAAAAACCACATTCGGTACCTGGCCGGTCAGTTCATACAACTCACGCGGCTCCAGGATATTGTATTTTCCTCTCCGCAAGGTGATCCAGGGTTGATTCAGATCCTGCAGCGAAACACCCAACTGGTAGAGATTGGAACTGGCGAAGTGCGTTGCCACGCCGTGGTAAATGTGCAACCAGCCCTGCTCCGTCTTTATTGGCGGCGGTCCGGAGCCGATCAATTCGTCCCAGTAATGGGGCCGGCCGGAGAAAACTTCGCCTGTCCGCTCCCAATTCATGAGATCGTGTGAGCGGCTGCAAACGATGGCGGAGCCTGTCTTAACGCCATTCTGGCCTCCGATATCATTGGGGCGTTCGAAGCGCAGATAATCGCCTCCGATGCGCTCCGGGAAAAGGATTCCGTTGCGGACATCGGGTTCGGAGACCAGGCCTAAGAAATCCAGCCTGTCAAATTCCGAAGTTGTGAACCAGCCCAGAAAGCAACCCTGTTCTGTGTCCATGGCGCAAATGACGTGATATCTGCCTTCCAGCAAAGTAATGCGGGGATCGTAAACATGGTAGATCTGATGCGGACAGGCTTCCAAGCCTTTCATTGTAAGTGGCTGGGTGTCGATTTCGAAATGCAGTCCATCGGTGGAAACGGCTTTGACCAGAAAGGTCTCGCGGGCGCGGTTTTGCACCCGCAACAGCAGCAGGATCTTGCCCCCGAACATGATCCCGCCGGGATTGAAGACCGAGGAAACGTCCTGCAGCGCCGGATGAGGCGATCGGATTTGATCCCGGGTGATGACCGGATTGGCCGGATGGCGTTTCATATGAAGCGCGCCAGTTCAAAACTCCGCCGCCAGAACTTTTCGTAGTCCTTGTCGGGAGGATCGCTCCAAAAAACTTCCGCCAGGGCGTAGAGGCGGTCATGGACCAGATCTTTGGCGGTCGCGTTGTCGGGAACATATTCCGTCCAGAGGTTGGCCTGGCCACCCAGAAAGAGTTTCTTATGTTCGAATTTGTATTTTGACAGGTCCAGTCCGTAAACGTCCCGAATCCTCGTAATGCCGTGGGCACCAGGGACATCTTTAAAGTCGGACTGTTTCCAGTCGAAATAGAGTTTGTTGTTTGGACAAATGACATAGCGATTTCCGTTGTCGTGTGCTAGGCGGGCGGCGTCGATCCCATCTCCGCGCCAGGCCATCACGATCGGTTTGGAATCGATCTTGCCGTCCAGTATTTCGTCCCAGCCGATGACCGTTTTGTCCAGGCCCTGCAAGTGTTTGGCCAGCGTCTTTACCAACCAGCCCTGCAGTTCTTCCTCGTTGGCGAGTTGGTGCTTGGCGATGCGTTTCTGGCAGTGCGGGCAGGCCTTCCAATGCTCTTTGGGGGCTTCGTCGCCGCCCAGATGGACGTATTGGCCGGGGAAAAGTTCGGCGATTTCGGTGAACAGATCTTTCAGGAATGAGATGGTCGAGTCCTTTCCCGCGCAGAGGATATCTTCCGAAATGCCCCATACATTGAGGGTTTCGAAATCCTTGGGGAAGCAGGCCAATTCTGGATAGGCGGCCAAAATCGCCTGGGCGTGCCCGGGAATGTCGATCTCGGGAATGACCTCGATCCCGCGCTTGGCGGCGTAATCCAGCACCAGTTTGATCTGCCGCTGCGTGTAGAATCCGCCGTAGCGGCTGCCATCCTGTTCTTTTCTCCAGGCTCCGATCTCGTGCAGGCGGGGAAATCTTTTGCTTTCCACGCGCCAGCCCTGGTCATCCGACAGGTGCCAATGGAATTTGTTGAGTTTGAGCGCGGCCATCCAGTCCAGATAGCGGCGGATGAATTTGTAGTCGAAAAAGTGGCGGCTGACGTCCAAATGCAGGCCACGCCAAGGATAGGAAGGCCAGTCCTCGATGACGAGGCAGCGCATGTCCGCGCCGGTGTCATATTCGTCAATCTGATTGAAAGACGTATCCCAAAAATGTTGTTTGAGAGTTTGGGTCGCGTGGATCAGGCCGTTTGGAGTTTCGGCGGCCATCAATATCTCATGGGGATCGACCTTGAGCAGGTAATAATCCTGGGGAACCTTTTTGTGCATGGGGGCGAGGCAAATCGCGACAGTGGTTACGTTGTCATCATCCAGTTCGATGTATTTGAAGGCTTTGGCGTAAAAGTCGTCCAATTCCCCGACAATGTACTCGTAAAGACCGGTGGGAAGGGCGCTGTCGCCCTGAAATAGGACTTTCGAGGTCACCCAGAAAGATTTCTTGAAAACACGCATTTTTTTCGGAGAGGGTATCAAGATTCCTCCTTCAGTAATAGAGTTTTGGTTTCAAAAGGCCTGAAACTCAGTTCCACCATCGCTTGGGACCGAAGGTGAGAGGCAAGCGTGGTTGCGGGCTCCTCCAGCATATCGCATTCGATCACATCCGTGTAAGCCCGGGAGCAGAAAAGCCGCGCAATCCCGCTCTGTCCTTTGTATTCGTGGAAACGCAGCACTGTGCCGCTGCCTTTTTCGACGGGTTTTATCGTATCTATGTTGATGTGATCGCTTTCCAGACGGAAAGGAACTTCCGGGGCTTTCTGTAGTTTTCCAGAGAGCGGAATGGAGACAAGAGCATTGGCCAGTTTTTCCGCCTGGGAGTAGACATCGCTGTGTTCGTAATCGCCTAAGTGGGGATAAAAGGCATAAGTATAGCTGTGAAAGTGGATGTCCGCGGCGGGATCGACATCCGCCGGGCTGCGCAACAGGTTCAGTTCCATTTCATTGTCCCTGACCCTATAGCCATACTTGACGTCGCAAAGCAAGGCGCAGCCGCGGTCGGGCTGTGAGAGATCAGCAAAACGCTGGGCGGGAACCTCGAACTGCGCTTCCTCCCAGGCGTTTTTCGGCTTGCAGCTGCGCTTGAGGACACCGCCCTGGATGCCGTAAGTGGCCGTTCTGTTGTGGATGTCTGGCTGCCAGTGCGTGCGCAGCATCTTGTGTTTTTCCTTCCAGTCGATTTCGTGTGAGACACGGATAAAAGGCTCTCCGTGGCGCAATTCGATTGTCTGGCGCAGCGTTGATTCCCCGATCACGAAGTCTTGCACGATACGGCTGAACTGTCCTTCCAGCGTCATGCAGAGTTCTTTGTTCAGATTGACCTGAGTGGCTTTTTGGGGCTCGGTTTCATGATAGAAATGGTTGATATCCCAGGCGCCCCAGTTGTTGGGTTCGTCCTCCCAGAGCAGGAGTAGATTGGATTCCCCAGCCAGGACTTCGCGGCCTCTTTCCTTTTCGATGATCGAGGATATGCCGCCATTTTCCGATACAACGACTTTTAGGTATTCATTTTCCAAGGTTAAGGAATCAGTCTTGAGCGGAGCCAGAGGAGAATGGTTCTCTTTGACAAATCTAACTTGCTTACAGCCCCAGGCTGGGACGGAGACTTGTACCAAAAGGGATAAATCGGCTTTAAGGAAAGGCAATATACTACCATTATCATCAACAGGTACAAGGTCTTTTTGTTCTTCAGAAAAAGCCAGCCAATCCTCCAGTTCCTGGTTGCAAGGGTTGAACACCAGGTAGTATGATGATCCGGAGCCATCTTCATCCACAGGGATTTGCCTGGCAGTTGTATTCATTATATCGCGCAAAAGCCCGTGGTTTCTGGCGCTGATGGCGTGGGCTTCCTCATAGACCATGCCGATTGACGAGCCAGGAATGATATCGTGAAACTGCAATAGCAGCGTGTCCTGCCAGATCGAACGCAGACTTGGCGGATATTCTTTCAGGCCGGCCAGCACGGCGAGGAATTCCGCGGCTCCGAGCAGTTTTTCGCTGGTCCGGTTGTCCTGTTTCATGCGGGCCTGGGTGGTATAGGTGCCGCGATGGAATTCCAGATACAGTTCGCCGTAAACCGTGGGTAATGTTTCCAGATCCAGCCTGGAAATATGCTCCAGAAAATCAGTGCTTTTAGCAAAGCGGAATTTGCACACCCCTTCCAGGTCGCGCATTCGCAGGCCATATTCGATGTGGTTGCGTGTGGGTCCGCCGCCTCCGTCGCCGATGCCGTAGAGGTTGAGAAAGGTGTCGCATAGTTCGCTCTGCGCGAACCGCTTTTCTGTGTCTAGAAAGGCGGAGGGGTCATTGGAAAAGTTGTAATCGTTGGTGGGCAGTTGGTGCGCCAGGATCCTTGTGCCGTCGATCCCTTCCCAATTGAAAAGATGGTGGGGGAAGACATTGCTTTCATTCCAGCTGAGTTTTTGGGTGACGAACCAGTCGACACCGCAGCCTTTCAGGTACTGGGGCAGGTTGCCGCTGAAGCCGAAGCAGTCCGGCAGCCAGAGATTCCGGGGCGCGTCTCCGAACTCAGCAGCGAAGAACCTTTTGCCGTACATGAACTGGCGGATGATGGATTCAGCGGAGATCAGGTTGGTGTCGAATTCCACCCAGGAGGCCCCCTGCACTTCCCATCTTCCTGAATGGACGCGGGTTTTGACCTCTTCGTAGAGAGCTGGGTAGTCTTCTTTTATCCACTGGTAGAGCTGGGCTTGCGAAGCGCCGAAAACGTAGGCGGGATATTGCTCCAAAAGCCTAAGCGCGTTGGCGAAGGTGCGGCCTCCCTTGCGGCGCGTTTCCCTGATCGGCCAAAGCCAGGCCAGATCCAGATGCGCGTGCCCCACGCTGAACGCCGTCAGAGCGCTGCTGTGCGCAGGATGGGATAGCATTTCTGCCAGCAGCGCTTTCACTTTTCCAGGATCGCTATTCCAGAAATTGCAGACTTGGTTTAATCCGTAGAGCAAACGCTGCCGACGCACGGTCCCAGCCGGCAAAGCCTCTGCCAGGTTGAGCAACAGCCCGATATCCATGGTCTTCTGGAACAATTCTTCATCAAAACTGACCAGCGCGCACTCCCGCAAGCGGTATTCCTCTTTACCCGCGCCGAAAAGATCGTTGGCCGAAGCTTCGATAACAAGGCTGAATACCTCTCCCGGTTTGCATTTGGGGGACAGCGGAACGTAATGTTTGGCGGCTTTGTGGTACCAGTCCACCTTGGGCGTCAAACCCTGGCGCGGAGTGCCTTTTTCCATCACGCAGGCTTCACCGTCGCAATCAAAAAAGAGCCCATAATCTTTGCCGGACGCGTTTTCAGGGATCTTGCCGCTGACTTTGAAAACTCCCGTCTGCCAGACGCTGCCCCAGATATCGCCGGTCTGGATGGGCTTGAAATCCCTGTCGTCTGTGGAAAACAGCGCCCCGACCGGATTTTTATCCCGGTAGATGAGCGCTTCCTGCCGTTCCAGCAGGCGCTTGATCCGCGTGATGTGGATCTTCTCGTTTTGCATCAAAAACCTCGCTATTTTTCCATGGGAACCACGATCCCCTTGATGATGATATTTTGGAAGAAGATGAACACCGCCAAAGTCGGAATCGCGGCGATGACCAGCGCCGCGTAGCCCACGGAAAGGCTGGCGCGCTGCATCAGTTCGTATATGTGCACCATCAGCGTCCACATGCTCTGGTCCTGGCAGACAATGAAGGCGAAAAGGAAATTGCGGTAAGCCGCGTTGAAGGCACCGAGCGCGATCACGGCCAGGATCGGTTTGGACAGATAAAGCGTGAACTGCCAGAACAGGCGGAATTCCCCCGCCCCGTCGAGGCTGGCGCTTTCGTACAATTCTCGTGGGAGGCTGTCGAAAAAGCCCTTGAGCAGAAAGATGAAATAGCCGTCCGCAGCAGCCGGCAAAACCAGCGCCCAAAAGGTGTTGAGCAGGTTCAGGCGCTTGAGCATGAGGAAATTCGGAATGCCCATCACCATCGCCGGGAAGGCCATGGTCAGCATGAACAGCATGATGATCTGATAACTCAGGCGCGGCTTGAAACGGCTCAAAGCGTAGGCTGCCAGGGGATTCACGGTGATGGCCAGCAGGATGGAGAGCAGCGTGTAAATTGCCGTGTTACGCAGCGAGCGTGCGTCGTTGAACATTTGATCCAGTACCATGGCGTAATTGCGGACGACAAATTCTTTGCGGATGGCTGCGCGATTGTCTTTAAAGATTAAATACTCGATCTGCTGGACCGGAAGCGGGATCGCGTCGAATGAGTCTGGAGCCAATTGCCAGGCTTGATTGAGGGCGTCGATGGTCTGGTAGCGCTTTTGGAGAAAGCTTTGCCAGGCCTGTCGGGAAGCCTCATTCACCACCAGTTTCAGCTGCCGGCCTTGCGCTTTTTCTTTGATAAATCTGTACCAGAGCGCGGCCTGTTTGGTGTTTTCCGGAACGCGAGGAGGCGGAACGATCTCTTCCAGGGAAGTGAAGCGCGTTCCCAGATCCCTGTTCAAGGCAGCCAGATCGATCTTTCCGCCCTGCCCGGTATAGATCTTACCCAGGAAAGAATGGTAGTCAGTTTGCGCGGTGGGCAGCAGTTCCGCCCAGGCCAGACCTGAGCTGCGGGCAAATAACTCCCAATCTTTATTCTGCCCGAGGTTCCCGACGAACGCCGTTTCCCAAAGCAGAATTGCCGTCCATTCCGGATATCCAGCGCGCCAATTCTGATGCAGACGCCCTATGATACCGTATTTAGCCCGCAGCCAATCCCGGAACTCGTTGCCGATGTTGCGCACGCGCAGATCTTCCGGCGCGGCGAGGTTTTCCACGAAATAGGTGAGGTCCTCTACCAAGGCGCCGCTGTCTGGAATATCGTCCGGAACTGCCACTTCGGAAAAATCGCGGTAGGCAGTATGCCAGGTGGAATTGAGCATGCCGATCCCGGTGTACTTTTGCCGCAGCATGGCCTGGAAAGCGTTGCCAGCAGAGGGTTCCAGGCTGAGATGATGGATGTTCAGAGCCTCGCGCACATAATGGAGCCAGTAGCCGCGTAAAGGATCTTCCGGAGTGGGACAGCGCTCAGCGAGAAAGATATCCTGCCAGGAGTTGAAATCAGTTCCCAGCGCGGCATTCAGAGAGTCCAGATCGCCGCTGAAAGCGGGTGCCAGCTCCATCTGGACGAAAGCCCCATCGAGATTGATATAGTTGCGGTGCCGTTCCTCGATATCCTTTTTGAAAGCCCGGAAGCGGCCCAAATAGCCTGTCGCGGTGCTCACGTAGTTGCGCCCGAGGATATCCTTTTCCTCGACCACGATCTGCTCCCAGCTCTGCGCGCCGGTGTTGTATTTGCGGTTGAACTCCGTGAGGTTGTTGTGGTTTTCAGCGCGCAGCAGCTTGCGCATCCGGCGCTGATTGAGCGGATAGACCCCACGGCCATAATGCTCGGCCACATAATAATCGTAAACACCCTGCGGACGCGAGCGGATAAACTCCTGCCAATCCTTGCAGAGGGCGGGATCCGGAAGCTCCGGCAACTCCGCTTCGGAAAATGATAGCCAGCGACCGGCGTAATTGTCGGCGAGGCGGCTGCTTTCCTCGTTGTAGCGGGATTCCAGGTACTTTTGGAACAGCGCCGTGTCGTCATAAAGATATTTCGGCAGCAAACTCAGTTTGACGCTGTCCACGTTGCTTTTCAGAGAAGAGGAAAGCATCAGCAAAAAGGGATAGACCATCGTCAGCGCGCCTAAAATCAGCACGGCGTGGATCAAGCCGTTTAAAACTCTGACTTTGGCAGAGTGGCGTCCGACTTTTGATATGATGCTCACGCGGCCTGTTCCCCGTCGTCCCGCGCGGCGCGGAACTCCATTTTGGAAAGGTATTTAATCTGCCAGACGGTGAAGCCCATCAGTAAAAGGCTGAGGATCCAGGCCATGGTGGTGGCGAGCCCGAAACGCAGGTAGAGATAGGCTTTTTCGAAGATGAGCAGATCTGCCACGCGGGTGGCTTCGTTGGGACCGCCGAAGGTCATCACCAGGATGAAATCGCTGCTTTGCGCTGCCACGATGAAGGCAGAAATGAACTGGATGATGATCAGGCCTTTCAGACTGGGAAAAACGATGTGGCGCAATTTGGCGCGAAAGCCCGCCCCGTCGATGTCCGCGGCTTCATACAGCTCCTGCGGGATGTTTTTCAACGCGGCCAGATAGATCAGCGAACCCGGGCCCACTCCGGCCCAGACGGTGGGCAGGACCACGCAGAGCATGGCCAGCGTTTCGTCCTTGATCCACATGCTTTTTGGCAGGTGCAGCGCGAGCAGGATCTGGTTCAGAATGCCCGCGTCGGACGGGTCGTAAAGCAGTTTCCAAAGGTAGATCACGATCACGCCGCTGATCACCGCCGGCAGATAGAACAGCACCCGGTAGAGCATTTTTCCGCGCGAAACCTCCTGCAGCAGGATGGCCAGAAAGAGCGGTGGCAAGAAGCCCAGGCCCAAAAGCAGGGCCATGTAGTAGAGCGTTTTGCCCACGGAAGCCCACCAGGCCGGATCAAAAAGCACTTCGGCGAAGTTGCCGAAACCGATCCAGGGACTAGCGCCCACGATGTGGAAATCCTGAAAGGCCATCAGCGAGCCAGTGACCATGGGAAGGTATTTCCAGACCAAAACCGTGATCACGGCCGGCGCGAGCAACAACAGCACCCATCCGGTATAGTTGAAGCGTTGTTTGGCAGGGGCGCGCGATTCCGGTGAAAGCAGTTTCCACACGCGCCAGAGGGTAAAACAAAAGGCCAGCAGGATAAAAACGGCGATCAGCACGGCCAGGCGTTCGCGGAAGGCCTTCGTAGCGGGCGGGATGCGGCCGATCATTTCCTGATTGGTGCGCGCTTCACCTTTGGCCAATACGGACGCGATATGTTTTTGTCGCGCCTGGGGATCCTTTTCCAGCCTGCCTTTGAGATCCAGCGCGACCAATTCTTCCAGCGGATGGGTCATATATTCGTAAACCTTCTGGCAATTGTCGCCAAAGGGTTCCGGACGTCCTTCGCGCAGCGCTGTTTCGAAGGTTTCCAGCCAGCCCGCGGGAGCGAAGCGCAGATATTCTGCGTAGCCGTAACGCTGTAAAAAAACTGGATTCTGCATCCGGCCGTAGCCGCTGTCCACCATGATGCGCAGGCGGATCTGGCGCGCTTCTTCGGAATCGTAGAATCGGATGTATTGCCAGGCGGCTTCACGCACGGCTCGCGGATCGCGGTCGCCCAGACCGGAATTGTTGCTGATCCCGGCTCCGGAAAAAATACCCATCATGCGGCAGTTGATCTCGCTGCCGCCGCGTCCGGAAGGTCCGGCCGGAGATGGCGCGAAGCCGTAAAGGTTCGGATCGTAAACCCCACCCATATTTTGCTGCGAAAGGTAATCCATCCGCATTCCGATCTTGCCTTCCTGCCACATGTAGCCCCAATCGCCTTCGCGGATGGCAAAGCCGGTCTGCTGTTTGCCGCGACCGTCCTTCCATTTCGTGGCCACCAGCTTGAGATAAAATTCCATGGCTTTTTCGCCGGGGGGACCGGCAAAGGAAGCGCGCCATTCCTGCTTTTGGGGATCGTAGGTGACAGCGTCTCCGCCCGCGGCCCAGAGGAAAGGGAGCCAATCGTAGGCGGCTTGGGGCCCTGAAGCCAAAACTGTGCCCCAGGCGCCGGATTCAGGATCCGTAAGCAGCCGGGCGTATTTATAGAATTCGTCCCAGGTGCGGGGCGGCTTTTCCGGATCCAGGCCAGCGCGCTGGAAAACATCTTTTCGATACATCAAAACGCGTACCAGCGTTTCATAAGGCAGCATCCAGACCTGTTCGCGTTTTTCACCCTTGCGGGCGCGGCGGATGACTTGCCAGACGGGCTTTTCGACCCTGAGTTGCAGGGCTTCGGGATCTTCTTGAGAAAGGAATTCGTCCAGCGGATAGAGGAAATTGTTCTGGATATAGGTGTCGCTTTGGCGGAAATTGACGTAGAGGATATCGGGAGCGACGCCTCCGGCAATAGCCATCAGAGGCCCGGCGTCGAGATCCATATTTTCGATCTGGATGCCGGAAAATGCCCTCAGTTCAATGTTCGGGAATTTGTGGCGGAAAGCCTCGACCACGGCGAGGTTGGCACGGTTGTAGGCATCGGTTTTTCGCGGATCGGGAAGTTCGAAAACCTTGAGCACCACCTCGCGTGGGGTTTCCGCCCGCAATGGCGCAAGCGCTCCGCCAAAGAGCAGCAAAACGAAGAGGAAAACCAGATACCTGCGCATAATTCGTGTCTGAATCCCGCGTCAAAGGGAGGCTTTCTGTCAAGAACAAAAATCGGTGGCCGCGATAGTCTTGTTTAGGTATTCGGTCTTGATAGCAAAAGCTACAATAACCACGCTGGGGGAAGAATGTAACACTAAATACAGATTAGGTTTATGTGGATATCATAGTCCAAAATTGTCCAGGAAACTGCCCTCTTGGGCCTTTACTGGCTCCGCCTATCATTACGGGATCAATACGGGATCAATACGGATCAAATCCGTAATGATCCCGTAATGATCCCGTATTGATCGTGAGGAGGAAGGGAGGCGGAAAACATCAGGAAATTATCTTGAAAATAAGGGATATCGCTGGAGCAGAGAGTTATCAGGTAAGGCGGAAAAAAGGATTACCCGTTAGGAAGATAGATTTGTAAAAGAAGGTAAAAACCGCGGTCTATTGGTCTGCATGCGGCTGCTCTTGGAAACTGGAAAAGAGTTCGAAAACGGCTTGCGGCAGACGCTGGGGCTTGCCGCCGCTGGCAAAGATCCCCACCATCCGGGCTACGAAGCACAAATCGCCGCCGGAATTGTAAATTTCCTGCGTCCACAGGCCTTTCACGCGGTTGATTTCGTCGAACCAGCTCCTGACAGTGATGATCTCCTCCAAGCCGATCGACTTGTGGTAGTCCAATTCAAATGACCGGATGAAGACCTGTAAATTCAGTTCCCGCATGCGCGAAACGGACATGCCCATCCCGATCATAGCCTCGGCGCGCGCGCTTTCCAGGATCTGCAGATAATTGGCGTTGTTCAAATGCCCGTAGACGTCGCACTCGTAACCGAAGATGCGTTTGCGGAATTCAAAGACCATGTCGCTTTCCCCTTGCCCGGAAAGAGCGTCCGCATTTTGTGCTTGACCG
>JAKQNV010000164.1 GCA_029565595.1 Candidatus Cloacimonadota bacterium
CGGCATTCAGCAGACCGTTTTCGACATCATCCACAACACGCATTTTAAACGCCATGCTGTAACGGTTTACCGGTTTTTTGTCATCCATTTTTCTGTCTCCTTCAAGTACAGGATGGTGTCAACTTTTTTAGGACGCGACACCGCTCTCTCTATCAATACGGGATCAATACGGGATCATTACGGGTGAAATCCGTATTGATCCCGTATTGATCCCGTAATGATCGCAAGAGCCAAGAGAGGGCGTTGAGGTCGGAAGTATAGCGTAAACATATATTTTATAATGCTTTGGCTCTGTTTAAAACAGATTGAGGCCCAGGCGGAGAAAAATCCGGAAATCACGGGAGCGCAAAAGCGATTCCTGGGCTGACAACGAGTAATGCCAGCGTTTGAATTTCTGCGCTGCGGAGGCAAACAGCGCGTTGTCGTCGGAGCCATAAACGCTGTAGTATTCGGGATTATCGGCGTCCTCGGCGAGAAATGTGAGCGGACTTTGCCAGCTCAAAAATCCCGCCTTCAGGTCTAATCCGGCTTTCTGATAGCCAAAAGCCAGGCTGAAGCGATACGTATTTTTAGTATAATCCTTTTTATCGGTCAGCGAATATTGGCAATCCAGTTGCTGATAAAACCTTGGTCGAAAGCGATATCTGGCGTTGAACAGCACGCGGAAGTTGCGCGGATCGGAAACAACGTAGGAGGAATCAGCCTGCGCGATCACTTCGCTGTCGAAGCCGTAGAAAGAAAGACGCGCATAATTCCCCTTTTCGCTGTAGCCAAGTGCGGCCAACAACCTGGATAGCGTTCCGCCTGTGAACGAGGAGCCGCTGTTCAGTCCGTAACGTAATTGCAGCACTGTTTTCCAGGGTAGGGTGACCTTAAGGCCATATTCAAGCTCACTCCGTCCCACGTCTTTGTCCAAAACAGCGGCCGAAACATCGTAGGGAAGTTGTTTCGGCTGGGCGTTATGGGCATAGCTGACGGTTTGCTCAAAGGAGCGGAAACGGTAATTCCAGTCGATCAGGCAGGCCAAATCGCGCTGTACCAGGGCGAGTTCCGCGTCCCAGCTGTGACCGCCTTTTTCAAATGCTCCGCAAAGCCCGCCGGACCAAATCTCGCGCTCCAAAGCACTGTCCGTGAAGTCTTTGTCGTAATTTTGGCGATAAAGCAAGGCCCCCGCCCGCCAGTGTTTTGCCTGATAGCCCAAGGCCGTTCCGAACACGTTTTCCCGCGTCGAAGAGAGCTGTCCGGAACGGCTGGCGGGAAGGCTCGAGATCAGGCCGCCGCTGAGGCGTGCCTCGCGTTTTTGGCCGGAAGCGAAAACCGCCGCCCGCCAGTTTCCCCGTCCGAGTTTGACCCCCGCGCCCAAAGGCGTGTAGGAAAGCGGCGAAAGCGGTTCGCGAAAACCGAACAGGCTGTCCGACGCCGCGCGGGAGCCGCTCCCCAGGATCAATCCGCGTCCAAACCGGAAACGGTAGGAGCCGATAACTGCCTCCATTCCCGAACTTCGGACGCTAAGCCGGAAATTTGAATAATCATTCCCCTTTTTCCAATCCCGGCGCTGGTTGAAAAGCGCTTCGGCGTTGCCGATATCGCAAAAAACGCTGTGCAGGCTGTATTGGGACGCATCGCTGAAATAGAAACGCCCATCCAGCGCCAAAGGCCGGGTGGAAGCCTCCAGTCCGCGGTAAAAATCCTGCCAGGCAGTGGCGGAAAGGGCGTCCGTCTCCAGTTCAACCAGGTCGGAAGCGGTCTGCGCGAAAGAAAAAACAGACCACAAAAGGACAAGGAAAAACGCCGGCCAGCGCTTCACCACTGGATCCCAAAGTCCAGAGAATGCGAGAGGCTCAGTTCCGGATGCGTGCGGATGCCGTACATGACCGAAAAACCGCCCAGCCGGAATTGGACGCCCGCTCCGAAGCGCGCCGGATCACTTTGCCAGGAGGATTGCAGCTCAAAAAGGTCACCGATCTCCATAGTCGTGGCGCAGCGATAATTATCTTTGCCATGCGGAACGTAAACATAGGTCGAGGCACCCGTCACGCCCGGCACGATCAGCGAACTGACACTCACATGCAATTCCGCGTCTTCCAGTCCGGCATGCAGGTACTTGATCTCGCCGCCGTAGTCTTCGCCGCGGTAGCTGAGGGCAAAATCGCCGGTCCAATCGTGATAGCTGTCGCCGGTGCTGAATTTTTCGTAGATGAGGTGCCCGGACGCGCCAAGGCTGAGTTCCTGGTAGTGAAAGGCCAGGCCGAGATGATAGTCCTGCCAGCGATAATCTGAATTACCCAGGAAACCGGCTCCGCTGCTGAAGATACAGGGTCCGAGGCCGGAAGCCGCGTTGAGCGAATAAACGGCGCAATCCGTGAGGTAGAAAGGCAGGTTGCAGGAAAAGGCGATGCCGGTCGCCGGGATGGTGGGTGAAAGCGCGAAATCGCTTACAGAGCAGGATAGGAGAGTAATTCCGGAAAGGGCGTTGGCGGAGGCGCTATCCTCGGTTACGACCGCCCCCGCGGACACCAGCACGAGCAAAAAACACAGGCAGAACAACGCTTTCCACCGCATTCCATCTCCTCTTTACGCCCCCGAAAGTTGTTAGCAATAGCTCAAACGACGCGTATTTCCGTCCCGGGATCGAAGAAATGCGCCTTGAGCATGTTCAGGCTGATCTCCAGATCCTGTCCCATTTTGGGCAGTTCTTTGGGATCGAAGCGGGCTGTAAAAGAATGTCTGGCTGACTTGAGGACCACGTGGTATTCGTTCCCAAGCGGCTCCACAAGGTCGCAAACGGTTTTCACACGTTGCGGAAAATCCGCCATGGAATCGAAACGGGCATCGTAGATGTCCTCGGGGCGGATGCCCATCAGAATGGGTTTTCCCTGATAGGGATCGAGGGCTTTTTTGTGCTCTGGATGGCTCTTGACGCTGAAATCACCGGAATCGAAAACGAGATCGCCGCCGCTGCCGGTGAGTTTGCCCTCCACCATGTTGATGGCCGGAGAGCCGATAAAACCAGCCACAAAGACATTGGCGGGGTTGTTGTAAATTTCCAGCGGAGTGTCGATCTGGTGGATGATCCCGTCCTTCATCACCACGATGCGGTCGGCCATGGTCATGGCTTCCACCTGGTCGTGGGTGACGTAGATCATCGTGTTTTCGAGCTGCTGGTGGAGTTTCACGATCTCGGCGCGCATGGCCACGCGGAGTTTGGCGTCGAGGTTGGAAAGGGGTTCGTCAAAAAGAAAGACCTTGGGATTGCGGACGATGGCGCGTCCGAGGGCAACACGCTGGCGCTGTCCGCCGGAAAGCTGGCCCGGCTTGTTTTTGAGCATGCTTTCGATGCCCAGAAGTTTTGCGGAATACAGGACCTTGTCTTTGATGGCCGCCTTGCTTTCGCCGCGGAGTTTGAGCGCGAAGGCCATATTGTCGAACACGCTCATATGCGGATAAAGCGCGTAATTCTGAAAGACCATGGCGATGTCGCGATCCTTGGGCGGAACTGTGTTCACAAGGCGGTCCCCGATCCAGATGTTGCCGCTGGAAATTTCCTCCAAGCCGGCGATCATGCGCAGGATCGTGCTTTTTCCGCATCCCGAGGGTCCCACGAGGACCATGAACTCCTTGTCCTCGGCTTCGAAAGAGACGTCCTTGACGGCATGGAAGCCGTTGTCGTAGTATTTGTTAAGGTCTTTGACGGTTATTTTGGCCATGCAAAACTCCTTTCGATAATAAAGATTTCACTTGCGCAATGCTGTCAAGCCTGATTTTCCCGCGGGAAACAAACCACCTTGTCACGTCCGGCATGCTTGGCGGAATACATGGCCGTATCGGCGCGCTCGATGCAGGCGTCAAGGGCCTCTTCGGTCAGGCAGGGCGCGGATTCGGAAGTGACACCGATGCTGACGGTGATGTTGATGCTCTGGCCCTTGAAGCTAAACTGGTGTTCCTTGATGCGCTGACGGAGATCTTCCATCAGGCCATTTACTGCATCCAGCTCCGCGTCGAACAGGATGAGCAGGAATTCCTCACCGCCGTAACGCACGATCACGTCGCTGCGACGGAAACTGCGGGTCAGCAATTTGGCCAGGTTTTTCAGCACCTGGTCGCCGGCCATGTGGCCATGGGTGTCGTTGACGTGCTTGAAAAGGTCGATGTCGAGCATGGCAAAGCAGATGGTGGCCTTGTGGCGCGCCGCGAGTTGGAACATGTAAGTGAGGTTGCTGGCCAGGTAACGGCGGTTTTTCAGGCCGGTAAGGTTGTCGGTGACCGAGAGTTCCTCCACTTTGCGGTAAAGCTCGCGGATCTGGTCATAATTGCCATACAGCGTTTCCACGTAGGCGTTGTTCTGCAAACTCATCTGGCTTTCCAGGTCCATTACCTGGCGTTCGAGGCAATGCATGGCATCCGCGAATTGCGTGGGGGTCAGGTTATCGTGGAGGAACTTGAACTGGCTCTGCAACTGAATCCAGCTTTTGTGGAGATAATAATTGGAGTGCTGGTAATAGCGGATCGATTGGCGCAGATTCAGGCGCATCCCCGAATAGTAGTTCCCGGCATAGAAATTCAGGAACTGGTGCTGCTGGAAACTGAGCAGGATGGAGGGGAGTTTGAATAGCTGGCGGGCGTAGTTCATCTTTTCCTGCGGGCTGACCAGCTTGTCCTCCAACGAGAAAATCTCAAACAGCAGCCTGGCCGAAAGTATGTTTTCGGCATGCCGGAGCGGGATGCCAAACTTGAGCAGCAGGATCTTTTTGGCGGCTGTCTTTTCGCCCCAATCCAGATTGTTGATCCAATACAGGATCATCAGCAGCGCGCTTTCGGAGCCCTCAGCTTGGTAGATGTCGCTCACCAGGTTCAGCCAGAGGGAGGTAAATTCCCGTAAACTTCCTTTCTGCATCTGCATTTTGGCCTTCGCCATCTGCCAGACCGCATAAAAACTGGGACAGGCCAGCGCCACGTCGCTATGCAGTCCTGCCAAAACCTTCTCCAGCGCGGAATAATCGCCGATTTCGGCCAGGAGATGCAGCAGCTGGATCTTATCGAATAGCTCTGTTTGTTCAGGCGTGAAGACGTTTTCGGATCCATGCACGATTTGCAGGATCGTGTGGATGTGTTCGGGAGCCACCACCGGAAAAGTTCCGATATACTTGAAAAAAGACAACACCTGCGACAGGGGCGCCATCCTGCCAGCGCGGATCTGGACGATCAATTGCTCCAACAGGGGGGCGCTGAAATCCCGTAAAACTTTTAGGGAAGGTTCGTTTCCGGAGTCGGGGGATGCCTGCGACAGCAGGACCGAAATCAGATAATCGCGCTGGTTGCCGCTGCTATCCAACAGCGCCGCCACCAACTCATGCAGTTGCTTCTTGTGGCTGGGATTGCGCGTCTCGCCGGATGCCGCTCCGGGCTTTTTATGTTTCTGATCGGTCATCAGAACTCAATTCCCTTCAGGGATCTGGGAGGGAAGGGGTTAAAACACAAAACAAAGCCTCAAGCCGGCGTTTATTTCTTTTTGGCTGTAGTATCCGGCCGGGCAGGCTTGAAACGGTAGATGACCTCATCCGGTTTGATCATTCCATGCTCTTCCCGCGCAACCTCCTCCGCCGCTTCGGGATCGGTTTTCAGCCGGTTGGTCGCGTGGTTGAGGCTGTCGTTTTCCGCCTTGATCCGGTCGCTTTGGATCTTGAGTTCCCTGATCGCGCGCTTTTGTTTCCAGACATGGTAGAAACTGTTGTTGCCCCAGATCAGGATCCAACTGAGCAAAAAGAGGATCACCGCCAGATAGACGAGTCGGGCGCCCTTGCTGAATTTCCGTGGTTTTTTCATCTGGTCACCATCCTTGCCACCAGAGATTTGTGGATGTCGATCGCCCTGTGGGGGCACATTTCATGGCAACACATGCACTTGATGCATTTGTCCTGATTGATTTTGGGAAACCTGGCCGCGGAGGCGGGCGAGATCGCCTGCACCGGGCAGCTGTTAACGCAAATGCCGCATTTATTGCAGCGAGCGCTGACGACCAGATTGATGCTGTAAACCTTGCGGAAAGCGTGACGCGCCACGGGCGGGATCATCTTCATCACGTCCGTGCGCAGTTTGACCGATTTGATGTCCGCGTTCGCGATCTGGTAGTGGCGGAAACTGGCCGGTACCGCGATCCTGGAAGGCAACACACCGTCCTGGTGCAGCGCGCTGGCGAGGTAGGGAACGTCACCCAGCTTGAATCCCAGCATTTTGGCGGCTGTGTAGTCCAGCGCGGAGATCGAGGCCGAACCCAGAAACAGTCCAAAGTTCTTCACATTGCCGCCGGAAGGGCCGTTGCCGTCCATACCCATGATCCCGTCGATAAAGCTGTAACTGACGCGGTTTTTGGTCAGTTCATAGAGCGCTGCCAGCATCCGGGAAAAGTCTTTGGAGTTCGGATAACGTCCGTGGTAAAAGGTCTTCACCATCCCTGGCACCAGGCCATAAAGGTTTTTCAGCGCGCCCGTGAAAGCCACCATGCTGTGGGTTTTGTATTTGGCAACATTGATCACGATCCCGCACTGCCACAGGACTTCCGAGACCTTGAGCGGGATGCCGGCGTATTCGAGTTCGCGGAATCCGCTGGTGGAAAGGTTCACCAACTTCACCGGATAGCGTTTGGCCAGGTCCGTAAGCCCGCAGGCCTGCCAGACCGTGTCCACGTTCGCGCTGCCGCCGGGACTGTCGCCGATCCAGACTTCTTTGCCCCGGTCCAAAAAATAACGTGCCAGCGCTTCCAGCACCAGGGGATGGGTCGTGACGGCCCGGTCGATGGGAAAAGCGCCCAGTAGGTTCGGCTTGAGCAAAACCCGCTTGCTGCGTTTCATCCGCGAACTTTTCACGTTGGACAGAAAATCCGCCACAGCCTCTTCCAGAAGAGGCAGATCGTAGTTTTCTATCCGGCGGATCTGAACTGAGGGCATTTAGTCGAAATAGAGGAATTTCTTGTTTTTGAAAGCGCTGAAATACAGGTCGATGGAAGCGTTGACCTGTGCCACCGGTGCTTTGCCGGCCACATCCATCAAAAAGCCCAGATTGACGTTCACATCCTGGTGGTGCCAGCTGGTTCCCGCGGTCAGGATGTGCTGCGTGTTTTTGCCCAAATAACCGCCCGGCGCTACATCGCCCCACCAGATCGCGCTGTCGGCATTGGCGGTGTTGTTCATCGGCAGGCGGTAATATCCGTGCCACACTTCCGGGCTGTAGATATAGCCCGCGCGGTAGCTGAAGCGCCTGATGGTGGTCTCAGCTCCCAACCGCACGTTGACGCGGTCGCTGTAAGCGTCGGATATGGCGCTGCATTGCTCAAATTCCACTTCCCCGGTAAAACTGGTGTTTTTTAATTTGCAGGCCGCGCCAAAAGCGGCGTTGAGAGGCAGTGTCGTATCGTATGTGACGTAGTCTTTGAACTTCCAGGTCAGGTCCTGCGGTGGGGTAACGGTCAGTCCGGTGTTGATCTTTTCGCCACTGTAAAGCAGCCCCAATTGCGGGCGCAGCACATATTTGGCATCGCGGATCCGTTCAAAGGTGCGCAGAATCGTGATGTCGCTCAGATAGTAAAATTGGTTGTGCAGATTCAACCCGACGTGAAAATCGCCGCTGTGCCAGGCCGCGTTGGCCGTCAACTGGTGCAAGTTGAAAGTAGGATAGCGCATCAGGAGGTAATAGCCCATGTTCATGTCGATGCTGAAGTCGTCCAGATGCAGCGTCTTGGGCAGGCTGTAGAGCAGGGCGCCGCTGAAATGTTCTCCCAGCTTGGTTCCGGCCGCCACGATCCCGAACGGCGCCGGCGAGGTCAGATTGTCGTCTTCGCCGTAGTAATTCACGTTCACGGGCGGTTTGATCAGCATTTCCAGATGCAGCGAAGCTTTTTCAGACAGATAAGCCGCGGGGTTGAGCAACGCGTTGTCCGTTTCGCCGGGCAGGGCGATTCCCGTGTAGCCGCGTCCCATGGCGCTTGTGGAGTAATAGTTGCGCGAAAAACTGTCATAAATGGGATTCATGAATTGCGGCTGCGGGAAATCCAGGGAGTCGGATGCCTGCGCCGCCAGGCCGAACGCCGCGCACAGCGTTGCCAAAACAAGCAAAAATCTATTCATAAGGTCACCTCGTTGATTCATTTTACGACGATCGTCTGGCTGCGGTCGCTACCCACGGAGACGATTTCGATGGGCACTTCCAGCAGATCCTGGATCGCGTCCAGGTATTCGCGGGCGTTTTTGGGAAGTTTGCCCAAACTGCGGGCCTTGCCCAGATCAGCCTCCCAGCCGGCCAAAGTCAGATATTCCGGTTCCACCGCCTCCAAATCCAGAGGATGCGACGGATAGCCGGAAAGTTTGGTGCCGCTGGCCCAGTAGCCAGTGCAGATCTTAAGTTCCGGGATTCCGCTGAGCACGTCGAGCAGGGTCACCGCGATACCGTTGACTCCATTTAGGGAAGCGGTGTATTTTCCTGCCACGGCGTCGAACCACCCGATGCGGCGCGGCCTGCCGGTGGTGGCGCCATATTCGTTTCCGGTTTTGCGGATGCGTTCGGCGGTGGCGTCAAAAAGTTCGGTCGGAAAAGGCCCTTCGCCGACGCGGGTACCGTAGGCTTTGAAAACTCCCAGCGTCTTGTCCAGCCAGCGGGGCGGAAAACCCGTTCCGGTGCTGGCTCCGCCGGCGATCGTATGCGAAGAGGTCACAAAGGGATAAGTGCCGAAACCAAGGTCCAAAAGCGTGCCTTGCGCGCCTTCAAAGAGGATGTATTCGCCTTGCAGATACCACTGGCGGACCAAAACATCGGTCTGCGCCACATACGGCCCGAGGAATTTCCAAACCGCTGCGAGCAACTTCAATTCGGCGTTCAGGGCCCGGGCGCCGATCACTTCTCCGTGTGCTTCATAGAGGCCTTGCAGCCGCAGCTTGAGCCAGTCGGGGTGGGCCAGATCGCCCACGCGCAAATTTCTGCGGGCGGTCAGATCGGAATAGGCGGGTCCGATGCCTTTGCCGGTGGTGCCGATCTTGTTTTTGCCCAGGGCTTTTTCGGAACTGCTGTCCAGTTTTTTGTGCAAAGGGAGGACCAGGCCGGCGCGCTCGTCGATGAACAAACGTCCGGAAAAATCGACACCCTGGCTTATCAAATCCTGGATCTCCTCCTGCAGCCCGAAAGGGTCGATCACGGTTCCGGCGCCGATCACGCATTTGGCGCGGGGATAGATGATGCCCGAAGGAACGCTGTGGAAAACGTATTTCTTACCTTCCAAAACGATGGTGTGGCCGGCGTTCGCGCCGCCCTGGAAACGGACCACAGCGTCTGCCGAGGCACCCAGAAAATCCACGATCTTCGCTTTGGCTTCGTCGCCCCACATGCAGCCCAGCACAATCAGAGAACTCATCGCACGCTCCTTCGCACTTGTAAAGGCACTCTTTTGGCCAGATTCATTCTTGTCAAATGATTTCTTGGCCGTCCCGAGCCACAGCGCCGGGCTTCAGCAGCGCGCTTGGCCCAGTTTGGGCCAGAGGCAGCCAGCGCAAATAAACACTTGACATTATTGCATATATTGAACATAAGGCTTTTCAAAGAAAATACCGTTTGCCCAAAACTTTCCGCGGACCGGGAAGCGTTTACAGATAAGGATCCGCGGCCATTGGGGCCAGCCAGCGGTTGGACGCAAAACGGGATTTTCCCCGTGAAGCGCGGTTTTCCGCCTCCCGGGTAGATTCGCTAAAAGGAGAAACCATGGATAAAAGCACAGTCCGCCTCAGGTTTGCGAACCAGACCGATATCGGCAGGAATCCCGCCCGGATCAAAAACGAAGACTATTCCGGGCAGTTTGAGGGCGAGTACGGAAAGCTGTTCATCGTCTGCGACGGCATGGGCGGCGCCCAAGGTGGAGAAATCGCCTCCCGCCTTTGCGTGGAAAGCGTCCGCAATTATTTTGAGACCAATTATCTGCCCGGCGACGAGCGCGGTTTGATTGCCAAAGCGGTGGATTTCGCGCAGGATAAGATCCTGGAAACGGTGCGTAACGATCCCGATCTTGAGGGAATGGGCACCACGCTCGTGCTGCTGTTGATCCAGGAAGCTAACTACTGGTTCGCCCACAGCGGCGACAGCCGCATTTATCTCAGCCGGGGCGGCGCGTTGAACCTCCTTACAAAAGACCATTCAGAAGTCCAGGCCATGGTGGATAGCGGCATCATCACCCTGGAACAGGCCGCCACACATCCCCAGCGCAACATCATCACGCGCGCCATCGGCAGCAGCAGCTACGCCCCGGACATCTCGGGACCGCACAAGCTGCAGCAGGACGATGTTTTTCTGCTCTGCTCCGACGGCCTCACGGAATATGTCAAAGACCGCGAGTTATTGCAGCAGATGCGCGAAGAGCCCATGGTCGCCTGCGTCAATTTGGTGGAAATGGCCAACGAACGCGGCGGTTCGGACAACATCACCGTGCAACTCATCCATGTGCAGCAATGCAGCTCTTTTTCGCTCGGATCCAAGGACGACATTCCGGTTCCCCGCAGAAAGAAGGGCTGGCCACCGGTGGCCGTCATCGGCACCGTCCTGATCTTTTTGGCCGCGGTGGTCTGGTATTCCCTTTCGTTGAACAAATCGCCCAACCAGCCCGGCGTGAAAAAGGCCAAAACCCAGGTCGAGGAAAGGGTGGCGAAACACCAGAAAGTGAAAAAAGCGAAAAAGGCCAAAAAACCGAAAAAATCCAAAAAGGCCGCTACGCAGGAAATCCAGACCGCGCAACAGACCCAGCCCCAAGCCAACGTGCTGGCATCTGTGGACCAGAAACTGCAAGCCGGTTCCGCGATCGAAAGCTACCTCGCCATGCTGGATAAGATCAGCGTTGGCGGGCCGAAATTACAACTGAAGTTTTTCACCGGCGGACCGGAAAACCAGCCCGTTTATATTCTTCCCGGACAGGCCATTTACATAAATTACCAGGCGCTGCAGGATAAAAATTCCTACAATATGAGCAAAGACCAGATCGAAGCCCTGATCACGCTCGCGGTGGCCTACGCGCGAGGAAAAACACCACTGACGGGTTCCGACTGGGAACGCAAACTGACCGCCCCGGGCACCGCCAGTATCGACGAAACGACCTATTCCAACGCGCTGGCGCTCTACAGCGTGTACGACGAGGTCAACGCCAAAACCCTCTTCAACAACGACTCGCGCTTCGGAAAGTATAGAAACCTGATCAAGGCAGGCACCTACAACTTCATCATAGATCTGCCGCCCAAAAAATGACACATTAGGGGAGCCCATTCCCGGTTGGCGCTGATCCGACCGCGCTGACGGCCCCGTAAACACGCATATAGACAAAGCAGGCGGCCCCGGTTACAAATCCCGGGGCTGCTTCTTTTTTTGCCAGTGGAGGCGCTTGATCCGGCATGTTTACAGCCCGTAGAATCTGCAGCGAACCAATCATGATTTTCATCACATTCCAGATTACTTTCCTTTTCATCCGACTCTCTCCGCTCTTGCGATCATTGCGGGATCAATACGGGATCAATACGGATTTCACCCGTAATGATCCCGTATTGATCCCGTATTGATAGAGGGGGCCAAGTGAGGCCGGAGAGGGGGTAGATTATGATATCATATTGTGATAGAATGGATTACGCCGCTTACCGAATGTAAGTGGATGAAAGGAAGGAAAATATGAAGATCCGGCACAAACAAAAAACGGGGGAGCGGACATCAAATCCGCTCTCCCGCTGATTATTACTATCGGTTCAGTGTTTCAGCAGTTCAAGCAGCCGCAGCAATTCCGGGCGGGCGAAATTGTTCTGGCTGGGTCCCGTGACGTAAGTATCTGTGCCAAAAAAGATCACTGCCGAGGAAAGTTCCGGCGGCGGGCCGTATTCTCCGGAAAGCGGAATCAGGATCCGCGTAATTCTGTCCTGGGCTCCCGGACTGGTCCGCGTGGTCACCGAATCAGGAAAAACCACTTCCAAAGCGGTGTCGCTGGCCTTGATAGAAGCGATCATTTCCGGCGTCACCAGCAAACGCAGTTGGTCGTCGCTTTTTGCCAGCAGCTGCAGCGAGACCGCGGCCAAAGAATCAACTTGGGACATTTCGTTTTGTTCGCCGGCCTCCCAGAGGACGCAACGGAGCTTATCCCTGCCGGTTTTGGCCATGCAGCAGCCCGTAACCAGGGCCACGCAGGCAATAATGGCCATCATGCGGTTCACTCTAGATCCTCAATAGATCATGATCTGATCGAGCAAACAGGCTGAATCGTAGCTGCTGTCGCCGACGTCACCGATATAGATGACCAGGCGGATGACCTGGCCCCTGTAAGCCGTGATGTCCGCGATGAATTGATGCCAGTCGGTCATATAGGTGTCGCCGTGGTCAAAAACGATCGGCGGCGAGGAATCGATCAGGTCGAACGCGGTGAAAGTGTCGATTGTGTTGTGGAAAATAACGTGCTCCGTCCCGACGCTGTCCACGATGGCGAAGGTGAGGTAATCCTGGAATTGGGAGCCGACCCATTCCATGAATTCCTCGGAAATGAAATTCCACTTGAGGGAGAGATTGGAGGCCGAATCAGGAACTTTGAATGATTGCGAGATGCTTCCGCTGTCGGTGATGTAACCGAGTCCGGTGGAAATGATGCCCATGTAATTTCCCTCCGGAGGCATGATCCCGGCCAGCTGGGTGATCACACGTCCGTCTCCGGCTCTAGTCCAGCCATTGAGGCTGCCCATCTCGAAATCGCCGTTGATAAGGTCAAAGGAATAATGCAAGGCGTTGGTAAAAGCGACCATGTTGAAAGTGGCGTGATGGCTTCCGGGATCGGTCTGGTCTGCGGTAAAGGCATCGCCGTTGTCCTTGTGTTCAATGGCCATTTTGGTGAAGAAGGCGTCGCAGGTGTCTTTGCAGAAGGTGGTGCTCACGATCCTGTCGTAGCCGAGATAAGCCCTGGCGCCCTTGCCCAGAAAGGCGTTGGCCAGGTTCAAAGTTTTTGTGCTTTCGCAGGAACCGTTGAAAACGACGCTGTTGGGCAAGGTACCGCTCAGATTGGCAATGTAGGAGGATCGCACGCTGTAAACTGTCCCATTTTTGGCAAAGCCGCCCACGTTGCTGTAGGTGATGTTCTCGAAGTAGGAGATCTGTCCGCCGATCAATTGCAGCAAATGGTCCATCAGGTTGCCAGCGGTCATCAGTTCGCCCGTAAGGATGTGCTCGCCTCCGGCTCCGTGGCTGTCAACAATGATGGTTCCGTAGTCCGCCAGATTTTCCAGCGAGGCGATGGTGCATTCCTGGTTGGTGAGAGACACGACGTTCAGATCGAGGTCGCTGTTGTCAAAAATGTCCTCCAGGCCAGGTCGCATGTCCACAGAGAAAGCGTTTTCGAAGGGCGCCCAAATGAGCACGTCCTTATCCTGGATGGCTGTGGGATCGACCGTTTTCGGGGTCCTTACTTTGGGGGAAGGAATTTTGCGCAGGGAGTTTTCACCCCGGGTCGGCTTTCCGATGGGAACCGAAGGTTGCGCGGAACGTTGCTCAGCGGAAAAATTGCCTTTGGTAATGATGTTTCCGTCCGCGTCAGTTTCGGAAAATATAACGCCGCCAGTGATCCCGGAAGCATAAGTGACTTCCAGATGTCCGTCGACTAGATCGACCGCTGCCACGCCGGGCCGGTGTTCAAACCAATATTTTAACGAATCCGCCGCCTGGGCGAGGCTTGTGGCACCGGTCGCGTTGAGTACGTCGTCCAAATCCTGATGGTTGGCGACGATGTTGTCGATTTCGGTTTGGCCGACCGTGTCGTAAACGTAGACTCTGTAGAGCGGAGAATAATTGTCGTTGGGGGCATTGGTGCTGGCTTCGACGCGGAATAGCGCAGTGCCTGTATTTTCTTCGTAAATGCCCAAAAATCCGGAGTAGACACCGTCGCCCAGAATCTCGTCGTGATGGTTGTTCAGATCGCCGTCATCATAGAGGGAACCTATTTCTCCGGCGATCGAGAGATCTGGGTTCAAACGCACCAGTCTGACGGAACTGACGCCTTTGGCGGATTGGCCCAGAGCCTGCCGCACTGTGACATGGCTGGTCTGGCCCTTGAAGATGCTGTTCTGGCTGAACCAGGGAATGCCGGAGAACTCGACGTCGTGGTTGCGCGTGACCCAGAGCGTGTCGGTAGCGGTGTTTCCGGCCTTGTCGGAAACCTTGGCGACCACGAAGTTTTCGCCCAGGGACAGAGGCAGGTCGTCGGCCGTCCAGCTGGTTTTTCCAGCCGCGCTGACGGTGTGGCCATTGACGGTTATCTTGACCGATTTGATGCTTTCGTTATCAGCCGCGGTGCCGGCCAGATCCATCGTTTCGCCGGTGGTGACCCAGGAAAAGTAGGAGGTGGGGGATTGGATGCTGAGGGTGGGATTTTCGTCGTCTGAGGTCTTCAGCCAGTCACAGGCGGTCAGACATAGTAAAAAAGCGAGCAAGGGAAGGATCGAGAGTCTGGCAAACTTGCGCATAAATCACTCCTTTTTCGTCTTATAACAGGATGGCCGGTCGCCGCCGGAACCTTGCCCCGGCAACAGCGTACTACAGATTTTTATCAAACTCAAAAGTAGACTGCCTGTCAAGCGAAAAATTCCCCCCAGTGAATTATCGCTGGACAGCAAGGAAAACAGGCGCGGCCTTGCGCTGCAGACATCCGTGAACGCCCCGCTCCGCAAGGCCGATCCGAAAGGCGGCGTGCCAAATCAGTTGACAATATGGCAGCTTCGCGCCGAACTGCTCAAAAAACAAAATTTTGAGGAAAAAAATGAAGATCTTAGTGCTCAATTGCGGTAGCTCATCGATCAAATACCAGTTCATTGACATGGAGACCAGAAACGTTCTGGCCGAAGGCATCGCCGAAAAGATCGGCGAAGACATCGCCCTCTTTACCTACAAAAGCCCCAAATTCACCAAGAAAAAACGCGAAATGGTGATCGACAACCACGAACAGGGACTGCAACTGATCATCGATTCGCTGCTGGACAAGATCAATGGCGTGATCGCCGACAAAAGCGAGATCGACGCCGTCGGGCACCGTTTGGTCCATGCCGGGGAACATTATTCCGACGCGGTGGTCGTTACGGAGCACGTGGTTGAAGTCATGCGCGAGTGCATTTCGTTGGCTCCGCTGCACAATCCGGCCAACCTGAAAGGCATCGAGGCCGTGTTTAAAAACATGCCGGAAGTTCCGCAATGCGGCGTTTTCGACACCGCCTTCCACCAGACCATGCCGGAACAGGCCTATCTCTATCCGCTGCCGCTGGAATTTTACCAGAAGCATAAGATCCGCCGCTACGGCTTCCACGGCACTTCGCACAAATATGTGAGTTTACGCGCGGCCGAATTTCTCAACCGCGACATCACCGCGCTCAAGATCATCAGTTGCCACCTGGGCAACGGCGCCTCCATCACCGCCATCGACGGCGGCAAAAGCGTGGACACCTCGATGGGCCTCACCCCGCTGGAAGGCCTGATGATGGGCACCCGCTGTGGCGACATCGACCCCGCCCTGCCCGTCCACATGCAGCAGAACCTGGGCCTGGGCGTGGATGAGGTGAACAGCATCCTGAACAAGAAAAGCGGCATGCTGGGGCTTTCCCAGATCTCCAACGACATGCGGGAGATCGAGGACCAGGTATTGCTCCACAACAACCCTGCCGCCATTCAGGCGCTGGACGTATATTGCTACCGCATAAAGAAATACATCGGTTCTTACTTCGCCGCCATGAACGGCTTGGACCTGCTGGTCTTCACCGGCGGGGTGGGCGAAAACATGCCCATCATGCGAGAACAGGTCTGCCGGGATATGGAAGCTTTGGGCATCAGGCTGGATCACGAGACCAACGCCAAATTCACTTCCGAGATAGAACTGCTCAGCACTCCGGATTCCCGGGTGACGGTGCTGAAGGTGCCCACCAACGAAGAACTGATGATAGCCCTGGAAACCCAACGCCTTTTAACTCATTAACCAGCTAATCAATATGGAAATCCAGCTCCGAAGAAGGGAGTTTGCCATGCGTATCGACCAGTTGCTCAACAAGCTCTGCCTCACCAAGACCCGCAGCATCGCCAAAACTGCCTGCGACAAGGGCTTGGTGAGCCTCAACGGCAAAACCGCCAAGGCCTCCGCCGAAGTGAAGGACGGCGATCTGCTGATCTTCAGGCTCTATGGCTTTGAACACGAGCTCAGGATCGACAAGGTTCCCGGCGGCAATGTGGCCAAAAAGGACGCCACGGAGTATTACACTCTGCTGAGCCGCAAGGAGTTGTCCAGCTGAAACGTGTCCTCGGGATCGTCCTGATCTGCCTGCTGACGCTGGGTTTGGCGGCCGTGGAATATTCTGTGGCGGCCTTCACGGACAACTTCGTGATCCACAGCGCGGAGGGGGATTTCCCCGGTGGGCAGGGCTTCGTGGACGAGCTGGACAACCGGGTTGGCCAACTGCAGATGGGTTTGGGCGTTTACCCGGCCAACAAAGCCGATATCTACATCGTTCCGGACCGCGCCAGCTATCAGATCCTGGCCCGGGGACGGGGCGCGATCGTGGAATTCAGCGAGGCCTTCTA
>JAKQNV010000190.1 GCA_029565595.1 Candidatus Cloacimonadota bacterium
GCATCAAGATCATCGGCGACCACACCGACCTCTACGTGCAGGGCTACTTCCAATACGATTCCAAAAAGAGCGGCGGCGTCACCAGAAGCCACCTGCGTTTCGGAAAAACGCCCATCCAGAGCCAGTATTTCGTCTCCAAGGAAGACTTTGTGGCCTGCCACAACCAGGCCTTCATCGGCCGCTTCGACATGCTGGAAGGCATCAAGCCCGGCGGCGTCTTCCTGCTCAACTCCTTCTGGAGCCGCGACGAAGCCTTCAACCATCTCACCTGCCAGATGCAGCAGATCATCATCGACCGCAAGATCAAGTTCTACAACATCGACGGCCTCAAGATCGCCGAGGAAGTGGGATTGGGCGGCCGCGTCAACACTGTGATGCAGACCGCGTTCTTCCTCATTTCAGGGATCCTGGAGCGCGGCGAGGCGATCGACCTGATCAAGGAATCGATCAAAAAGACCTATGGACGCAAAGGCGAAGCCGTGGTGAAGATGAACCTCGACGCTGTAGACCGCGTGAACGAAGCTTTGGTGGAGATCGAAATCCCGGCCAGCCTGCCGGACAAGTGCACTCCCCAGAAGAAACTGGTTCCGGACGGTTCCGACACTTTCACCACCGACGTGATTGAACCGATCATGCGCGAAAAAGGCGATCAGATCAAGGTTTCCCAGATGCCCTTGGACGGCTACGCCCCCAGCGGAACCTCCAAACTGGAAAAACGCCGCGTGGCTCCCTTCGCGCCGCACTGGATCTCCGAAAATTGCATCCAATGCAACCAATGCTCCTTCGTCTGCCCCCATGCCGCCATCCGCGCCAAACTGATCAAAGAGGAAAACCTGAAGGATGCACCCCAGACCTTCAAAACTCTGAAGGCGACCGGCGCCGAAGGCTATCAATACAAAGTGCAGGTCTATATCGACGACTGCCAGAGCTGCCGGGTCTGCGTCAACGAATGCCCCAAGGCCGCCCTGGAAATGAAGCCCATCGAGGACGAACGCGCCCTCGGAGAACAGGCCAATTACGAATTCTTTGACAAACTGCCCTCCGACGTCATGGCCAATTTCAAGGACACGAACGTCAAGGGCTCGCAGTTCAAACAGCCCCTGCTGGAGTTCTCCGGGGCCTGCGCGGGCTGCGGCGAAACGCCTTACATCAAGCTGCTCACCCAGCTCTTCGGCGACCGCATGCTGATCGCCAACGCCACCGGTTGCTCCTCGATCTGGGGCGGAACCTTCCCCACCATCCCCTATGCCAAGAACAAGGACGGCAAAGGCCCCGCCTGGGCGAACAGCCTCTTTGAGGACAATGCCGAATACGGCTTCGGGATGCGGCTGGCCGTCAATTCGCACCGCAAGCTGTTGCAGGCTTCCTTGCAACAGTTGCAGGATAAGGCCATTGATCCCGCGCTGCAAGAGGCTTTCGGCTACGCGCTGGAACACTGGATGGATGTGGATCAGGCCGCCAAGGACAACGCCGCCAAGATCAAGGAAATGCTGCCCGCGGCCCTGGACAAGGCTTGCGAAGGCTGCAAACCCCTCCTCAAACGCGTGGCTGAGCTGCAGGATTATCTCGTGGAAAAATCGGTCTGGGCTATCGGCGGCGACGGCTGGGCCTACGATATCGGCTACGGCGGATTGGATCATGTGCTGTCTTCCGGCGAAAATGTGAACGTGTTCATCGTGGATACCGAGGTATATTCCAATACCGGCGGGCAGGCATCCAAGGCTACGCCGTTGGGGGCGGTCGCTCAGTTCACCGCTTCCGGAAAGCGCTCGGGCAAAAAGGATCTGGGCGCGCTGGCCAGAACGTATGGGAACGTCTACGTGGCGCAGGTGTCCATGGGGGCCGATCCTGCGCAGTTGGTCCGGGCGATCCGGGAAGCAGAGTATTACGACGGTCCTTCGGTGATCATCGCCTATGCGCCCTGCATCGCCCACGGGATCGCCGCAGGCATGCACCTGGCTCAGCAGGAAGCCGGAAAAGCAGTGGATGCAGGATACTGGCACTTGTATCGATATCATCCGGATACCGGTGATTTTACACTGGACAGCAAGGAGCCCACCATTCCCTACGGCGAATTTCTGGCCGGGGAAGTCCGGTACTCTGCGTTGGAGAGAACCTTCCCGGAGCATGCGGAAGAGCTCTTCGACAAAGCGGAAAAGCAGGCTCGGGAAAAGTATGAAGCCTACAGAAAGCTCCAAAAATAATAAAAAAAAG
>JAKQNV010000034.1 GCA_029565595.1 Candidatus Cloacimonadota bacterium
ATTTTCTGATTTCTGTGTATTTCTTCGCTAAGCCCTTGTGCCACAGTAAGTCAGAAATATCACCCCTACTTTGCCCCTCAGATATTTCTTCACTAAGTGTCTGTGCCACAATAGGTCAGAAATCGCAGGCCAAAAACGCCCCTGTTTATTTCTTAAACCGCGAAGAAAAAGTAAAACAGTGCCCAGACTCATGATCAGTCACTATGTCATCCCAGCGCCCAGGTTGTCATCCCAGCGCCCAGGTTGTCATCCCCGAGCCTCACATTGTCATCCCCGAGCCCCATTTTGTCATCCCAGCGCCCCATTTTGTCATCCCAGTCACAGATTGTCATCCCAGCGCAGGCTGGGATCCAGGTCTTTAAGATTTCAGACCCGTAACCCAGCCCGCACAACGAACACAAAGTCATCGTAACTGATTGTCATTAAAAGACCTGGATTCCAGCCTGCGCTGGAATGACAAGTAGGAGACTTGCTCCGGCAAAATAAAACTTCTGAGTCCTGGATACTCGCGTCTCTTCAGTTGACCCGGGCCGGCGGAGTCCGTCCCTGGATGACGGCAATGGCGTTTTCGGCGGCCAGGAGGCCCATTTTGGTGCGGGTTTCGATACTGGCGGAACCGATGTGGGGCAGCAGGACGACATTGTCCAGGGCCAGCAATTCCGCGGGGATCTGCGGCTCCTGTTCGTAAACGTCGAGTCCGGCCCCGGCGATGCGATTTTCCCGCAAAGCCCGGACCAGCGCGGCTTCGTCCAGAATGGGGCCGCGGGCGGTGTTGATGAGAATGGCGCTGGGTTTCATCAGTGCAAATTCCCGGGCACCGATCAAATGCTGGGTTTGGGGCGTCAAAGGGGCGTGGACGCTGATGAAATCGGATTTTTGGCAGAGTTCTTCCAGGGACACGCTCTCCCAATCTTTAGGCAATGTGGAGAGGGCGGCTGAGGGATCGTAGAAAAGGACGCGCATATTGAAGCCGGCGGCGCGGCAGGCCACAGCCTGGCCGATCCTGCCCATTCCAACGATCCCGAGGGTTTTGCCAAAGACATCGTGTCCCAGCAGTAAAAGTGGCTCCCAACCGGCGAATTTCCCTGCACGGACAAACCTGTCGCTTTCCGCGATCCGCCGCGCACAATCCATGAGCAACGCCCAGGCCAGGTCGGCAGTCGTTTCCGTGAGCACCCCGGGGGTGTTGCAGACCGCGATCCCGCGCTGGGTGGCGTAGTCCACATCGATGTTGTTGTAGCCTACGGCGTAGTTGGAAACGCATTTCAGCCGGGGCGCGGCGTCCAGGACTTCCCTGTCGATGGCGTCCGTCAGCAGGCAGAGCAAGGCCTCGGCGTCCTGCACCGCTTCCAGCAGGCGGGTTCTGGGCACAGGTGAGTTTTCCCGGTGGAGATCAACTGTGAAAACCTCCTCCAGGCGGCGCAGAGCGGCTTCCGGCAAGAGGCGGGTGACGAAGATCTTCGGCTTGGACATTCTATTTCTCCGCCGGTTTTTTGAGGGGCACGACGCGCTCGAGTTGGGCGTCCGCGATCCAGCCGCTGAAGCCGTCGGCCAGGATCACCTGCGACCAGCCATTGGAGCTTTGTTTGATCTGGAGGATGGTCCCCTCGGAAAGGTATTGCAGCGCCTTGCCGTTTGAAGGGGCGGAATTGACCGGCGCTCCTTCCCGCATCACGACGGCCTTGGGATTGTGGCGCTGGCGGTGGTTTTTGAGCAGCAAAGTGCCGCCGGTGATGAGGAAGAAAATGAGCAGGATGCTCAGCACCAGGACCGGCAGGCCGTGTTCTTTCTCCGGAGGATAATGCATCAGCCACTGAGCGCTGAGAGTGCAAAACAGCCCCAAGATCAACAGGACCAGCGCCAGGCGGTTGAGGGAAAAGAAATCGTAGATGTTGAGCAGCAGTTGCAGCAGGAAGGGCCGCCGCGGAGCCTGGACATCCGAGGGATGCAGGGATTGGATGTAGGCGATGTTTTCCCTGGCCTGGACGTGCGAGCTGTCGATGTTCAGGGCGCGCAGGAAATAGAGGATGGACTTGCCTGGTTGGCCGAGTTCGTAATAGCAAACCCCGAGGTTGTAAAAGAGGTCGGCGTTGCGGGTGCCGGATTGCGCCAGGGGCAGGAGTTTGTCCAGTTGCTGCCGGTAAGACAGCGAGTCTTGGGCCGCTGGGGTTTGTGCCGATAACTGAACGCAGAGCGAGGCCAGCAAAAACACGCTCAAAGCGAGATACAGTCCGCGTTTCATGGCTTTTCCCCTCCGTTGCTTTCATTGACTGACAATGGCGATTTGTCCTTTCCCCCGCCGTTCTTTGAGGCGAAAGTCAGGGTCCGGTTGCGGCTGAAAGCCTGGACCAACTGGCGCAGTTTGGCCAGGGCGTCCATGAGCGGCGCGGCTTCCCCGCCTCCGGGCATGTAGCGCGCTTTCTGGCAGAGTTCCAGGAATTCCCCGACCTGGGCGACCAGCGGGGCCGGAACCTTTCCCTCCAGTTCCGCCAGCAACTCCTGCGTCGCCAGTCCGCGGGACACGCCGAATTTTTTGACCAGATAGTCGATCAGGCCGCTATCGGCCAAAGTGTAGAACTCAGGGGACATCGCCGCAGCCGCTTCCGTGGCCTTGTGGAGATATTTGTTCAGGATGCGGTTGGCGGTCTTTTGCGCGTAGGCGTTGGGATCCAGCCGGCGCAGCCTGCGCTCCAGGGTGAGCCAGCCGGACACCGCCAAAGACGCCAGGCAGCCCGCGAATACCAGCCAAAACCAGAAACTGGCGCTGAAATTGCGGTATTTGGGATAGACACTCCTGGCCAACAGCGGATTCATGGTCATGGGCCGGTCGCTTTGCAGGAGTCCGGAAAAGTAGGACAGCACGTTGGAGGGCTTGACCGCCAGTTGCTGGGGCTGGCCCTGGAAGCTGCTGTAGCTTCCGGTGGCGGTGTTGAACCAACTGAAGCTGAGTCCCGGGATCTGGAAATCGCCTGTCTCCTGGGGCAACAGGGTGTAATAGATGAGCCGCGTGCCCTCGATGGGATTGGCCAGTTTGTCCTGCACGGAGGGCTCGGAAACCTGGAATTTGGCCAGGGAGGGAAAGGCCGGCGCGGTGAACTGGCTGAAATTGCCTTTGCCGGAGATCTTGATGGTGCAGATCAAGGCGTCGCCCTGAGTGATCTTCGACTCGGAGAAAGACTGGCTGACGCTGAAGTTTCCCACAGCGCCGGTGTATCCCGCCGGTTTTCCTCCCGGCAGGGCCCGGACATCGAGCCAGGCTGGCTGGGAATCCACGCTTTTGTTGAGAAAACTGTAGGTCCCGCTGAACTGCACCATCCCGGTCAAAGTCGGCACCTGGAGGCGTCCGGAAACCTGGGGATAGAGCACGATCCTCTTGATCAGGGCACGCTGGTAACGCTCTCCCTTGTAAGTGACCCGCTCGTACTGCAGGTTGGCCGGCTGTTCGAAATTGGATTTGCCGTAACCTTCGTAGTCCTTTTCCATCTCGGTCGAGAAGGATTCCACCATCTGGTTCGTGTAGAGGTAATAGGAGGCGATGGCGGGTTCTCCGACAAAGACGGCCGGAGTCTGCAACTGGCAAAGGATCAGGGATTCCCCGGCGGAGCGGTTGCGTCCGAAGTAATCGGCGCCGTAGGGATCGACATAGGGATTGAAGTTGTATTGCGGCGCCCGGGAGGAGGGCATGTCCACCACTTCGACCTGCATCGGCGGTGTGGTGTAGAGACGCTTGTCTATGCGAAATTGGAAGCCGGGAATGCTGAATTTGCCTTTCTTCTGGGGATTGTAGAAATAGGTGTAACTGAGGGTGTAACTGCGCGACATGCTCCCATTGAAGATGTTCATCTCGCTGGAGGAGGAATTGCGCATGTTGCGGTAGCTGAAAAAAGGTATCTTGAGGGCGGGCGGGGCGTCGATCTGCAAACGCGAATCGCTGCTGATCTCCAGCACGACCTGCAGTTGGTCGGAAAGGGTGATCTGGTCCTCCGCCACATAACTGGAAACCTTGAGCGCTTGGGCGCCCAACGCGCCAGCCAGCAGGAACGGCACCAGCAGCCAAAGCCGGAAGCGGTTCACCACCATTTACCTCCATCCTTGTAATCCTGGGGTTTGTTTTTGGCCATGCGGTCGGCGGCTTCCTTCTGGTCCAGGGCATTCAGGGCGTTGCGATACTGTTCCTTTTGCTCTTGTTGGGACTGTTGCTCCTGCTCCTGTTGCGATTTGTCGTCGTCCTTGCCCTGTGAGGGAGGCGGCGGACGGTAGCCCTGCCGTCTGAGCACCAATTCATAGTTGGATTTGGCGTCCTGGTCGTCCGGAGCGAGGAGCATGGCGGCTTTGTAGGCCTCGAGGGCTTTATCCAGGTCGCCGGAGCGGTAAAAGGCGTTGCCCAGGTCATAGCGTACGCCCGGGATCTTGCCCTTTTCGGAGGCAGCCTGTTCATAGGATTTCCGGGCCGCGGTGTAGTCGCCACGCCGGTAGTGGACTTTGCCGGCGCTGCTTTCGGGGATGTAATCGCCGTCCTTTTTGCCGGCCCGCTTCTTCCAGATCTGTTCGGCCGCGGGATACTTCTTTTGGTTGTAAAGGCCGGTGGCGCGGCCGTGTTGCAAGACGCGGTTGCGGAAGACGAGTTCGAAAAACAGGAAGGCCGCGAGCAGCAGGGCCAGGATGAGCAGCGCTTTGAGCAGAAGGGAACGGAGTTTGGGCTTCATGCAGTTTTCCTCTGCCGCCGCAGGGGCAGCACGAGCGCGTCCAGAATCAGGAAAAACAACGCCAAAACCGCCGGGAAGGCGTATTGTTCCTTGAGCGCGCTGATATTGCGGTTGCGTTCCCTGCCCTTTTCCACGGAATAGATGTTGCGCAGGATTTGATCCAGGTCGCCCTGACCGGATGAAAGCGAAAAGTATTGTCCGCCGCCGGCCGTCGCTATCTTTTCCAGCGCCGCGGCATCGAGTTTGGAAAAAGCCTTCCTGCCGGTGGTGGGATCATTTACTTCCATTCCTTCCGGAGTGCCCACACCCATGGTGTAGATCCTCACACCGGCTGAGTTGAGCCGTTTGGCCTGCGCCAGGGCCGAGGTTCCCAGATCCTCGCCGTCGGTGATCAGCAGCAGCACGTTGTTTCCGCCCGAAGCCTGAAAACCTTGCTCCGCCAGGGCCAGGGCACCGCCGATGTCGGTTCCCAACTGGACCACGGAACTCGTCGTCAGGCTGTTGAGGACCAGGGTGGCGCTTTCGTAATCATCGGTGAGCGGGCATTCCAGCGTGGCTTTGCCGGCAAAAGCGATGATCCCCACGCGGTCGCCCCGCAATTTATCGATAAAGGCGTCCATTTGCAGTTTGGCGCGGATCAGCCGGGACGGAGCCAGATCCGTGGCGTCCATGCTTTTGGACACATCCAGGCAGACCATGATGTCCAGGCCTTGGGATTCGAAGTTTTTCATCTCGTAATCCCATTGCGGGCGGATCAGGGCAAAGACCACGAAAACAAGCGCCAGCAGGAGCAGGACGACCTTCAGGGTCTGGTAAAAGGGCGACATCCGGCTCAGATATTGGTCCATGAACTGCGTCTCGGCGTATTTGGCAAAGCGCTTCTGCCGCCGTTTCTGCAGCAGGGTCAGCGCAAAGACCAGAGGGATCAGAACGGCCAGGAGCAAGAGATGCCAGGGATAATAAACGTTCACGCGGTCACTCCGGTAGAATGGGGATGTAAAGCAGGCGCAAAGCGAGTTCCGCCAGCAGCAGCAGGAAAGCCAGCCAAAGCAGGGGCATGAACCTGTCCGCCCAAATGTAGTGCACCTTGGCGCTGTAATCCGTCTTTTCCAGGTCGTCGATGGTGGCCATGACCTTTTGCAACTGGTCCTTGTCGCCGGCCAGGGCGGCCTTGCCGGTTCCTGTGATCCCGGCCACGCGGTCGAGGGTCTCCATGTCCAGCTCGACCAGGACCTTCTGGTAAAAACTTCCGAATCTGGGATCGACCACCGGGTAGTCCACATAACCGTTGCGGCCCACACCGATGGGATAGACCTTGATGTTGAATTCTTTGGCCATCCGCGCGGCGCTGATGGGATCGATCTCCCCGGTGTTGCTCACGCCGTCGGTGATGAGGATCACGACCTTGCTTTTGGCCTTGCTGTCTTTGAGCCGGGCGACAGATTTGGCCAGGCCGAGGCCGATCGCGGTGAAAGAGGCTTCCTGATTGACCTCCAGGCGGTCGAGCTGTTCCTGGACAGCCATGTGGTCGAAGGTCAGAGGGCTTTGGGTGAGGGCGTATTCTGAAAAAGCGACCAGGCCGAAGCGGTCGTTGGGGCGTTTGCTGATGAAATCCTTAGCGACTTTGACGGCCGCGCCGAGGCGGTTTTGCGGGGCAAAGTCCATGGCCAGCATGGAGCCGCTGATATCCACGGCCAGCACGATGTCCACGCCGCGGCGGTTGATGTCCCGCGTGCCTTTTCCCCAGCGGGGTTGGGCGATGGCCAGGATCAGCGCCGTCAGGATCAGGGCGCGCAATGCGGGAAAGAAATAACGCCAAAACCGGTTGTCACCCGCGATCTGCCTCAGGATACGTACGCGCGTGAACGGCAGGCGCAGCTGCCTCCGGCTTTGTTTTTTGAACTGGAACCACAAGAGCAGCGGAACCACCAGCAGAGCCACAAGCCACCAGGGATTGGCGAATTTAAGCATTCTCGCTTCCTTGGGAGGCAAGGGCGCGTTGCAACTCCGCCAGTTCGTAAGACTGCAGCCAGCCGCGGAACCAGGCCATTGCTTCCTCCGCTTCACCTGGCGAGGGTATATACTTCGCGAATTTAACTCGGTCGCAATAGCGGAGGAATCTGATCACTTCGGTCGTTTTGTCGATAAAGATCTTGTAGGTGGCCTGCATGATCTCGGAAGTGGTCATTTCCACGGCCGCAAAGCGGTAGCGCGCCTCCAGAAATTCCCGCATGATCATGGAAAGTTCGTAATGATGGCGGATGTATTCGCCTTGGGCCAGGAGATCCAACGAGTTCAACTCATCCAGTTTGTTGAGCGCGATCTTCCAGGGAGGCAAGGCCTGTTCGGGCACGGGTTTGGTTTCGGGTTCGGCAGCAGCCTGCTGTGGCGGTTTGGCTCGCTTCAGCCAGAAATACAGGCCCAAAAGCGCCAGCATCAGCGCCAGCAGCGCGGGATAAGCCCAAAACGGCAGTTGCCATCTGTATTTCTCCACAGGTTTGATGTCCACCAAAGTGGTGTCTTTTTCGCCCCGCACCGGGATGATGTTGAGCCGGAAGCGTTCGGTGGAATAAGCTTCGCCGTCCGGATTGGCCAGTTGGACGCCCAAGGCAGGAAAACTCTGCGATCCGGGTAAAAGCGGAACGATGGTCAGCCGCAGCCAGCGCAACTGACCGCCTTTGCCGACTTTTTCGACTTTCAGGACCTGGAAATTGGACAGGCTGTCCGGCAAGGCCACATCGTTGAGGGAAACGTCAGCCTGGATGTTCAGTTGGAAACGGTCGCCGACGCTGAGGTTGTCCGCCCCGGTCAGGCTTTGGCGGATATTGGCCGCGCCGAGAAAGGCCAGCCATAATTCCAGCAAGCAAAATAGGATTGCCTTTTTCATCCGCGGCTCCGGCGGCGCTGCCTGCGGCGTTCAAAGAACTCGCGCAGGACATCCACGTGCGAGTCCGCGCTGCTGATCAGCATGTGGTCGACTTTCATGTCCCGCAGGCTTTTCACGAGATCAGCCTGCTGCCGTTTGATGATGAGGTCGTAAGCCTCGCGGAAACCGGGTTTGGAGCTGTTGAAATAGAGCGATTCCCCGGTCTCGGGATCGTAAAGGTTGAGGACCCCGGCCTCCGGCAGGGTGAGTTCGGCGTCGTCCAGAACCTGCACGGCGATCACGTCGTGCTTCTGGGCCAGGAGCTGCAAGGGTTTCCGGTAGCCATCATCCATGAAATCCGAGAGAATGAAGACCACGGAGCGTTTCTGCAGGATGAGGTTGGCGAAGGTAAAGGCGTCCGTCAGCGAAGTACCGTTGTTTTTCGGCTCCAGATAGAGCACGTCGCGCAGTATTTCCATCGCTTTGTTGCGTCCCTTGCGCGCCGGGAGGTATTTTTCCAATTGGTCGGAAAACATGATCAGGCCGACCTTGTCGTTGTTGGATAGCGCGGAAAAGGAGAGCAGGGCGATGATCTCGGCCAGGCGTTCTTTTTTCAGGATGCGGCGGGTGCCGAAATTCTGCGAGGCGGAAACGTCCACGATGAAGATGACATTTAGTTCGCGGGTTTCCTGATATTTCTTCACATAGGGCACGCCCAGGCGGGCGGAAACGTTCCAGTCGATGTCGCGGTAGTTGTCGCCGCTCTGGTATTCGCGGACCTCGGCGAATTCAAGGCCCTGGCCTTTGAAGCTGGAGTGGTATTCGCCGCTGAAAACCTCGCTGACCACGTTTCTGGTGCGGATCTCGATCTTCTCGATCTGAGCAAGGATCTCCGCCGGGGTGCGGGATGGCATCGTCGCTCGCTTTTAGGGAACTTCTATCTCGTCAAAGATACGGGTGATGATCTCGTCCGTGCTGATCTGTTCGGCCTCCGCCTCGTAGGAAAGGATGATGCGGTGGCGCAGGACGTCTTTTCCAACTTCCTTGATGTCGTCCGGGATCACGTAGCCGCGGTGCTTGATATAAGCGTGGGCTTTGGCCGCACGGGCCAGGTAGATCGTGGCGCGGGGCGAGGCGCCATATTGGATGAGGCCGGTCATGGAAGAAATGCGCGGATAGCGCTGCGGAAAACGCGTGGCCTGCACCAGATGGAGGATATATTCCTTCAGTTTTTCTTCCATATAGAGTTCCGAGATGACTTCGCGCATTTGGTCGAGGGCTTCCGGACGCAGGATCTGCCGGACTTTCAGCTCGCGCTCCGTGACCATGCGGTCCAAGATCGCCCGCTCTTCCTCAAAACTGGGATATTTGATGCGCAGTTTCATCAAAAACCGGTCGATCTGCGCTTCCGGGAGCGGATAGGTGCCCTCGTGTTCGATGGGATTTTGGGTGGCCATCACAAAGAAAGGGAACGGTAAGGGATAAGTGGTGTCTCCAATCGTGACCTGGCGTTCCTGCATTGCTTCCAGCAGAGCGCTTTGCACTTTGGAGGGAGCGCGGTTGATCTCATCGGCCAGGATAAAGCTGCTGAAGATGGGCCCGCGTTTGGGGTTGAACTCACCCGTTCGCTGATCATAGATCAGGGTGCCGGTGATATCGGCCGGCAGGAGATCGGGTGTAAACTGAATGCGTCGGAAAGACGCGTCGAACACCTGGGCCAGAGTGCTCACGATCAGGGTCTTGGCCAGGCCGGGAACCCCTTCCAGCAGCACGTGGCCGTTTACAAGAATGCCAATCAGCAGCCTGCGGACCACCGCATCCTGCCCTACTATCACTTTTGCTATTTCCGCCCGGACTTCATCCAGGATGGCGGAGCTGTCCAGCACACGTCTGTGGATCTCTTCGATCGACATCGATAACCCCCTAGTAATTATGTGCCAAGCTTTTTGGCGGATAATGAAAATCGGGAATAGCTTAATGCGTGGGCTATTCCCGATTTCAAAACGGACGCTTTGTTTATCTTATCATAGCGCATCGAATAAATAAGCCGGCCGGCTGGCAAATGGAGATATTCAGTGCTCCACCGCTTTGCGGACCTTGTTTGCCTTGAGGCAGGAGCTGCATACTTTTACCCGTTTGACACCGCCAGGAAGCAGCGCGCGGATTTCGTGCAGGTTTGGATAGAAACGACGTTTGGTGGCATTCACAGCGTGGCTGCGGTAGTTGCCAACCTGGGCGCTCTTTCCACAAATATCACATATTCTTGACATCTTTCACCGTCCATAATTGTTTAGATGATGCCACAAAAATCGGAGCGGCTTTTTTGACAAGTCTTTATTTCATCGTCTGAGGGATCCGGATGTCAAACCGTGCGCCGTGAGGCTGAACGGGGATGTATTCCAGGCGGCCCTTATGCTCCTGAAGGATTTTCTTGCAAATTGCCAGTCCCAGACCAGTGCCATGCGCCTTGCCGGAAGTAACGAAAGGCTTGAAAAGGTCGTTTCTGATCTCTTCTGGGATACCGGGGCCGTCATCGATCAGACTGATCTGCAGCCATCCAGCAGACATACTGGCCACGATTCTGATCTCGCCTTTGTCCGTGAGGGCTTCAGAGCTGTTTTTCAGCAGGTTCAGCAGCTCTCGTTTTATCTTGTTCTCGTCAAAATGGACAAGCTCGGTGACCTTGTTTTCGATCACAAAATTGATATCCCGGCTTTTCAGAGAAGTGCCATAGGTATCTTTGAGGTCTTTGAAATAAGCGTCCAGGTCCACTTTCTGGATCAGAGGCTCGATCTCGGTACCCTTGGCAAAATCGAGGATTTCTCTCACCATCTGGTCCACCAGCTTGGTCTGTTTGATGATGCTGTCCGTGTATTCCGATCCTTCCGGATAGAGGTTTTCCAGCAGCTGGGCTGTGAGCACGAT
>JAKQNV010000045.1 GCA_029565595.1 Candidatus Cloacimonadota bacterium
ATGGTCCACATTGAGGATGGCCATGTTGGCGCCGCGCCTGGTGCCGCCTTGCTTGACAGCGTCGGTAGCGGCGTTGAACACTTTCATGAAGGACAGCGGTCCGCTGGAAACTCCGTTGGTGGAACGCACGCGGGCGTTGGCCTCGCGCAGGCGGCTGAAGGAAAATCCCGTGCCGCCGCCGCTTTTGTGGATCAGAGCGGCGTTTTTCACGGTCTCGAAGATGCTGTCCATGCTGTCTTCGATCGGTAGCACGAAACAGGCGGAAAGTTGCTGCAGGTCGTTGCCGGCGTTCATCAGAGTGGGGGAGTTGGGCAAAAAATATCCGGAATCCAGCAGCTCGAAATAGGCCTTCGCCTTGGCTGCATCGCCCTGGGAAATGTTGTCCGCCACACGGCGGATCAGCGCTTCCCAGTCCTCGATGTTCTCCCCGGCCTCGTTTTTCTTGAAATAGCGCCGTTCCAATACGGTGAGTGCATTGTCGCTGAGGATCATGGCAGTCCCAGGATCAAGCGCGTTTCCGCCGGAGTCGCCAGCGGACGCCCGATCTCGGACGCGATGCGCGCCATGCGGGCCACTAATTGGGCATTGGATTCCGCGACCACGCCCTTGTGGTAGAAAATGTTGTCTTCAAACCCAACCCGGATGTGCCCCCCGTTGACCATCGCCGTCAGCGAGGCTGGAATGTGCCACCTGCCGATGCCTGCCACGGCCCAGGTCGCCGTCGGGATCTGTTCTTGCAGGTGCTGCGCCATGTAGAGCACGTTTTTCGGCGAGCCGTTCATCCCGCCGGGAACGCCCAGTACGAATTGCACATGCAGCGGAGTGTGCGTGATGATGCCCTTGCCGACCAATTTGGCCACGTAGTCCACCATGCCGGATTCGTAAACCTCGATCTCCGGTACCACATTGTATTGCTTAAAGGCCTCCGCCAGCCGGACGATGTCGCCGGGACGGTTGATGAAAACATCGTCCCCGAAATTCAGCGTGCCGGCATTCAGGGTACCCATGTCCGGCTTCAAACTGAGCGGTGCCAGCCTCTTTTCGAAAGCCTCGCCAACAGCTCCGCCGGTGCTGATCTGGATGACCACTTCCGGCGCTGCTTCCCGGATCGCTTTAATGGACGCGGCGAAGCGCTCCAAACTTTGGGTGGGGTTGCCGGCGTCGTCTCTCACATGGAGATGGATAACCCTGGCTCCCGCTTCAAAGCAAGCTTTGGCGTCTGCCGCCTGTTCCTGCGGCGTGATCGGCAAATGCGGCTGATCCTTGCGGGTAGTTTCTGCTCCCGTGATGGCCGCGGTCAAAATCAATGGCGTCATAATCTATCCTTTAAATCGTTAATCTGCGAACCAACTCTCAAACAGCCGCACCCTGCGCAGTTGCCCGGGTTTGCGGCCCAAAATGCGTTCGGCGATCTGGGCGAACTTGGCTTCGTTGTCACTCACGAAAAACCTGTCCGTGCCCGCGGTGCCGTCGTATTCGCGCGGCAGTAGCGAGCCCAGGTAGCCGGTGATGGCCTCAGCGCTGTCCACCAAAGTCACCTTTTCGCCCATCATTTCCCCGATCAGTCCTTTCAAAAGCGGATAATGCGTGCACCCCAGCACCAGGGTGTCGATGTCCAGGCCCTGATAAAAACTCAGGTATTCGGCCACGACTTCTTTCGCGGTGGAGCCGGATACCCAGCCCTCTTCGACAAATGGTACGAAAAGCGGGCAGGCTTGGGAGAAAACCTGCGCTCCGGGTAAAATTTCCGTGATCGCCCGGGTGTAGGCTCCGGAGCGGATGGTCCCCTCGGTGCCGATCACGCCGATGCGCTGGTTGACCGTCTGTTGCGCGGCCAGTTCGGCGCCCGGCTGGATCACGCCGATGATCGGGATCTCCGTCAATTGCTTGAGGTGATCCAGGGCAACGGCGGAAGATGTGTTGCAGGCCACGATCAGGATCTTGATCCCTGCCTGCAGCAAAAAACGAGAGTTCTGCACGGAATATTCGATGACCGTGTTTTCCGATTTGGGGCCGTAGGGCACCCGCGCCGTGTCGCCGAAATAGACCAGGTCCTCCTCCGGAAAGGATTCCCGGATGGCTTTGTAGACCGTAAGTCCGCCCACTCCGGAATCGAATATGCCGATCGGTTTTTTCATTTTTTATTCCTGCGCCGCTTCGCTGTGGAGCCACTTTTTTGGCGGCCGCCCCTGGCGTCAACTGCATTGTTCCTGCGCGGAGCCCGCAAGCGGCTTAACTCCTTGTTTTGCCCGGCGCTGTCATTTTTACGCGGCACGGCATACTGATGCACATGTGCGTTTGGCACTTGCTGAACTTCCAGATAAATATCGTCGCTAACGTCCATTATCTGAACCATTACTTTATCTAGCAACTGATAAAAATCATTGGTTCTGGGGTTTGCAAATCTCATTTCCCGGTCGCGGTAAGTCCAGCCGCTGCCGGGTAACTGCGCCGTCTGCAGCACCGCGTTGACGGGGATCTCCTCCAGCCGCACGATCAGGCCGCTGGATTTGGCGGAAATGACCAGCCCGTGGAACTTTTCGCCCACTTTGGTTTTCATGTAGGCCAGGCCGTAGGTGCGTTCGATGTCGCGCTCCGCCTGGTCGGCCTGCAATTCCTGCTCGGAGGCGACCGTCGCGTAGTGCTGCAATTGCTGCCGGTTGAATTTCACCTTGCCGCTGTGCAGGATCCAGGTCTTGCAGAGATGGTGGATGATGAGGTCGCAGAGCCTGCGGATGGGGCTGGTGAAATGCGTGTAGGTCTCCATGCCCAGCCCAAAGTGGCGCACATGCTGGATGGAGTATTTGGCCTTTTTCAGGCTGCGCAGGATGATCGGATCGAAGACCCGGTGGTATTCCAGCCCGGGCAGTGTGTTCAGCAGATACTGCATCGATTCGTTGAGCGTTCCGCGCTCATAAAAGTTGATCCCGTAATAGGAGAGCAGTTCGGTGAGTTTTTCGATCTTCCGGTACTCCGGATCCTCGTGGATGCGGTAGAGTGTGCCGGGTGCCAGTTCCGTCAGTTTTTTGGCGATGAATTCGTTGGCCACCAGCATGAAATTCTCGATCAGCTTGTGTGATTCGGTCTCCTCCGCCAGGGTGAACCTGCGCACCAGGCCTTCGTCGTCGTATTCGTATTCCAGTTCGGGCAGGTCGAAAAAGATGTAGCCCTCGTCCAGCCGCTTTTGGGAGAGCAGCGCCGAGAGTTTTCTGCCCTCGTTCAGAGTACTGGCAAGTTCCTCCGAAAAATCCGTCGGCTGTCCCGCGAAGAGGACGTCCACCTGCTCGTAACTGAGCCGGAAATCGCTGCGGATGACGCTTTCGGAGAGGCTTTGCCTGAGGATCCTGCCCTTTTTGTCGAATTTAGTGGTCACGGTCAAAGTGAGTTTGTCCTCGCCGGGACGCAAGCTGCAGACCTTGTTGGAAAGCATCTCGGGCAGCATCGGGATCACTTTCTTGGGGAAATAGAAGCTGTTACCGCGCTTGGCCGCTTCCTCAAACATCGCTCCGCCCGGCTTCACGTAATGCGCCACGTCCGCGATGTGCACATACAGCTTCCAGCCCTTGGCGGTCGTCTCCAGCGAGATGGCGTCGTCAAAATCCTTGGCCGAGGCGGGATCTATCGTAAAGGTGAAAACTCTGCGCAGATCCTCGCGCCGGGCGATCTCCTGCTGAAGGATGGCCTCCGGGACGGACTGCGCCTCCTGTTGCACTTCCTCGGGAAATTCCAGCGGCAGCCGGTATTGCCGGATCACGGCCAGCAGTTCGACCTGCGGATCGCCGCTCGGGCCCAGCACTTCAATCACTTTTCCCACGGGCATCTTGCCCAGCGTGGGATTGCCCCAGTTGCTCACTTCCAGCACCACTTTTTCGCCGTCCTTGGCGTTGCCGGCGTCGCTGACCTCAAACCAGTTGTGGATCTTGCGGCTGTTGCTGATGAAGTAGGCGCGCCCTCCGCTGGTGCGAAAGTCGCCGGACATCGTTGCGTTGGCCCGTTCCACAATTTTGCGCACGAAGGCGTAATCGGATTTTCCCTTGCGGAAATGCGGCTCGATGGCCACTTTGTCACCGTGATAGGCGTTCAGGGTATCCTCCGCGCTGACGAAGAAATCCCCCTTTTCGGTGCGTACAAAGGCGTAGGACTGGTTTTTGGCCAGCGGTGTGGCATCGAAGATGCCTTCGATAAGCCGCGGATTGGAAGTGGGGGAGGGCTGCACCTCCGGCTCTGGTTCGCGTTTCTGGCTTTTCAGGCTGAATTTACGGCTCTTCTTGGCCAGCGTCCCCTCCGCCATCATTTCCTGCAAAGTCTCGGCCAGCAGGGATTTTTCCCGCTTCACCAGCCTCAGGTTGTAAACGATCTCATTGTAGGACAGCGGCGCGTTGCCATTGGCTTCCAGTAGCGCCAGCACCCTTTCGCTAAGGTTAATATTCTTCATTCGCCCTCAGTATTGTTTGCCGATCTTGCGGCCCAGGATTTCCAGGAGTTGCGCCTTTTCCGCTTGCGTCCTGGAGAAGCGCAGCGACTGCCCCCGATAGGCGTCCAGACGCCGGGGCAGTTTGAAGGTGCTGAGCATCACTCCGCGCTTGTCGCAGTAAAAACAGCCGAAATCGCTGTAGCGCCGGGTGATCTTCAAAAAGAGATAGTAGATCACGATCTCGTATTCATAAAGATAATATGTGGTGGGGATGAAATAGGGGAGAAGGCTGCCCAAAACCAGCAGCATCCCCAGAAAGTAGAACCAGGGCTGCCGCCATTGGACCACTGCCACATTCCAGAGGAACCAGGCCAGGAAAATGAGGAAAGCGCAAAGCAGGACGGAGGCCTTGGGACGCTCCGCGAAAGGCCAGGATCGCCAGGTCAACAGCGGCTCAGGCGACATTCTGCACGATCTCCCGGCATTTTTCCACTTCTTCCTTGAGCGTGAGGATGTGTTTGAAAGTCTTGGCGGTGGAGAATTTGGAGCCCAGCGTGTTGGCTTCGCGCTGCATCTCCTGCAGGACGAAATTGAGGCTCTTGCCGTTGTCCTCGGCCTTTTCCAACGTTTGCAGCAACGTCGCGATATGGCTGCGCAGGCGGCTCAGTTCCTCGTGGATGTCGTATTTGTCGATGTAAATGGCCAGTTCCTGAAACAGCCTCTGCTCCAGGTTTTCGTTGTTATAGGACTGCAGCAGTTCCGCCGTGCGGGTCTTCATGCCCGCGAACAATTCTTCCTTGTACGGTTGGATCTCGGTTTCGATCTGCTGCACAGCCTCCAGCATCAGTTCAGTGGAAGCCGTGATCGTCTTGCGGATGTCCGCGGCTTCTGCCGAAAGCGACTTACCCAGTTCCTGCAAAGCCAGTTCCAGAGCCTCACGCAGCAGTTCGTTCAAGGTCGCGTCCTCGTCCAGGTTGTTGGCGGATTCGATGATGCCGGGCTCATTGAGCAGAGTTTCCAGCGTGATCTTGTCCTCCAGATCCAGCGCCTGGGCGGCTTTGCGGAAGATGTCGTTATACTTTTTCAGTTTGGCTTCGTTGAGCAGGATGGCTGGCTCGCGGTGGTCGGTAAAGCTGGTCCGCACCTCGACCGTGCCGCGGCTGAGGAATTCCGATATCCGCTTGCGCAGGGTGTATTCAAAAAATCCGATCTCCCGCGGCAGGTAGAGCCTTAGATCCAGATAACGCCCGTTGACGGACTTGATCTCCAGTTCCAGATCGATCCCTTCGCGGTGCAGTTTTGCCTTTCCGTATCCGGTCATGCTTTTCATATTATCTCCAGAATGCTAAAAACGGCGGGGGAGAACCCTCTGTCCGCTATAAGGTTAAGCCCTGCGTCTTCAAGTTTACATAACATGTCTTATCAACACAATCCAATGCATCTGACGGGTCACTCGCAGATCAGCGTCCCCGCTGTGGCCCGGACCACTCTCGCCCGCTTCAGGGTTCCCATGTCTTTTTCGCCGCCACTCAACACAGCGATCTTATAATCGCTTGTTTTACCCGATACCTGCCGGTTGGACTTCCGACTCCAACCTTCCACATAAACTTCGATCTCGGTGCCAATTTGGGCCTTGAATTTTTCCAACGTTATTTCGCGTTGGAGTTCGACGATCTTTTGCAGCCTCTTTAAGCGGATCTCCTCGGGCACCTGGTCTGGAAGACTGGCGGCGACGGTTCCCTCGCGGGGGCTGTATTTAAAGCAGAAGGAATAGTCGAAGCCGATGTCCCGCATGGCCGCGACGGTATTGTCAAACATTGTATCTGTTTCGCCGGGAAAGCCGGCGATGATGTCCGTGGTTATCGCTATGTCCGGCATGGCTTTACGCAGTTTCTCAACCAGGCCGCGGTAGTGCTCATAAGTATAGTTGCGGTTCATGGCGCGTAAAACCGTGTCGTCGCCGCTCTGCAGGGGGAGATGGATATGCCGGCAGATCCTTTTGCCGCCTGCCATAACGTCGATCAATCCGTCGGACAGATCCTTCGGATGCGAGGTGATGAAGCGCAGCCTGTAGATGGAATCGATCCCGTCCAGGCGGCTCAGCAACTGCGGAAAACCGGTGTCCCCATATCTGTAGGAATTAACGTTCTGCCCGAGCAGCGTGACGTCTTTCCTGCCCTCTTCCCCACACCGCCGGACCTCGTTGTAAATGTCGTCCGCCGGCAAACTGCGTTCGCGGCCCCGCACATAGGGCACGATGCAGTAGGAGCAAAAGTTGTCGCAGCCGCGCATGACGGTCACGAAGGCGCAGCTTTTGTCCTGATGCCTGGGTTGCAGTCCGGGATAGATCTGCAGCGGGTCGAGTTCGTTGCTGATCCCGCTTTCGGAGGCCAAAAGCCGCGGCAGGTCACGGTATTGGTCCACTCCCGCCACGAAATCGATGCCCGTGTCCTCTTCCAGCAGCCTCTTCCCCATTCTCTGCGCCATGCAGCCCAGCACGCCGATCTTGAGCCCGGGACGCTCCAGTTTGCGGCGTTTTTCGTTGGAGATGCGCCCCAAAACCCTGTCCTCTGCGTGTTGACGCACGCTGCAGGTGTTGAAGAGCAGCAGATCCGCCTCGTCCGGAGCGGAGGCTTCCTCCCAGCCGGCTGCGGCCAGGACGCTCCGTACCAGTTCGCTGTCCGAGACGTTCATCTGGCAGCCGTAGGTTTCGATGTAAAACTTCATTTATCCCTTGCCCCGCGGTTTGCGCCGCGGACGCAGGTTGTAACCTGTGGAAATTCCATAATGGCACACCACAAATTCCCGGACGCCGAATTTGTCCAGCAGAAGAACGCAGAGCCTGGCGTTCAGAGCGAGGACGTCCGCCGCCCCGGCTTCGGCCAGATACTGGCTCCAATCCCCATCTCCCCTCCCCAGCGTGGACACCAAGGCCTCGAGATCAGACACGGAGATGCGTGCCCCCTGCAGTTTGTCAGGCTGGAAAAACCTTTCCCGGCGGATGACTTTCGCCAGAAACGTCGCCGCGAGTCCCACACAGACTACTTTGGCAGGAGTCCAGTCCGGAACGGTAGCCAGCGCTGAGCGGATCACTTTTTCCACATCAACCCCCTCCCCGCTCTGCCGGCGCAGCGTGAGCAGTCCCAAGGGGAGGCTCACTCCGCTTTTTTCGCCCCTGTGGCCGTAAAAAACAAGTTCCGTGCTAAAGCCTCCGACGTCCGCGCTCACAGCGCTTTCCCCCGTTGCGAGGAGCGTTCCGGCGGCCAATCCCGCCAGTTCGGTCTCCTCCCTTTCGCTCAGTACTTTGAAGGGGATGCCCCAGCGCTCTGTAAACCACTGGGAGATCTCCTCCGCGGCTGGCGAGCGGCGATTGATCCCAGTGGCGATGGCGCGCTTTTCGGACGGGATCACCTGGTCATAAAGCAAAAATCTTCCCACCCGGCGTTTGAACTCCGCCAGCCTGGCCTTGGGGATCTCCACCTGTCCGTCTTTCCGGAGGTGGTAGTCGCGGCCCAGCCCGGTGGAGATCTGCGCGGTGTGCAGCGGCTCGGCTTGCCCCTCCACGCACAGCGCGTAGTTAAGGTTATTGGAGCCCACGTCGAACACGGAGCGCAGTTTTTCCCGGCAGTGCCGCAGTTCCAGATAGCGTTTCACAATCAGCGCGGCGACCCCGGCGTTGCGGTTGGGAACGGCCCTTCCCGCCTGATTGGGAGACAATGCCTGGCGGAACACCGCCTGCCACTCCCGTTTGCTCAGATCGAGTCCTTCCAGCCGCCTCTGGCGCGGATAGCGGGCGATGCCGCGGATCAGCACTTCCTCCTCAGGATAGTTCTCCCGCGGCCGGTAAACGATGTATTTGCCGTACTGCAAGGCCTCGGCGAAACTGCTGTAGCCGGGTTTGGTCAGCAGCACCTGCGAGCCGTGGATGAGGTCGGAAAAATCGGCGTCGGGCCGCACCCGGACGTGGTTCGCGGCCTTGGCCTCCCGCGTGGAAAACACATATCCCGGGAACGCGGCGCAAACCCTTTCCAGATCCAGCCCCATCTCCCCTTCCCCACCGAAGGTGCAGGTCAGAAGAGGCTTTCCCGCGGGCAACCCATACACCTCGTGCGGATCGTTGTAAAAGTCTTTCCGGAAGGCCAGCAGCCCCGTCGTTTCGCAGTTGCGGAAGGCACCCATGCTCCGTCTGGAGCCCAGCGGCAGGCGGAAAGCCCGCTCCGCCCTCTGATAGAGCCCAAAAATGGTGTTCAGCAGCGGACGGAACTCCCTGTCCGATCCGAACAGCCCATTGTAAACATAGAGCCAGTCGAAGTTGGACACGGCGAAGACCGGCACTTTGGCGTAGGTCCCGGCTTCCACAGCCAGCCAGGGAACGTCGGCTACGCTGAGGTCGATACCCTCTCCCCGTAAAAAGTCCACCTCCCTCTCGCAGATCTCCAAACGCCGTCCCATAAGGCCCAGCAAGGCTTCTTTGGTCGCCTGAAGATCGGGGGCAAGGTCCGGGCCGTGCTTCACTCCGACGTCGATCGCTACATTCTCTTTGCAGGAAAGTTGCGGATCGAGGTTGCGGAAAAGGAAATCCGGCCGGGCGCTGCGGATATGGACGAAGATGCCGAAGCGGTTGAATTCCTCGGCCAGCGCCGCCATCCGGGAGGCGTGGCCAAAGCCGTGGTCGGAAACGTAGAGCGCAAATCTCAGCATAGAAACCCTCAGCGCACGATCAAAGGACGTTTGGCGTCCCTGCCGCGGATCTCCACGACCACGCGGTTGGGCAGGCATATGATGGGCAGGACGTCGCCCGCGCCCTGTTTGACGCAGCGTTTGCCGGGGCAATCGGCCGCCAGCATGCGGACTTTTCCGCGCTCGATGCCGACTGTGTTGTGCCCGTCGATGCGGATCGTGCGGTCCACGTTCAGCGGATATACGCCCAGCAGGGCGCCGTTTTTATAGATGAACACGCTTCTGTCGTCGTTCTTTTTCCAGGCCCAGGCGGCGCTGCCGATAATTGCCAGCACCACGGCCCCAATCAACACGAGATCCGCCCAAGTGAGGGCCTTCCAGATTGCTCCCCGCACTAAAAAACCCCGTAGATGCGGTGTCCGCAGTGGACGCAGTTGCCTTGCCCGTCGATCCCTGTCAACCGCCTCGAGGCCGATATCACTTCGTCATGGCAGGCGGGGCAATGGGTGGCGCTGAAGCCGCCCTGCCAGAGGTTTCCGGCGTAAACGTAGTCCAACGACTTCGCCGCGGCCTCGCAGGCCTTCAGCACCGTCGCCGGCGGCGTGGCCGGGATCTCGGACTTGTAAGCCGGACGGTAGGCGGAAAAATGCAGCGGAATGTCTTTGCCGACCGAGGCTACGAACGCCACCAGATCTGCGATATCGCGCTCCGAGTCGTTCAAGCCCGGGATCAGCAGATTGGTCACTTCGAGGTGAACCTTGCTTTCATACGCCCGGCGGATGGTGTGCAAAACGGGTTCCAGCCTGCCGCCGCAGCGCTCTTTGTAAAAATCGTCGCGGATGCTTTTCAGATCGACGTTCATGGCCTTGACGCGCGGCAGGAGCGCCTCCAGCGGCTCCGGATTGACAAAGCCGTTGGTGACCAGCACGATGTCCGCGTCCGTGGCCAGTTCGGCAAAATCCCAGATGTATTCATACCAGGTGAAAGGCTCCGTGTAGGTGAAGGCCACCTGCCGCGGCCCGCCTTGCGCCTGCTCTTGGACCAATCCGTAGAGTTCGGCGGGAGAGATAAAGCGCGTCGGGCAGCGCTGCTGGCTGCTGTCCCAGTTCTGGCAAAAAAAGCAGGCGAGGTTGCAGGAGTTCGGACCCAGCGAAACGATCCGCGAGCCCGGCCGGAAGTGGTAGAGCGGCTTTTTCTCGATCGGATCGAAGCTGGCGCCGATGCTTTGGCCATAATTGACTGCGACCATCTTCCCGCCGAGGTTTTTCCGTCCCCGGCAGAGTCCGCTTTGCCCCACCGATAATTCGCACACCTGCGGGCAGAGCAGGCAGCGCACCTTGCCGCCTTCCTCCGCCTTGCAATACATCGCTTCGCGTTCCGTCAATCCAGCCATGGCCGCAAACCTCCCAGGTGTCTTTCCAGCGCTTTGGCGTTGTCCGCCACACAGGCCCGGGCATTGTTTCCCAGGCTCTGGCGGCGTTCCGGGCTCTGGTAGAGGGCGATGATGGCTCCCGCCAGTTTTTCCGGCTCGCACACCAGGATCGCCTCCCGCGCGGCCAGATCGTTGACCAGAGCGGCGCAGGAACTGTGATAAGGCCCGATGAGCACCGGTTTGGCGTAGGCTGCCGGCTCCAGCGGATTGTGTCCGCCGAAGTCGCAGAAAGAGCCGCCGACCAGCGCCAGGTCGCACAGCGCGTAGAATTCGTTCAGGTGGCCGATGGTGTCCACCAATAAAACAGCCTCGTCCGGCACGGGATTTTCGTCAAGTTTGGAAAACAGCGCCGCCTGGGGAAAGGCGGCCAGCGCCTCGCCCAGCCGTTGCGGATGCCTGATCGCCACGATCATTTTGAGATGCGGGATCGCGGCTGTGAGCGCGGGCTGGATGCCGGCTAAAAGTTCTTCCTCGCCGGGACGGCTGCTACCCAGGCAGATCACGAAATCATCGGCCTTGTAGCCGTATCTGGCGCGCAGCGCAACGGGATCGTAATCCGGCGGCTGGAGCGCGTATTTCAGGTTGCCCGCCTCCTGGACATTGCAGTCGAAGATCCGGCGAAACCGCTCTGCGTCGGCCTCGCTCTGGGCCAGGACGGTTTTCACTGAGCCGCTGAGCGCCTGGAGCAGCCCTTTGATCCGTTGGTAGCGCCGCAGCGACTTTTCCGACAGCCGGGCATTGACGAAGGCCACCCCTATCCCCCGCTTCCGTGCCTGATTGAGCAGATTTGGCCAGAGTTCGGTCTCGACGATGATGATGAGTTTGGGGTTGATCGCTTGGAGTTGCAGTTTGCGCAGCCAGGCCAGGTCCAGGACGGCCAGATGCGCCGGAACACCCAGTGAGGACGCGGTTTTCAGCCCGTTGAGGGTGGTAGTGGTGACGACAACCATTTTATCGGGGTATTGGGCGCGGAGTGCGGCCAGAAGGGGCTTCGCGGCGTTGACCTCACCCACCGAAGCCGCGTGCAAGAGGATCCCGCCAGCGCTGTCCGTGGCTGTGAAAAAGACCGAGCGCAGATACCGTTTCCGCCACAAAAAGGGGATGAGCGCCGGCGACAGCGCCAGGCACAGGATTTCCGCGAGTCTGTTCAGCAATCCGAAAAGCAGTGACGGCATGTAATTTCCCCAATAAAAAAAATGGATGCCGGACGGTTCTCAGAACTGTGCGGCCAGGCCTCAAAGGGCTCCGGGAACCGCAACTCCTTCGAGTTTCCGGCATCCGAGTATGATGGCGGGAGCGACGAGACTCGAACTCGCGGCCTTCTGCGTGACAGGCAGACGTTCTAACCAAACTGAACTACGCCCCCAGCGTGTTCACAATGGACAATGTAGAGGCACGATTTTTAGGGGCCGCCTATCTGTCAAGCGAAATCTCCCCTCGGCAAAAGAGAACGCTGATGAAAGGAAAATGAGGATTTGAGGATTCAATGGGTCGCAGAAATCGCGGAAAAGCGAAGATTAGCACAGAAAAAGAGAACGCAGATGAAAAAGGGAAAAGAGGATTAAAAGATGATTTTAGCACGCAGATCACGCAGATTAAAGAATAGGTGATTATGTATTTCAGGATCGCAACAACGTTTCTCTTCGGGTAATAAGCGATCTGTATGCATAACTCTCCTTATGATCCTATCTGCGTGATCTGCGTGCTATCCCAATCCTCTCTGCTTTTCTCACCTAAACTCCGCTTTTCTCTGTGTTGAAAATTCTTTTTCGGCGTAAATCTGCGTCTTTTCTGTGCTTTTCTGCGGCCCATTCTATTATTTGGCCAGCGTCGCCTTGCCCGAGCGCAGGATCTCTCCCCCGGCGCTGAGACGGGTCAGGTAGACGCCGTTGGGGCAGGGCTGGCCGTGGATGTCGCGTCCGTCCCATTCGGCGCTGAAGGTGCCGGGGGAAGTCTGGCAGGCCGCGAGGGTCCTCACTTGGCGGCCTTTGATGTCGAAGATATCAAATCTGGCGTCGCCCCAGCCCAATGCCTCCTGCTCAGCCAGCGCGGCTTTCAGGGTGGTCGCGCCCCGGCAGGGATTGGGCCAGGCGGTCAGCGTTTTCACTGCAAGGCTGGGAGCGTTCGCATCGTCGTCGTTGCCGACTTCGACGTTCAGTGCGGCGACAAGCGCGTCAGTCTGCCCGGCGCCATCCATGACCAACCCGTCAAAACCGAAACTGCCCGTGAAATAGCCCGCGATGTAGGAACAGCCGTTGCTGTCCTGGATGATGTCCCAGCCGTAATCGCGGTATGGGCCGCCCGCGCTTTTGGCCCAGACCCAGACCCCGTTGGGATCGAGTTTGGCCGCGAAAAGGTCATAATCGCCGAGGCTGTTCAGGGTGACTTCGCCGAATTCGGCGCTCGCGGAGTAAAGGCCCGTCAGGACTGGATTTCCCTGCGCGTCGATGCAGATGCCGTTGCCGCAATCAGCGTCGCTGCCGCCCATCGATTGCACCCAGAGCCAATTGCCCAGGCTGTCCGCTTTGGCCACGTAGCCTTCGTAGGAGCCGTTTCCGGCGACGGGTATCTGGCCGAAGATCGCGTATTCCTGGAAAATCCCCGTCAAATAGAGGTGTGAGCCATGGTCCACGCAGATCCCGAAGCCGTAGTCCTCGCCTGTCGCGCCCGCGCTTTTAGCCCAAAGCCAGTTGCCGTCGCGGTCCGCCTTGGCGATGAAGATGTCCTTGTTGCCCGCGCTGGTCAGGGTCGTTCCACCGAACTGGGCCGCGCCCATGAAGGCTCCCGACACATATGGAAAGCCCGTTTCGCTCACATACAAGCCCTCTCCCCCACCCCACTCGGGACCGGGGGCGTTGATGGCCCAGAGCCAGTTGCCGTAGGAGTCGAGTTTGGCCAGGAACATGTCCTCGTTGCCGCCGCCGGTGATGAAGATGTCGCCAAACTGGCCGCTGTTGGTGAACCAGCCGGTCACATACACATTGCCCTGTTGATCGGCGTCGATCTCATAGGCGATGTCGTAGGCCGTCCAGCCTGCCTTTTTTGCCCAAAGCCAGTTGCCCTGGGTATCCAATTTGGCTATGAAAACATCCTGTCCGCCTACGCTGGTCAGAGTGGTGGAACCGAAATTGGCGCTGGCGTTGAACCCCCCCGCGACATAGAGGTTGTCCGCGCCGTCGACGGTGATCGCGCATCCCGTGTCGAGGCCGTATCCGCCTG
>JAKQNV010000055.1 GCA_029565595.1 Candidatus Cloacimonadota bacterium
AAACCGCGGTTCTTGCCACCCGGCTAGCCGGGTGGCAAGAACCTACTCCAAGTCATTGTCAGTCAAAGTAAAGAAGAACAGGCTTGACAAAAAGAAAAAGGTCCCAAAATGACAAGTGTCAACCAAAATCAGGAAACTCCATTTCTCCGCCCTTGCGATCATTACGGGATCAATACGGGATCAATACGGATTTGATCCGTAATGATCCCGTATTGATCCCGTATTGATAGTGAGGGCCGAGGTAGGTCCATCGCTACCAGATCTATGCGCAATGATGGTCTTTGCCCGCAATATCCGTTTTAAGAAATATCAAAGAAATAATTCCGGTCGACCATTCAACAGAAGCGTCAGAAAAAAAAGCCTGATCCCAACCCGCGCCTTGGGATGGGCGCCCGGGGGATCAGGCCAATTGTATCAGCTGTTTAATTCGTTTATTTCGCTGGCGGCACTGAATCGGCTACGATCCGGTAAAATGCCTTATCCAAGGCAGCTGTGTCCTCATAGGAATTTTGGGTAGTCGTGGCCAACAGGATGAAATCCCCGTCAGGTTCGGTGGCTCGGTAGATCTTAAATTGGGCTGCATTCGCGACGGGTTCCCACTCGATCAGGATTCCGCCTGCGGATTTCGTTATGGCCAATATTTCCGGCTGGGCGAGGGATACGAGATTGACCGTCACGGTCGCGGTGTCAAAGCTTTGGTCTATGCCGTCGCTGACCGAGAAAGTCAGTTCCTCGCTTCCGGACCAGCCTGCTGCTGCGGTGAAGGTAACCGCCATCCCGTCTATTGAGACCTGGACATTCGCGTTGCCGCTGCAGCCAAGGATCAGATCCTGATTGTCCGGATCGCTCACAAAAGGCGAAAAATCCACGACCAGGCTGCCATCCATATCAAAGGAGAAACTCTCCGGAACATCGATCTCCGGTGCGTAATTTAGAACATTCAATATGATGCTGATTTCCGAAAGTGGATTGATGGGATCGTTGGACGCTATTTGCAACAAGGTTTCGTAGATCCCCGGGAGCAGTCCGGCCGCGCTGAAAGAACAACTGACCGGTTGCGATCCGCTTCCCGGAACGGTGCCGATCATCGGCGAAGCGGAAAACCAATCTACGGGCGGCATTTCGGAGATTACGAAATTCAAGGTCTGGCTGCCGCCGTTGGCGACCTCAAAGCCGTCCGATGCACTTTCCCCGCTGTGCAGCGAAACTTCCAGAGATACCGGATTGAGGACAATTGTGGGCGGAATGTAACCGCTGCCGCTCACCGCGATATTTACGCTGGGGCTGCCACTGTCGTTGCTGCTGATCACAACGTTGCCGCTGTAGGTGTTTGCGGCTGTCGGAGTGAAAGTCAGATTGTATGTCTTGGTCACTCCCGCGGCGATGGAATAAAGGATGGTATTGCGACCGGAGGAGCCAGCGTTCGCGCTTATTTCCATATCCTCTGCGCCACGCGCCTGGGCCACCGAAAATCCCGCGGGAGAACTTATGAAACCGGAAAGCGTCTGGTCGCCGGTGTTGTGGATCGTGAAGGGCAAAACCGCGCTGGTACCCACTTGCTGGGTTCCGAATGCCAGGGATGCCGGATCGACCGCAATGATCGGACCCAACACGATAGCTTCGAATCCAAGCCGAACATTGGGGCGGAAATTCCTTACTGCGCCGCCTGTAAACAAATTCGTCTGGTTCGTGTTGTCGTCGCCGACGCGGCAATATCCGTTGTTAACGCTGGTGTATTGAAGGGTTCCGGTTTGGGAGTAATTGGCCAGCATCCCGAACGCCGTGTCGATAAGGATGTTGTCCGTGCCGTTCCACTCGAAGGGAGTTGTCAGGGTCAGCATGTCGTAACCCCCGACAGTGGGCATGTAAGCAGTGTTGCTGTAAACTGTCGTCAGGTTCGATCCGTCATCCCATGTGGAGGCATCGGTCTGGGTCGTGTGCTTCATGCGGACTATGAAATTCACCAAAGCCAGATTGGGTTGCGAAACCGGATAAAAGCCAAACTTGGTGAGCATCTTGGGTCCGTAAATCCCTGCCGCGTTCAATTCCGCTGCGGTGTAAACCGACTGGCCGTGGATGCTTTTGAAGGTATTGTTGATCGGGCTCAGCTGGTTGTTGTTGGTCGTGGAACTTCCGCTGCCGAGTATCGCATAACTAACTGGGCTGGGGGTGGCGTAAACCGTGGCCGTGGGATCGGATTCGCCTTCGCTGTAAACCGCTTTCAGGAAATAGGCGTAGGTGATGCCGTTCACGACGTTGGTGTCGGTATAGGTCAATTCGGTGGTCGTGGTCAGCAACACGGAGTTTTTGTAGATCTTGTAGTTTACGGGAGTTCCGGTCGCCGGTGGTTGCCAATTCAGCGTCACGACCGCGTTTCCGGCGATGGCAATGAGTCCGAGCGGCGGATTGTAGGCCGAAAGGCTGGTGATGGCGGAATAAACATTGACCATTCCGTAACCCGTATAACGGTCCCAACCGGCGCCGCCATCGGCGGTCATGTCCGTCGCCGTGCTGGTCATCACCGCGCGTAATTGGGACGGGGTAAGCGACGCGTCCCTGGATAAAATCAATGCCGCCGAGCCCGCGACGTATGGCGTGGCGCAGGATGTGCCGTTGAACCACATGTAATAATCGGAGCTGGAATACCCCCCGGTTCCGCTGATATCGGTCGCCGGCAGAATGGTCGGCCCCATGATGTCCACCGCGTCCTTGTCGTCCGGGGTGTTGGTGCCGTAATTCGAGCCCCACCAATATTCACCGTCGCAGGAAGAGGTGCTTTTCCTCTGCCCGCAAGGGGAAGCGGCGCCCACGCTGATCACGGCCGTATGGTTGGAGGGATAGGCGATGGTGGATGTATTGCTGTTGGCGGTGGCGGCGAAGATCGCCACTCCGGCGTTGTAGGCGTAGGTCAAAGCCGCATCTGTCGAAGGCGAATCGCCCTCGCCCATTCCGCCTTCGGCGCCCAAGCTCATGCTGACTATGTTGGCGTTGTAATCGGCGGCGTGAGTCAGAGCGTTCTCGATCGCGGTGAAATACATGTTACCGGCCGAATCCGCCACTTTTAAGGGCATCACACTGCAGCCGCCGGCGATGCCGGTGACCCCAAGCGCGTTGTTGGCCTTGCCCGCGGCGATCCCGGAACAGCATGTCCCGTGTCCGGCTTCGCCGCTGTCGTCCATCGGATTGCTGTCGTTGTCGCCGTAATCGTAGCCGGTCACCAATCGCAGATCTGGGTGCGCGGTATCCACGCCGGTATCGATGACGGCAATGACTATGTTCTGCAATCCGTAGCCTTGCGTCTGGTCCCAGGCCAGTTGGGCATCGGAGTCAAAACCGACAGCTCCGACCCCCGCGCCGGAATGGCTTCCGCCAGAATAGACGGGCAACTGCGCGGTGTTGTTGTGTCCCCAGTTGTTGGCGTAGTAGGTGTCGTTGGGAATGGCTTCCCGGTAGGCGATGTATTCCGGGGTCGCGTCCTCCACATAACGGTTGGCTTTGAAGGCCTCGATCGCTTGCGTGGCGCTGGTTTTGCCGTTTAGAGTGATCAGGAACCAGCGGTCCCAGCCGGTGCTTTTCTCCCAATCTGTGTCTTTTACCCGGCGGTGGGCCCGGATGATCGCCTTGCCGCCGACCACGCTCATTAGCTGATCCAATTCGTTGATGTTGAAACGGTTCGCCTGGGCATAGAGCCCAGTGGGCAGATTGGCCCGGAAAACCGCTTCGTTAGAAAGTTTCACCTTAATCCTGTCCACCGCGAACAGGGGTCGGGCAGTATATTCGCGGTTGAGCGCGTTGGCTCCCAACAGCGATATCGACAGCAGCAGGGCTGTTATCAAGATCGTGATCTTATGCATAATATCATAGCTCCTTGAGCGTTATCTTCATCTAAATATCCCAAAACGCTGAGCCTTGACTGCTGTCAATCAAAATAATTGGAGTGGATTTACTGTTTCAGTGAAAAAATATTACTTTTAAAATTGGCCCCCTGATAAATTGGTGCTCCGAGCAGGAAATCCTCACGCACTCGGTGCCCGTCCATATGCACTATTACTCGATACGCCGGTCCTGCACCAATGTGGTCAGTTTTTATGTCTGGTAGTAGTTAGATATCTTTACTTTCCGCTCACAACGGGAATTTGGGATTGCAGGCCGGTGTTCAGCCGCCACTGCAGGTTTAAGTCGGAGGGCAGAACCGCGCCGTCCAGATCGAAATCGGCTTCCCGGTAGCCGGTCAAGCCGGTTTGGACCCGCCAATACAGATTCAAGTCCGAGGGCAGGACCGCGCCGTTGGCGTCGGCGTCGCCGGAATAGAGAGCCAGGACTCCCGGTTCGATCAGTTTCACTCCAGCCTGGTTGCCGCCATATACGGAATCCGGGATGCTGAGATCGATCAAAGGCGCTGAACCGGATGTGGTCGAAAGTGTATGCGTTGTAGAGGACATTATCCCCAAATGGTTACGGTGGCGCAAGATCACGTAATAATCGCTGTTTTCCGCATAATCGAAGGCAACGAAGTTGCTTCCGTCCAAGTCCGCCACGGAACCATCGTCAAGTAGGAAAGCGCTCCTTGCCTGTGTTGTCGCGCCGTTCACCGTCGCGCGCAATTCAAGATAGATCCAATCCACGATGTAACGCGGCGAAACATCCGGCAGCGCGGCAACGCCGTGGGAAGCGTTGTACGGCGAAGTTAGAGGCAACAGCGAAGTGATGTCGTGACTCATCGCAGCTCCGGATATATAGGGTCCCTGTAAAAAGGCTTTTACACGGGCGTAGAGATGCGTGGGTAAAAAATATCCGTTACCGGTGACGGATAGGTTCACTGTCGGATCCACCGGATCATTGCTGGTAATCACGACATTTCCGTTATAAGTGATTTCCTGCGAGGGGGAAAAAGTCAGGTCATAGGTCAGGCTGGTACCGCCGGGGATTGAGAAAGCCAGTGTGTTGCGCTCGTTGCCATTAGAGGAAGTTGTTGACATGGGGTTTGCAGTCTGGCGTGCAGATTGTGCTACCGAATAAGCTGTGGGAGTCGTGATGTTTCCGGTCAGGGTCTGATCCCCGGTATTCTGTATAGTAAATTGTCGGACGCTCGTATTTCCAATCGCGACCGCTTCAAAAGCCAGTGAAATGGGATCAATGCCGATATTGGGTTTGTACTGAAAGATGAGTTTTACGTTAGGCCGAGATGCGCTGAGTGTGCCGCCAGAAAACACACTGGCCTGATTTGCAGTATTACTCCGTGTATATCTATATCCACTTGTAGTCGAAGTAAATCGGACTGTGCCGGTAGCCGAGTTTGTTGCAACTATGTTAAAGGCAGTGTCGATCACAATATTATCGGTTCCATTCCACGTAAAGGGTGTATTTAACGTGAGCATGTCATATCTTCCCGCCGTAGGTGAATATGTAGTCGCAGAATAGACCGTTATCATGTTTGTCGAGTTTATCCATGTGGCTACATTGGCTGCGGTGGTGTGTTTCATGCGCACGATGAAACTTGGCAATGCCAGACTGGGAACGCTATTGACATAGAAACCGATCTGGGTGATGTCAAGCGGGCCAAAAATCCCAGCCGCATGGAGTTCGGCAGCTGTATACACCGATTGCCCGTGCAGGCTTTTGCGATATATATTGATCGGGCACCCTTCTGATGAACCTGTTGCGGATGTCCCGTTCCCAAGGATTACAGAATTTACTGCAACAGGGGTAGCATATACTGTTGCCGTGGGATCGGATTCACCTCCGCTGTAAACGGCAATCACGTAGTAACCGTAGGTCGTGCCGTTGGTGACTGCGTAATCCACATAACTTAAACCGGTCATAGTTGTTAGAAGTACGTTGTCTCTATAGATCTTGTATCCGGTGGGTGATCCAAATACAGGAGCTAACCAACTAAGGTTCACAACCGCGTTGCCAGCGGTGGCAACCAGGTTGCGTGGCTGTGGATAATCAGCCAAGAGCGAAAGGGCGCTGTTTACATTTATCAATCCATAGCCAGTATAGCGATCCCATCCAGTTCCTCCGTCATAGGTCATATCGGTTGCGGTACTTGTTATTACAGTGCGCAGTTGGGATGGGGTCAGGGTAGGATCTTTGGATAAAATCAACGCCGCACAGCCTGCAACGTAGGGCGTGGCGCAGGAAGTGCCATTGAACCACAAGTAATAATCGCCAGTTGGACTGGCGCTTGTATTATAGCCGGCAGTGCCCATCAGATCCGTCGCCGGCAGGATTGTCGGTCCCATAATGTCCACGGATCCCTTGTCATCCATAATAGCATTCCCGTAATTTGAACCCCACCAGTATTCGCCGTCGGAAGATGTGGTGCTCTTGCGCTGTCCGGTAGGACTGGCGGCGCCCACGCTGATCACTTTGTTGTGATTGGAGGGATAGGCGATGGCGGAAGTGTTGCTGTTGGCAGTTGCTGCGAAGAGCGCCACGCCATGGCTGTAGGCATATTCCAAAGCTGTGTCGGTGGAAGGGGAACTGCCTTCCCCCATACCGTTTTCCGCGCCGAAACTCATGCTCGCGACATCGACATTGTGATCTCCGGCGTAGGTAAGGGCATTTTCGATAGCAGTGAACAATAGGCTGCCAGAGGAATTTGCTATTTTTAAAGGCATCACGCTGCAGCCTCCGGCAATTCCTGTGACGCCAAGTCCATTGTTGGCTTTGCCGGCTGCCACCCCGGAGCAGGACGTGCCATGTCCTGGATCGGCGCTATTGTCCATCGGATTGCTGTCATTGTCGCCAAAATCATAACCGGCAACCAGCCTGAGATCCGGATGCGATGTATCCGCTCCGGTATCGATAACCGCGATTACGATCGAAGCCGACCCGTAGCCCTGCGACTGATCCCAGGCCAGTTGGGCATCCGAGTCAAAACCTATGGTCCCGACTCCCGCGCCGGAATGGCTGCCGCCAGAATAGGCGGGCAACTGCGCGGTGTTGTTGTGTCCCCAGTTGTTGGAGTAATAGGTATCGTTCGGGACGGCCGTCGTATAGGCGTAGTACTCGGGACACACGTCTTCTATATAACGGTTTGCCTTGAAAGAGCTAAGTGCGTCTTCCACGCTGACCCTGCCATTAAGTTTGATCAGATACCAGCGGTCAAAACCGGTCTTCTCCTCCCAGGCCGTGTCTTTCAACCTGCGATGGGCGCGGATGATCTTCTGACCGCCGTTTACGCTCATCAATTGGTCCAACTCGTTTATATTGAAGCGGCTCGCCTCGGCATAAAGCCCCAGAGGCAGTTTGGACCGGGAGACAGCGTCAGGGGAAAGTTTTACTTTGATCAGGTCTGCTGCGTAGAGAGGCCTATCCTTGAATTCCCTACTGACCGCGTTTGCCCACATGAACGTTATCGTCAGCGCCAAGGCAATGACGGAGATTGATATTTTACGCATGTGTGGATTGTCTCCTTGCGGTTAATCGTTTCTGTTCCTTATCTACTGTATTGTCAGATATCTGTCAATGGAAATGTTTCACGGGGCATTCTGAAATGAGATTTTTTACCTGTCCCGAGAATGTTTCATTGCTGCCGGAACCCGTATGTGAGACTACTTGCTCCGATTGAGCGGAATCTGAGATTGGAGGCCGGTATTCAGCCTCCAGTGCAGATTCAGATCCGACGGCAGGACCGCGCCGTCCAGATCGAAATCTGCCTCCCGGTAGCCAATGAGTCCGGTTTGGATCCGCCAGTACAGATTCAGATCCGAGGGAAGGACCGCGCCGTTAGCGTCGGCGTCGCCGGAATAGAGAGCCAAGACGCCCGTCTCGATCAACTTCACACAGGCTTGGTTGCCCCCGTAAACCGAGCCAGGAACGCTGAGATCGATCAAAGGAGCGCTGTCGGGTGTAATAGAGAATGTGTGCGCTGTAGCGGACATGATCCCCAAATGGTTGCGGTGCCGCAGAACCACATAGTAATCGCGGTTTACAGCATAATCAAAACCTACGTATTCATGGCCATCCAAGTCCGCGACTGAACCGTCGTCCAACAGGAAAGCGCTCCGAGCTTGACTGGTCGCTCCGTTTGCCGCGAGTCGCAATTCAAGATAGATCCAATCCACAATATAGCGCGGCGATACGTCTGGGAGCGAAATTACGGCCTGCGCGGGATCATAGGGCGAGGCCAAAGGAAGTACATTAGTGATGCCATGTTCCATCAAACCGCCAGGAACGTATGGTCCTTGCAGAAAAGCTTTGAAGCGCGCGTAAAGGTTCGCTGCCGTTGCGCAGACGACCATCGTG
>JAKQNV010000074.1 GCA_029565595.1 Candidatus Cloacimonadota bacterium
GCCGTAGTTGATCCCCAGGTGCGTGACGCCAAAAAACTCCGACGACAAAACGGGGTAAAGGGCCAGGGTGACTCCGATCCCGATGCCGAGGACGACAGCGGCGGCATTCAGCAACCCCAAACTAACTGCGTAAAAAGGCATCAACAAAAAGACCGCGGTTTGCAATGCATATACGGCGACCATCAGTTGCAGGGAGCCCCAACGGTCGCTCAAAAATCCCGCCAGAGGCCGGCTCAAGCCGTTGGTTAGTGCGAAAAAGGAAAGCGGGATGGCGGCTTGCAGGGGAGAAAGTTTCAGCGTTTGCCGGCCGAACGATGGTAGGAGCCCGATGATCATCAAACTGCCAAAGATCACACAGACAAAGGAAAGCCAGGTGAACCAGAAGAGTTTTTCCCGCAGCATTTGCTCCGGACGGACGTCTTCGACGATGCTGCTAGTATGGCCGGAAAGATGCATCGTGCCGAAGAGGTGGATAAACCAGTCGTTGTCCGGATTACGCACGAGATTGGAAGCGATCCAGCCCACGGAAAAAGTAACCAGGCCCAGCAGGATGAAGGTTCCCGGGATACCTAGGAGCGGGAGCGCCACTTTGGCTTTGAAGGGCGCGAAAAAGAAGGAGGCCAGGCCAAAGCCCATCACACCCAGCGAAACGGCCAGTCCGGGATGATCGGGAAACCAGCGCCGGATCGGAGGCGCGATGCAGGAATAGGTGATCCCGCAGGCCACGCCGCCTACGGCTCCGTAGGAAAAGACCAGCCACCATTTGCTGAGGGTGAATTGCACCAAAGCGCTGAGGAAATAGGCCACTAGGAACAGCGCCGATCCGTAACGGATCTGCTTGCGCGGACCGATCCGTTCCTGCAGTTTGCCGCCGGGGATCATCATCAGGGCAAAAAACAGCATGAACGCCGAAAGCGGCAGAGTGGCGTCGCCCTTGGTCCAGCCGAATTCAGCCTGCATAGGTTCCACGAACACGCCCCAGGAATAGGACAAACCGCCCACCATGGCCAGCAGAAAGCCTCCGGCCACCACTTTCCAGCGATCTTTCCAGACGATCGGCTGCCGGGGGTTACTCATAAAAAACAAAAGCAATTTTCCGCTGGCTATGGTAATCGTTTAGACATTGGATATGCCTGTGAACCATTGGCGGATAATAGTCACTTCCCATAATATTTTCTGATACAAGGAACTAAGGATCGAGCCTGCCAGCCAGTTGGAAACTGCCATTATCCACCTCCCCCTGGTTTGAAGCAATACCAATCCTTGTCCCGCGTGAAAAAAAAAGGGACCTGCCCCCAGCTCTGAGGACAGGTCTCAATCCTGGGTATTTATGCCGCCCGGGCGGCTGGGTCAGTCTTTCTTCTCTTCGTCGGGACCGATCGCGTCCTTGGCCTTGTCGACCACGTCTTCGACCTTTTCCTTGATCTTGTCGGTTAGGTCGCCGACCTTTTCGCCGAGCTTGGCTTCGTCGATCTTTTCCTTGGCTTTGTCGACCAGGTTGTCGAATTTGTCGCCGAGATTGGCTTCGTCGAGTTTTTCCTTGGCCTTGTCCACGGCCTCGTCTATCTTCCCGGCGAGTCCGGCTCCGGCGGTGGTCACGGATTCCTTGGCTTTGTCAAAGGCGTTTTCCACCTTGTCCGGGATGATGTTGGAGACCTGTTCCTTGGTGAGCACCGTCTTGTTTTTACCGGCCATCCAGGCGAAAACCGCCGCGCCGATGAAGGCCAGCAAGCTGAGGAAATAGCCGAACTGCAGATTGACCTTGATCATATCCGCCGTTTGTTTATCCACTCCGGACATGTCGCCGGACATACCCGCCTTGATGAAAAGCAGGGCGATAAAACCGACCACCGCGGCCAGCAGCGGAGCCATGTATTTTTTGTTGTCCAAGGCAAAGGCGGTGACCAGCCCGACGATCGCGGCCAGCAGGGCGATGATCACCATGGCGTTGGGTTTGACACCCTGGGACTCGGCTTCTTTTTCCTCTTCCTGCGTCTTGGCCTGGTCAGCCACGTCGAAGGCGTTTCCGAGGCCTTTCATCATGTTGTCCATGGCCGGGGTTTCGATCTTGCCGCCGGTCACGAGTTTATAACCTGAGAAGGTGGCGAGTTTCGTGTCGCCGCATTTCACCACCACGAAGGGCAGCAGAAAAGCGAGCAGTACAATGGCGAAAAAGACACCTGATATTTTCACGGTATCCTCCCTGATTTTTAATTGATTCAATACAATCTCAGTTTACCGATAATGTCAAGAAAAAAAACAGCGGCCGCCCGGACATGTTCCGGAGGCCGTGGGAATCTGGCCGGAAAAACGCTTGACGCGCGCCTCCCAGCCAGTAATCTGTCTCTATGAAAAAGATCATCCACATCGACATGGACGCCTATTTCGCCGCGATTGAGATCCGCGAGGATCCGTCCCTGCAAGGGAAATGCGTGATCGTCGGCGGCAATCCGAACAGCCGGGGCGTGGTTTCCACCTGTTCCTACGAAGCGCGCCAATTCGGCGTCCATAGCGGGATGAGTTCGCATCAGGCCTGGAAGCTCTGTCCGGAGGGGATCTTCGTCCATTCGCATTTCAAACTCTACAAGGAGATCTCGGAGCAGATCCGGGAGATCTTTCATCAATACACGGATCTGGTGGAGCCGATGTCCCTCGACGAGGCCTATCTGGACGTCACGGAAAACAAGATCGGGGAGCCGGACGCGGTGGAGATCGCCCGCCGCATCAAGGCCGGGATCCTCGAAACCACGCGGCTGACCTGCTCCGCGGGAGTTTCCTTCAACAAGTTTTTGGCCAAGATTGGCTCCGAACTGAACAAGCCGGACGGGCTGTGCGTCATCACGCCGGAAAACGCGCGGGAGATACTCTTCGCGCTACCGATCGGAAAATTCTACGGCATTGGCAGGGTGACCGCCGCCCGGATGAACAAACTGGGCATCCAAAACGGCGAAGATCTCTTCAACACTGAGTTGAAAGAACTGCTGAGGCACTTTGGCAAAAACGGGCTTTATTACTATCAAGTGGTCCGAGGGATCGACGACCGCGAGGTGATCACCCAGTCCGATCCCAAGTCAGTGAGCTGCGAAAGCACCTTCGACACCGATCTGGACAGCGTCGACGACCTCCTGGCGGAATTGCAGGAACTGGTGGACAGGCTGGTCAACCGCCTCGCCTTCAAGAACATCCAGGGCCGGAACATCGTCGTCAGGATCAAATACGACAATTTCGAGAACATCACCCGGTCCTCCCCGCTGCCGGAGACCACTTCGGACAAAAGCGTCCTCTTCGATTACGCCCAAAAACTGCTGATCGCCAATTGGGAAAGCGGAAGGAAGATCAGGCTGTTGGGAGTGGGTGTTGGCAAACTGGATCTGGGTGAGCCGGGGGGCTGCCAGCAATTGGAGATACCGGTCTGAGCCAGAGACGCTTTGGCGAAAATCCCTGCGGAAAGCCTCATTTGTGGGTCAAGATCAGTTATAGTGGACACATTGTAATCAAGATAGAGTCTTCGCCCTGTCATCCCAGCGCAGGCTGGGATCCAGTTCTTTTAATATCAAACACATGCTATACTTTTTTGTCCGTTGTTTGGGCTGAGTAAAAGTCTGAAATCTCAAAGACCTGGATCCCAGCCTGCGTTGGGATGACAAGGTGTAGCCTGCGCTGGGATGACAAGATGCAGCCTGCCTGCGATGACAATACTCCGGAGTCTGTAGGTGCTCACCATAAATAAACATAAGCATCATTTGCGAATGAGTTTGGTGACCTTGCGGCTCTCCGAGCCCGCGGAGCTGCTGACCCTGATGATATAGACTCCGCAGGGGCAATCTCTGCCTGCCTGGTCGCGTCCGTCCCAGAGCGCAATGTTCTCACCAGATTTGGCGTCCTGCAGATATCTTGAATAGACCAACTGGCCCCGGATATTGAAGCATTCCATCCGCGCGGGGGAGGCCTTTTCCAGAACGAAGCGGAGCGTTATTTCGCCAGCGAAGGGATTAGGATAGGCGGTCAGTTGCAACGCCGGCGGAACCTGCTCATCGCAGACGCTGACCAGATCCTGTAGGGCATAGGCTTTGATCCCCTGGCTGCCTGATGCGGAGAGCAGCAGATTGGTGGAAACGCCGAGCTCATAACTGGTGCCTGACTGGTGGAAAGTGTGCGTCAGCAGCGGTTCGCGCCGATCTTGCAGGTCGAAGAGATAGATGTTGTTGGTCAGCAAGTTGTTGGCGAAGAGATAGCGTTCTTCCAGAAGCCAGGCGCTACGAAAGCCGTCAAACAGGGAATTCGTGAAAAAAGTACCTACCGGCTGCGGTTGCCGCACGGAATTGATCTGGAAG
>JAKQNV010000079.1 GCA_029565595.1 Candidatus Cloacimonadota bacterium
GTTGGAAGAGACGGCGCTTGTAATGCCGGCGTTTCGGCCAGGGATCGGGATGCTGGATGAAGACGCCGCTGACTGATTCCGGCGGCAAAACGGAAGCGATATTGGCATCCACCATCAGGCGCACGATGCGGACGTTGGTATGCTGGGCCGGGGAGATCTTTTTCAGGATGTTGCGGATGCGTTTTTCGCGGCCTTCAAAGCCGAGAAAATTCCAATCGGGGTGTTGGATGGAGTATTGGGAAATGAATTCCCCCTTGCCGCTGCCGATCTCTATGTAGAGCGGATTCGCGTTGGCAAAGACGGCTTGCGGATCCAGCGCCGCTTCGATGTCCTCCAGCACGAAGAAATCTCGGTCGTCAAGCATCCGGGCCGTCGTCCTCATCGTCGTCCTGAGACCTTTTCTGCCTCTCGCGGAAAAGGGTCCGTACGATGAGCATGTCCGCCAAAGACATTCCGAAACTCACAAAAATGAAGAGGATCAGCCCAGGCACGTAGATCTGCGTCCATTGTCCGGGCAGGAACACCGTCTTGGTCAGCACATAGAGCGTCCGCAGGAAAAGGGTGAGCAACGCCGCGCCGAGCAGGGAAAAAACGATCATGCGCCAGCGAATCAGCGCGGGATGGAAAAACACATATTTGACTAGGAGCGCGAGCCCGACGGCAAAAGCGGCGTTGGCCAGGTAAAAGGCGGTCAGGGTGAGCGCGAAGCGGTTCAGGTAGAGCAGCGAAAAGCCTAGCGGTAAAAGGATCACGGCTGCCCAGGCCAGGTTGGTTTTCAGATAATGCCAGAGCAGGGCAGTCGTTCCGGCCAGCAGCGCCACGTAGAGCAGGAGATCTTTGTAGATCAGCGATTCGGTCTTTTGCAAGGGCGGGGCCGCCTCGCTTTTTCCGACCAGGACCGGCTCGCCAGCAGCGCCCTGTTCCAAAGTCGTGGAAGCAGAAGGCGCCTGCCTTTCCTCGCTCGAGTAAAAGAGCACGTAGCCCACGTAGGAGACCATCAGCGGAAAGAGGACCGCCACCAGCATTATCCATTTGAAATGTGTTTTATCCATCCAATCCTCATTAGATTTTGATTGACTTTTTCGTCAGCGCGCAATTTATGGCGAGGCGTTTTGGGTGTCAATCACAAAGTGGCATCCATTACTCAATCACTGGGGTCTGTGATGAATTTCCAACAGGAGCGAAAATGCTGAACATAGTGCGCGGCCTCAGGCAAAAACTGGCCAGGACGAAGAGCGGTTTCATCGGCCGGATCGCAGAAGCGATACGCTTGCGCGGCAAGGTGGACGATGAACTGATGGAGGAGATCGAGGAGATCCTCCTCAAATGCGACACCGGAGTCGAAATGACCGATGTGATCATGCAGCAGTTGACCGAGCGGATCCGCGTGGAACGCATCACCGACGCCTCCCTGGTGCAGACCGCGCTCCAGGAGATCATGCAGGACATTTTGCTCGCCGATTACGCGGAAACCGCCAGCCTCTGGGACGAGATCGACGCCAAACCCTATGTGATCGTATTTGTCGGGGTCAATGGAGTGGGGAAGACGACTTCCATCGGAAAGGTGGCCAAAAGCCTCTCCGAACAGGGCAAGAAGGTCATGATCATCGCCGGTGACACCTTCCGCGCCGCGGCCATCGAGCAACTCGCCATCTGGGCCGAACGGGCCGGGACGACTATCATCAAGTCCCAACCGGACGCCGATCCCGCGGCCATCATTTACGACGGCATCGCCAGCGCCCTCGCCAAAGGCTACGACGTGGTGCTGATCGACACCGCCGGACGCCAGCACACGCGCGAAAACCTGATGAAGGAACTCAGCAAGATCGACCGCACGATCAAGAAACTTATCTCGGAAGCCCCACACCAGGCGCTGTTGGTCGTGGACGCCACCACCGGCCAGAACGCCATCTCCCAGGCAGACAACTTCAATAAGGCGATGGCTCTCACGGGGATCATTCTGACCAAATACGACGGCACCTCCAAGGGCGGCATCATCTTCAACCTCAAGCACAATTTGAACCTGCCGGTCAAACTGCTCGGCGTGGGGGAAGGCATCGGGGATCTGGAGATCTTCGACGCCCGCCAGTTTATCGAAGCGTTTTTTACCACATCAAATAAAGAGGAAACCGAATGAAAAACAACGCCCTGAAATTTATCAATCCGATACTGTTGTTGCTTTTCCTGATCGCGGTCATCGCCATGGCCATTTACAAGATCGACCAAGGCGACGCCTGGGCCGAGATCCACGAATTTGCGGGGATCCTGTTCTTCTGCGTGGGGCTGATCCACCTCTACTACAACTGGGGCTGGGTACGCACGAACATCTTTAAGCAAAAGAAGAAAAACCACAACCGCAAACGCGCTTAATGCCTGAAACTCCCACCGAAACAAGCCTGCGCAACCACGCCCGCCTGCAGGAACTGATCTCCGCGGACGGAGATCTGGAATCACGACTGCTCCAGGCCCGGCAGTTTTTGGAATCCGTTTACCGCCAACTGACCGAAGGCAGCGGGCTGAGTTTCAGCGGGCTCTTCGCGCGGACGCAATACGTCCACAAACAGCAGGACACGCCGTTCGAACTGGCTACCCAGGTCAATCAACTGCGCCTGCTTTGCAACAAGGTCGCGCATGAAGGCCTGGAACCGAAACAATCCGACTGGCTAAGCGCCCTGCTGACGTTGCGCGACCTGCTCCGCTGGCTGGATCCCGAACTTCCAACTCCGGAGGCGGATTCTTTCCTTTCCGCAAATGGCGCGGAGCCTTTTCCTGCCTTCAAGGCCGTGCCCAGAGAGAGCTTCGCCTGCGTGGTCCAGAAATGGCGAGTCCTCATACAGGGAGACCGGGAAACCGGATTGGAACTGCAAGCCAGCGACGAAACGGGTAACGACCTGAGCATCAAACTGAACGACCGGGAAAACGAGGGCTGCCGTTGGAGCGCTCTGAACAAAGCTCTGTGGCGCTACGCGGTCCTTAATTGCTTCAACCTGACTCCGGTGACGGGACAGGAACGCTGCTTCTCCAGCAGTTCTATGACCGTCGTCGTGGTGGAGCCGGATTTCTTGCTCGACGCGACCGCTGTGGCGGAGTGTTTCGATTTCCAAGGGGTGCATCCTGAGTATTTCGTCATTGAGCGCCTCTACCGGGAGGCTTCCTCGGAGAAACCGGTGCAGGGCAACATGGTCAATTTCATCCTGGACGAACTGGTCTCCCAACCCGAACAGGACTACAAAAGCCTTTTCCGCAAGGCGATGGCGGGTATGCCCATCTCGCTGGTCGCTCTGGGCAAAGAGGTCGCCCTGCAGATCCACGAAAGCATCGGCAGGATCCATTATCCGTCTGTCAAGGCCTATGC
>JAKQNV010000126.1 GCA_029565595.1 Candidatus Cloacimonadota bacterium
AAGGTATACACCGACATCTGGAACTCCCGCTCGCCTACCAGAGACACTCCCTTCGCCAACTACCGCAACGTCCTGATGAAATTGCTCTACAAGATGATCGAACTTTATCCGCAATACGATCTCGCCACCATCACCCGGGACGATATAGAAATGAACTTGCTGCCCTGCCTTTCGGTCTTCCACGCCTGCGAAGCCAACCTTTTGAAGAAATTGCAGGGCTACGAATTACTGACCGCGCCAATGTGAGCAGAACCATGCAGAGCATCAGGTCCCCGGCTTCCGCATCCGCGTGATGTCGTCACTTCATCCGATGTGCTCCTTTAATTAATAAAGCCCGCGCTTATCCTGTCGCGGGCTTTTTATCTATTTCGCTGCGTCGTAGATTGAGGTTACGTAGTAGAACTTCTTTAATCCTGTAAACGGGGCGGTCCAGGAACTCTCGCCAAAAGTGCCGCTGAGATCCACGGTGAAGGTCCCGTATGGCTCCGGACCCGAATAGACCTTGTAGGTGTCGATGGTGTAGAGATCTTCCCAAGAGATGAGGACGTTTGAGCCGACGATCTGGATGGTCAGATGGGCCGGCACGCCGTCGGAAAACAGCGCGTAAACGGGAAATCCCCACTGTCCGCGGTTGTTTTTACCCCGGAGGTAGAGCCGGTGGTTGCCGTGTTCCACGCCCCTCATATCGATCGAAAAAGAGGTGTTGACCGCTGAGGCCGGGGTCAGGTTCACAATGTGTCCGAGGCCGAAGCCGGGATCGGTATCCACAAACCACTCCAGTTTGGTGATGGTGACCGGCGCGGAAGTTGGGACCGGGACCAGGAAGGCCACGCTTTGCGGCAAGCCCCATTTTCCAGCGGTGTTTTTGGAGCGGACAAAGATCCGGTGGATTCCCGGGCCCAAAGACGCGGTGTTGATCAGTTGGTCGAGCGTGACCGGATCGCGGCTGTAGATCTGGATGCCGTTGCCAGCGCCGGGATCGGCGTCAAAAAAGTACTCCACTTTGGAAACCGTCCCGTGGGGCTGCGTTTGCGGCGGTTTGTAAAAAGCGGTCCGCTGCGGCAACCCCCATTTTCCGGCGGTGTTCCCGGTCCGGACGAAAAGGGCGTGCAAGCCGGAGGTGAGGGCGGCGGCGCTGATCAATTGGGTGACGTTGATGGTGTTGCGTGAATAGATCTGGGTTCCGTTGCCGGGACCGGGATCGCTGTCGAAAAAGTACTCGATCCGGGAAATCGTTCCGGAAATCTGGGTGGCAGCCGGGACCAGAAAACTCTGGGATTGGGGGATCCCCCACTTGCCGCTTGTATCCTTGGCCCGGATGAGGATGCGGTGCAATCCGGGGCTGAGCGACGCCGCGCTGATGAGCTGGCTGACCTCCACCGGGTCGCGGCTGTAGAGCTGGGTACCGTTTCCGGGTCCGGGATCGGTATCGAAAAAGTACTCGATCCGGGCAACCGTGGCGGAAAACAGCGCTCCGGCCAGGATGAGCAGCAGCAGGGCGGCCAGCGTGAATTTTGCGTTCATAATTCCTCCCGCCTTGTTATTTGCCGCACTCGGGATCAATTGCCGCACTGGGCTTCAACGTGGACGTTGAGTTGCCCGCTGGCATTGACGATGGGAGGACAATCAAAATCCGTGATCGAGGGCAGGAAGGCCAGATACCAGAGGTCGTCGAAGGGGCTGGGACCGCCGTAGAGGCCGATGTCCACCCCGCCGAGGCCCGCTCCGACGGCCGGATTATCCGGAGGTTCCGGTACCAGATGGTAATTTCCGCCATTCACGTCCACCATCACGGTCGCCATGTTCACATTTTGCATGTTTGTGGGATCCACATAGGTGAAGGACTGTTCCAGGATGCAATACTGGAAAGTTGCGTTGGCCTGGAAATTGCTCATACTTTCAAAGATGCAGTTGGTGAAGGCATAACCGTTTGTGTTTGAGGTGTAATAGAACAGGTTGTGGGCGCCCGTACCGCGGTTGACGAAGACGCAGTTAAGGACATTTACCGTGCTGGGCGTTCCGCCGGGGTAGAAATGGTTGTTATTTCCTATGAACAGGCAGTTATTGTATGAAATTGTGGTGTAACCGTAGATAATCGACTGGTAAGAACCGTCAAAATCGAAAGTGCAGCCGGAAATGACAATATTTCCGGTTTCGTTGCTGCCATCGCCTATCTGGATGTAGTTCTTAAAAATGCAGTCGGTGAAAGCCGAGTTCGAGCGTATGATATAATTGCCGGCAGCATTGAAGCGGCAATTGTTAAACGCCGTTTGGTAATAACAATACACCGGATTGGGAAAGTCCAGCCCGATCAGTTTGCAGCCAATGGCTGAAGCATAGTAGGTGTGCAAGGTGATTTTTGAGGTTGGCAGGGACGGATTGGCGGGATTCAAGCCGCCGCCGATCACCGTCAGCCTTTTCTGCAGATAAAAATCGCCATAAGTAGTAGTAGTGGGATATAGGTAGATAGTGTCCCCGTCCGCCGAGGCAGTGTAGGCGGCGGTCCAATTGTTGTATTGGCCGACGCTGGGGGAGTTTTGATCGACCGTGCGGATGACGGCGGAGAGGGAAAAAACGGCGCAAAGCGCGATGAGTGAGACGGCAAGGATCTTCATGGGTGAACTCCTTATCTGTGTTTGGCTGGCCTTTTCGAGCCCGGAACGCGGCGTTCTCTGCAAACTCCTCTGCCAGGGCCGGACCCGCATCCGCGCGGCAGACTCCGGAAGGCCATTTCCGGGGCTTGCCGGTATTGAAATAAGCCACAAGGACTAACTGGCTTCCATCAAGCCTGGCGACTCTTGATTCTTATTCTTTATATTATATTCACAGATATCTGTCAAGAATTATTTGAAGCCGGCCGCCGATCCTTGCCAGTAGATGAAGCGGGCCATTTTGCTTGACAGAATGGCCAGGCCGGAAAACATGAAATCCAGAAACGATGGTGCTACTTTCAGGTAAAAGGGAATCCCGTTGCTGAAAAGCGAAGCGGGAGCGGTAACCGCCACTGTAAGCGGCATTGAGGCCGGCCCAGCCACTGCGTCCAAGCGGGAAGGCTGGACCCCGGAGAGCCGCCGCGAGCCAGGAAACCTGCCACCGACACCCCCTGCTGCCCTACGGATTATGGGGCCGGCGGGACAGTAGTTCATCCTTCTTCAAAGAACTGAAAGAGGTGAACGCCATGCCACGCTTGAAAACATTCTGCACGGGAGCGCTGCTGCTCCTGCTTTTTCCGCTGGCCGCCGCGGAGATCTATGTCGTCAATTCCGCTTCCCGGACCCTTTCCCGGATCGACACCCAGAGCGGGACTGTCCAAAACTCCTTTGCCCAACTGGGTTTGACGCCCAATCTGATGGATCTGGACGAAAACCATATCTACGTCGCCTGTTCGGGCGACAACGCGGTCCAGGTGGTCTCCCGCTCCACAGGCGCGCTGATCCGTTACATACCGGTGGCGGCCTCCAGCAATCCCTGGGATGTGTTGAAAGTGGGAGATTTCCTGTATGTGACGGGGCTTTTCACCGACAAGGCCTACAAGATCAGCCTGCAAAGCAATTCGGTGACGGGAACGCTGGCGGTGGGAACCGCTCCGGAAGGACTCTGTTCCGACGGCGAACGGCTCTACGTCTGCAATACCGGCGGCTATGCCAACAACTACGCCGACAGCAGCATCAGCGTGATCGACCTGGATACCTTTGCCGTGGAGGCGACGGTCCCGGTCTGGACCAATCCGCAATACGCTGTCGTCCGCAACGGATTTCTGCATGTTTCCTGCACTGGCAACTGGAGCGACATTCCGGGCAAAGTGGACATCATCGACCTGGAATCGCTGAAACGGATCCACAGGCTGGACATCGGGGGAAAACCCGGTTCGCTGTGGATCGCCGGGGACGGGACCGCCTATCTGGGCGACGGCATGGGCGCGGGGCTTTATTCCTACAACGCCGATACCTATGAGGTATATCATGACGCGTCCGATCCTTTGAACTACACCGGCTCGATGGTTTCCGGTTCGGGCGGGCTGATCGCGCTGCTGGAACAGAATTACGCTTCAGCGTCGGTCGTCCGTCTGTATCAGAGCGATTTCACGCCTCTGGGCAGTTACAATGTGGGCTTGTCGAGTTCCGACATCAGCGTGGCTGAAAGTGGCTCTTCGGACGCGGAGGATCTGGTCCAGACAGCCAGGCCCTGCCTGTATCCCAATCCCCTGCACCGGGGAGATGTGTTGCAGATCGAGGCAAAAGGCCTGTCCAACCCGAGGCTGAGGATCTTCAATCTGCGGGGGCAATTGCTGCACAGCGTCCGCGTCGGCCAGAAAGTGGGAGTGACATTGCCGGAGCGTCTGGCGCCGGGAGTATATCTTTACTCGCTGGACCAGGAAGGCCGAACGCAAAGGGGAAAACTGCTGTTCACGGATTAGGGCCGGCAAGATTTTCCTTGACTCAGCCCTCCCCCGCCGCAAAGCGTTCCAGTATATTTATCCGCTTTTGTTATCAAGGAGTTATGATATGAATTACTTTCTGACCGACGACCAACTGGAAATGCAGGAGATCGCACGGCGCATCGCAATTGAAAAGATGAAGCCACTCTCCGAAAAGTATGACGAAGAGGGGACCTTCCCCTGGGATATAGTGGAGATCATGCGCCAGAGCGACCTTTTCGCGATCCTGATCCCGGAAGAATACGGCGGGATCAGCGGCAAGGTGGTTGACCTGGCGATCGTGACGGAAGAACTCTGCGCTGTGGACGCCGGCATCGCGCTGGCTTTTGGCGCCACCGGCCTGGGCATGTACCCCATCCTCCTGGCCGGAAGCGAGGAGCAGAAAAAACACTATCTGGGCCAGATCGCCGCCGGCGAGCAACTCGCAGCCTTTGCCCTGACCGAAGCCAACGCCGGATCCGATGCCGGAGCGATCGAAACCACCGCCCGCAAGGACGGCGACAACTACATCCTCAACGGAACCAAGCAGTGGATCACCAACGGCGGCGAAGCCGGCATCTACACCGTTTTCGCCATGACCGACAAGACCAAGGGCGCCCGCGGCTGTTCCTGCTTCATCGTGGAAAAAGGCACACCCGGCTTTTCCTTTGGCAAAAAGGAAAACAAGATGGGCATCCGCGCCTCCGCCACACGGGAACTGGTATTCGAAGACTGCGCCGTTCCGGCCGCCAACCTAGTGGGACGAGAAGGCACGGGCTTCATCACCGCGATGAAGGTGTTCGACAAATCCCGCCCCATGGTCGGATCCCAGGCCGTCGGCATCGCCCGCGGCGCGTTCGAAGCGGCGATCCGCTATGCCAAGGAGCGGCAGCAATTCGGCAAACCGATCTCTTCCTTCCAGGCCGTGCAATTCATGCTCGCCGACATGGCCACGCAGATCGAGGCCGCGCGGGCTTTGGTCATGCAGACCGCGAAGATGGTGGACAGCGGAGCCAGGGACTATGGCAAGGAATCGGCCATGTGCAAATATTTCGCCTCGGACGTGGCGATGAAGGTGACCACCGACGCCGTGCAGATCCTGGGCGGTTACGGCTACATGAAGGAATATCCCGTGGAAAAGATGATGCGGGACGCCAAGATCCTGCAGATCTACGAAGGCACGAACCAGATCCAGCGTGGGATCGTGGCCGCCAGCCTGTTGAAAGAGTTTTGAGGGATAAGGTTATCCGCCGCCATGCATGAATGGATAAAGGATTTCCCCGCAGCCATCACGGTCTGCGACACAGAGGGCATTATCCTGGAAATGAACGCCAAAGCCTGTGCGACGTTCTCCGAACAGGGCGGGGCGGATCTGATCGGCAAAAGCCTCTTCGACTGCCACAAACCGGAGTCGGTAGCCGCGATCAGGGAAATGCTCGCCACGGGGCGTAACAACGTCTATACGATCGAAAAGAACGGCGTGAAAAAACTCATCTTCCAGCAGCCCTGGCGCCGCGACGGGAAAATCGCCGGGCTGGTGGAGATATCGCTGGAATTGCCCTTGCAGATGGCGCACCATGTCCGTTCCTGAAAAGTTATTACTGCACACTTGCTGCGCGCCCTGCCTCATCGCGCCTTACCGGCAACTAAAAGCGGAAGGGATCGGTATCACCGCGTTTTGGTTCAATCCGAACATCCATCCCTTCACGGAGTACCGCAGCCGGCTGGAAACGTTGCAGGAATTCGCCCGGCAGGAGGATCTTCCCCTCATCCTGAAAGACGATTACGGCCTGCGCAAGTTCCTGGCCGGAGTCGGCGACGATATTGACAACCGCTGCCGCTTCTGCTATACGGTCCGGCTGGAGGAAACCGCCAAAACCGCTTATGAGCATGGTTTCGACGCCTTCGGCAGCACGCTTTTGTACAGCAAATACCAGAAGCATGATCTGATCCGGGAGATCGGAGAGGCGGTGGGAAGCATCTATGGCATCCCCTTTTTCTACCGCGACTGGCGGCCGCTCTGGGACGAAGGGGTACGCCTTTCCAAAGAAGCCCAGATGTACCGGCAGAAATACTGCGGCTGCATTTTCAGCGAAGAGGAGCGCTACCTGAAGAAGTTACGATGAGCAGATACAAAGAGGTTGATCTCTTCCAGATCCACGTAAACTCTGTAAAGGACCGCCCCAGCAAGGTGGAAACCGGCTCCCTGGCCACGGCCTCCGGGAATTTCCTGGACAGCGTCCCGGACATCCTGAAAGGGGCGGACTTCAAGGAACTCGTCCAGCGCTGCCGCAACGCCATTTCCAGCCACAAGCCGATCATCGCGGCCCTGGGCGGGCATGTCATCAAATGCGGGCTGGCGCCGCTGCTGATCAGGCTGATGGAGGCCGGGGCGGTGAAATGTTTTGCAGTGAACGGCTCGGTGACCATCCATGACTTTGAACTGGCCTTTTACGGAAAGACCTCCGAGGACGTGAGCACCGGGCTGAAAGACGGGACTTTTGGCATGGTCTTCGAGACCACGCACGGGATCAACTCCGTGATCACGCAGGCTTCGGATGCGGAACTCGGCTTTGGGGAAGCCTTGGGCAAACACATCCTGGAAAACGCCCCCCATCCGGAATCATCCTTGCTGGCCATGGCTTACAAACACGGGATCCCGGTCACCGCGCACATCGCCCTGGGCACCGACATCACGCACCAGACGCCCTGCGCGGACGGCAAAGCGATCGGCGACTGCAGCCTGCGCGATTTCCGCATCTTTTGCGAACAGGTGAAGGATCTGAACGGCGGAGGGGTCTATCTGAACCTCGGTTCGGCGGTGCTCTTGCCGGAAGTGTTTCTGAAAGCCCTGACCGTGGCACGCAACCTGTATGGCCAGGTGCAGGATTTCACGACGGCGGTGTTTGACATGAACATGCATTACCGCTGCCTGGAAAATGTGGTTCGGCGACCCGTGGAGAATGGCGGCAAGGGATACTACTTCATCGGGCACCACGAACTCATGATCCCGCTTTTGGTGCAGGAAATACTGGCGGAGAAACCGGCCAGGGATTAACTGAAAGCGACGTCCAGAGCCATCATCAGGGCAAAACCCAGCATCAGG
>JAKQNV010000131.1 GCA_029565595.1 Candidatus Cloacimonadota bacterium
CGGTATCGGTTGAAGATCTCGTGGTCGGTCCAGATCGCCAAGCCACAATCGAGGATGTGGAAGCCTTCGTGCAGGACACCGATGTGGCCCTGCGGAGAGCAGTCGAAATCGGCCAGCAGTTCATTCATGCGACGGCTCTGGCTGGCATTGTCGAAGAGAAGAACGGGTTCGGTGCCTTCCAGCGACAGTTTTTTCAAAGATAAAGCCAGCAGGTTCAGATCGCCGTTGAAAGAGGGCTGGGGCTCGCAGGGGGCCTTGACGTTCTCGGTGGCGAAGGGCAGGACGAATTCGCTCTGGGAAAGGAACAGGCTGAACGCGGGATCCAGCAGCTGTAGCAATTCCTGTTCATCTGCGATGAGTTTCTCCGGCGGGCTGAGCTTGGCTTTGGTCTTGTTCTTCAGTTCGCGCTTGTACTGCTGGTGGACCTGCTCGGCCAATTGCTGGAATTCCTCCTCGACATAGACGTAGTTGTTAAAAACGAGCAAGCGGCTGGTCGGATCGAAATAGTCGGCGAAGAGGCTGAGGCTGTCCAGAAGCAGGCTGTATTGGTTTTCGATGCCTTCGTAGAAACCGTGGGTTTTGATCAAACTGGCCAACGGCGAGGTTTTGCGGATGTCATCCAGGCAAAATTCGCGGGCTGGGATCAAGGTATACGACGGCACCTCGCCCGGTTCGGAGCGCTGGGTGTTCAGCGAAAAATGGCGCATGGTGATGATCTCGTCGCCGAAAAATTCGATGCGAACAGGCTTCAATCCGGGAGGGCTGAAGATGTCCATGATCCCGCCGCGCCGGGCGGCCTGGAAGACCTTGTTCACCTGGTACTGGACCTCGAAGCCCATGAAGACGAGGTCGCGGATCAGTTCATCCGGCGGGTACTCCAATCCCGGACGCAGGACCTTCACGTGGCGCTCGATATTGGCCAAAGGCGGCAGATAGCGCAGTAGGGCGCGGATGGACAGGCTGTAAACGGCTGGATCGCCCTGCAGTACATTGTGGACGCACATCATGCGCGTGGCGCGGATCGAATAGTGGGGTGAGCGTTCCTCGTAGGGCAGGATCTCGTAATCGGGCAGGTAATGCGCGTTCGCGGTGCCGATCAGAGCGCAGAGGTCGTCCCAGATGTCCTCCGCGATTATGTCGTCCTGCGAAACGATCAGGACATTCTTACCCGTTTTGGCCCATAAATGAGCAGCAGCGAGGGCCCGGGCGCTCTGGTTGAGGTGGTGGATCTGGATCCGCTTTTCCGCAGGCAGCGCCGCAGCCAGGCTCTGGAAGAAGGGCGAGCGCTCCAAATCCTCTTTTATCTCGGTATAAAGCATAAATCTATTAGGGTTCGGTGCTGACGAAGGTACCGATGATCTTAGCCAGTTTGCCGCTGGAAAATGAAATTGTCAGCCGGGCGTCGGGTCCCGTCCCGTCAACACTGAGGACGATCCCCGGTCCGTATTCGGAATGCCAGACCTGCTGTCCGATGCGGAACTGCTTGTCCTTTTCCGTGACGCGGTGGCGGATCTTTGGTTTAACGCGCTGGGCGGGCGCCAGGTCCGCCGGGTCGTTGTCGCCGGCGAAAAGCGAATCGTCCAGTTCCTGTAAAAAGAGGCTGGGTTTGGTGTAATAAAAGGTATCGTAGAGGCGGCGGCATTTGGCATAACTGAGCAGCAGCCTGGTTTTGGCGCGGGTGACGCCCACGTAGAACAGGCGGCGTTCCTCTTCGATGGCTTCGCGACTGTCCAGGCTCATGCGATGCGGCAAAAGCTCCTGCTCCAGCCCCACGATGAAGACGCAGCCGAATTCCAGGCCCTTGGCGTTGTGCAGGGTCATCAGACGTACCGAGTCAGAGTTTTCCTGCACCAGATCGAGATCGGTCTGCAAGGCGACGAATGGCAGGAAATCTGCCAGTAGCGTGGGTTTGTCGTGTTCGGTAGCCCAGCGCTCGGAAAACTCGCTGACTGAGCCGACAAACTCGATCAGGTTTTCCACGCGGGAAATGTCCTTGGGATCCTGGCTCTGCTTGTAAAGGTTGATCAAATCAAGGGAGTCCATGATGTCCTTGACCACCTCGAGCACCGGGGCTTTGAGGGCAAGGCGGCGCCAGTTTTCCAGTTTGCCGGCAAACTCGGCCAGCCGCGTCCGCATCCCGGAATTGAGATCCTCGATGGCCTGATAATTTTGCAGCGCCTGCCAGAGCGTGACGCGGGTCTTCCCGGCAAAGGCCAGCAGCCGGGAAACTGTTGTCTGGCCTATGCCGCGGGGAGGTTCGTTAATGATCCGCAGCAGGCTTTCAGAATCGGCGGGATTGGTCAGCGCGGCGAGGTAGGCCAGCAGATCCTTGATCTCCTTGCGCTGGTAGAAATGCAGGCTGCCCACGATGGTATGGGGGATCTTGCGCTGCAAGAAAGCGTACTCGAACACACGGGACTGAGCGTTGGTGCGGTACAGGACGGCCATCTGGCTGAAGGGAACTCCGTCGGCGTGTAGTTTGAGGGCTAGTTCGGCGGTTCGGTCAGCCTCGTCCGTCTCATCCTGATAGGTGAACAGCTCCGGCTTATCGCCCTCACCCAATTCGGACCAGAGATCCTTGCTGTGGCGGTTGCGGTTGTTTTTGATGATGGCGTTGGCCAGGGTCAGGATGCGCATCGTACTGCGGTAGTTCTGTTCGAGACGGATGGCATGGACGTTCTGATAATCGCGTTCGAATTCCAAAATATTGCGGATGGTGGCGCCGCGGAAGCTGTAGATGGCCTGGTCGTCGTCACCCACAACGCAGACATGCTGGTGTCCGCCGGCGATCTGGCGCACTATCTCGAACTGAGCCTGGTTGGTGTCCTGATATTCGTCGATCATCACGTAGCGGAAGAGCTGGCGGTATTTCTCGCGCACGGCGGCGTTGCTTTGCAGAAGTTTGGCAGTGTAGAGCAGTATGTCATCGAAATCCAGGGCCTGATTCAGCAGCAGGCTTTGCTGGTAAAGTGTGTAGATGGTGAGGAACTTGCTTTCAAAATCGTCATGGTAGCCCTTGGAGTGTGCCACTTCAGATGCGTCCGGAGCCAGATCCTCCGGCAGTTGGAGGCGGTTCTTATATCTGCCGATGCGTCCCAGGACGCGCTGGAAAGGGTATTTTTGCTTGTCGAGGTTGTGCTCCTTGTAGATCTTCTTGAGCACTGATTTCTGGGCGTCCTCGTCATAGATGGAGAAATTGGCGTTGAAGGGCAGGTGGGAAGCCTCAGTGCGCAGGATGCGGGAGCAGACGTGGTGGAAAGTGCCCACCCAGAGCGAGCGGACGGGAAAGCCCAGCAGTTTTTCCAGCCTCTCCTGCAATTCCCGGGCGGCCTTGTTCGTGAAGGTAACTACCAGGACATTCCAGGGCGGGATCTGTTTTTCTTTCAAAAGCCAGGCGCAGCGGTAGATGATGGAGCGGGTCTTACCGCTGCCTGCACCGGCCAGGACCAAAAGCGGACCTTCGGTGTCGGTGACAACCTGGAGTTGCTGCTCGTTCAGCTCCGCGCTGAAATCGGCCCTCATGGAGAAAATCCCCTAATTGGGGACCACGACGGGCCTGGCCTCGCTCAGCCTTCCTTCCAGGCGGCCCAGATACAAACCCTCGTCGTTGTAGATGTCCTTAAAGGCAGATACTTTGTACCAGTAAATGCCCGGCAGCACTTGATGCCAGGGCTCCGAGCCGTGGTAGCAGCTATTGGTGAAGACCGTGTCCACGACGGCATAGGAAGCGCTGTAGCCCAATCCGCGGTAAACGAAGTAACCGTCGGTGGTCAAAGAACTGTTCGCGTCCCAGCGCAGATCGACGTATTTATTATCGGCCCCGGCGGGAGAAACGCCGTAGATGATCAAATTGGAGACCGTCTGCGGAGTCTGGATCTCCGTATTGCCGATGGGATCGAGGGGATTGGTGCGCTTCAGGCCGCAGGAGGCCAGCAGCAGCGTTATGATCAGCAGCAGGGCGATTGATCTCGGTTTCATGATCGCCTCCTAAAACCTTACTCCGATGCCTTGCGGGCCCAGGGTGACTTTTTTGCGGGCGTATTTGTCCATGATCTCCTGCCAGACCTCGACGTTGTAATCGTCCGTGGTCTGTATCACGTCGAAGACATTATAGCCCCAGATCACCGCGCCCAGGCCCAGAAAGAGCAGCGAGTACTGACGCGGGTTTTGCGCGGCGTTGTAATAGGATTCGATCTCCTCCACCTGCGTGGCCTGCTGGTATTTGTGGTAGTAATACTGGCTGCGGTCCCAAAAGAGATAGGCCGTGCCCAGGGCCAGGAGTTCGCTGCCCAGCAGGATCGAGCCTTTGGTGCCGGCGTTGCTGTCCATCTGGCCAAGGCCGGGGATCAGCAGGGATTTGATGATCGTCGTGCGTATGGGGCTGGCTTCCATTTCGTACATTTGCAGCAGTTGCTGCCGTTCCAGGATGTCATCGCGGTAAGCTACGCGGTCGCGCCAGTCCTGCCAGCCGTATTTGGTACTGTCGGAAAAAGCCCGGATGTCGAACTCCCCCTGGGCGGCGAGGGCTGCGTAAGCGAGCAGCAGCAGTAAAAGTAGCGTTATCTTCCGGGACATGCTTACCTCATCAGGTTTTCGGATATCTTGTTCAAAGGGATGATCTCCCGGTCTTTGAGGTTGACCTGCCAGACGTAGAAATAGGAAATCGTCGGCGTGACGAGGTCATAACGGGCTTCGTACTTGTATTGGCTGGAGGAGATCATGATCTTCCAGCCAGTGTCGCGGATCTCGTTGGGATCGAAAGATTCAAGGAGATCCTGCTTCTGCCGGCGGATGCGGGTATTTAGCAAACCTCCCTTGTAATCGTTGATGATACGCTGGGCAAAGGCGACGGGATTGGCCTGGGCGTCCATCATGTTTTGCATTTGGGAGGCCTTGTTGCGGTATTCCGCCCGGGCGTCCAGGCTGTTGGCCTGGCGGTAGAGATTGAGCGCCTCGCCGAATTTGCCGGCCAGTTCGGCTTTTTCGGCTTGCGAATAGAGGCTGGTGGCGCGTTCGATATCGGCCTTGACCGCGTTCAACCGCGCGATGGCCTGGTTGGCCAGATCGTAATCTGGAATGATGTCGTAGGTCTTTTGATAATGCAGCAGGGCGTTGTCGAAATCCCGTTTGGCGAGGTATTCGTCCCCTTTGCGGATGAAGAGCCTCACCACCTGTTCCAGCCGCTCGTTAATCTCTTCCTTTTTAGCAGGATCGTATTGAATGGCGATGCGGAAAAACCTGTCCGCCTCCAGGTAATTTTCGCCTTTTAGATAGCTTTCCGCCTGGCCGATGTAAGCCTCGGCGATCATGCGGTTGTTTTCCTCACGCTCCACGACCGGGTATTTTCCCAATTCAAAAAGGATGCGCAAACCCTCGCTGTAATAGCCGGTTTCCACCAGCCGCCGCGCGTATTCGATCTTGGCCGGGACGACGCGCATGATCTGCTTGCGGGCGGACAGTTCCTGGGCGTTGTTGGGATAAGTGTCGTATAACATCATGTAGGTTTCCCAGGCCCGGTTGTGGTCGATGAAGGTATCCAGCAGGAAAGTGATGCGCCGGGCCAGCATTTCCGGCGTCAGTTCCGAACCCGGGATCTCGCGCAGGATGGCCTCCACGTAATACATGGCGGTATATTGGTTGTTTTCCGCCAGCGCTTTTTCCGCCAATTGCTTATACAGGTTGCCCAGGGCCTGGTCGGCCTCGCCCGAATTGGAAAGTTTCAGAAACCTGATGGCCAGGTCATAGCTTTCCCTCTGCAAAGCCAGCAAACCCAATTCGTAATAGCATTTGGCGCGCAGGATCTCGCTGCGGGTGATGATGGCGCCGTTTTTCCCTTTCTGGATGTAATCGTCCAATTCCTGGATCGCCGCAGCATAGCGCTTGTTTTCGTAGTGGTCTTCCGCGCTGTTGTATTTGTTGATCTCGCAGCCGGCCAGCGCCAGTAAGGACAGCGCGCAGGCCAGCGCTTTAATTGTGATGCGGTGTGTCATCCGAGTGTGTATACCTTGTTTTCCATAGCTAGTTGAAAAACCTCCGCAGCGTTTTCCGGTATGGCAGCCAGCAGTTCCGGGCGTGGCCTGTGGGTGAGCAGGATCCTGGGGATCCCGGCGTATTGGAGTTTAAGGATCTGTTCCGGTTCGGGATGGAAGGCATCCACAATCGCGGTGTGGCAGTCCCTGAGCAAAGGCAGCACGCAGTCCGTGGTGTTGATGTCCGAGCTATAGACCAGGTCACCTTCCGGCGAGGAGATCCGGAAGGAGTAGGAATTCATCGGGTTGGGCATCTGATCCTCGGCTATGCTTTCCTCGTAATTGCGCAGATGGTCGGTCAGGGCGGCCGTCACTTCCTTGTGGTAAAGATCGGCCTCCGTGCAGGGCAAAATGTGTAATTGGAAGGAGAAACGATGCGGAAAGGTGTAGAGATACTGCAAAAATTCCACCATCACGGCTGGACGCTCGGGCAGAAAGAGCTGCAGCGGCTTTTGCCTCATCTGCAAACGCAGCATCTGCAACACCATAAAAAGACCGGAAACATGGTCCGGGTGGTAATGGCTGATGAATATCGCGTCCAGGGCGTCTCCCGCCAGGTCGTGATGCAATAGTTGATAGGAGCATCCTTCGCCGCAATCGAAGAGGAATTTCTTCTCCACCGTCTGTACATAGAGGGCGCTTTGGTGGCTGGTAAGATCCGGCAGTCCGGAACCGATCCCAAACAGGATGAATTTCATTTGCTCACCTTGGGCGATTTTTGCTGGTTGCTTGGCACAACGATGGGAACCTGGTCCAGCTTTCTGCCAAACACCATGAAGAGCACCGCGAACATGACCGTGGTCACCAGCAGCAGCACTCTGTTTCCGGTTTTGAAGATAATGATGGTGGTCAGGACGATCAGCACATTCAGCGTGTAAATGATCACCGCCGTCACTTTCACCGAGCCCAGGGCGGTGTTGATGCGGTGCGTGGAATGGTCCTTGCCGCCTTGCATCACGTGCCGTCCGTCGCGCTTGCGGGTATAACTTACCAGCGAAATGTCGAAGATGGCGTAGCTGAGCAGCAACACCGGCAGCAGGTAAAACATATTGTCCTCGCGGGTCAGAACGGCGTATTTGGCCATCAGGATGCCCATCGAGGAGAGGAAATAACCGATGAACATCGAACCGGCGTCGCCCAGAAAGATCTTGGCCGGATTGAAGTTATACGGTAAAAAACCCAGCGCCGAGCCGGCAAAGCTGAGCGAAATAAGGCCGATGAAAGCCATCTCGCTGCCGTTGGAACCGGTCGTATTGGCCAGTCCAAAAGCGAAGAAGCCCAAACCCAGGATCCCGGCCATGCCGCTGATGATGCCGTCCATGTTGTCCAGAAAATTCAGAGCATTCATCAGGCCGACCATCCACAGCACCATCACCGGCAGGGAGACGAACACCGAGCCGAACATGTTTTGCAGGTCCTGCTCCAGGAAGTTGCTGCTGATGAAGATCAAACTGACGACCAGCTGCCCAAGCATCTTGATGACCGGATTCATGCCTTTGAGGTCGTCGATCAGGCCGATCAGGACTATAATCCCCGCCCCGGCGAGATAACCGATCATCGCCCTGTCGAAATAGCGCGCCGGAGAGATAGTCACGTCATAGAGGCAGAGCAGAATAAAGCCGATGAAGACGCTCAGGCCCCCCAGCAAAGGCACGCTTTGCAGGTGTATCTTGCGGGCTTCCGGTTTATCCACGAGGTTCAGGCGCCGCGCCATCTTGATGATAAACGGCGTGAGGCCATAAACGAGCAGCCAGGACATAATGAACACGCTCAGGTATTCCCATGTCCTATTGTCCATAACGACACTCCATGATTCGATATTGTTTCATTATCTCCGCCAACGGCTTTTTGTCAATGCAAAATCCAGGCTGCCAGGCTCTGCGGATATCCGCCCGCGCCGGCCTGGTGCGGAAATCCTTTCCGGCCATGAAACCTGGCGCCAACGCCTCTGATTTGTTCCGCGCCGGCTTCCCGCCAAACGGGCAGGAACTCGGGCAGTTGTAAGCCGGAGGCAAATCAGCCGGGTGTCGGAGCGGGATCACATTCAATCCGTTGGATAACCTTCTTGTTATTAACTTGTCGAGATCGGCCGGTTTCCCCGGTGGCATGGGCGACACGGTCCCGGAGCGTTAGCTCGCCGCCAATGGGAAAACAGATAAAAACCGACTAAGAAGGGACCTCTACCGGGAAAGCCCCCTGTCCGCCTGCCGGATGAACTCGACAAAGATCTGCTGTTCGGGAGTCAGTTCGCCCGAGGCCTCCGCCTTCTCCAAAGCCTGGGAAGTGTTCAGCCCCTCGCGGTAAAAGAGATTGTACATCCGCTTGATGGCGGCCACAGCCTGGGTGGAAAAGCCTTTGCGCATCAGCCCGACACTGTTCAGGCCGACGGTCTTGTAAGGATTGCCCTGCCCCCGTGTATAGGGAGCGATGTCTTTCTTAATCGCGGAAGCCCCGCCCACAAAGGCGTGCGTCCCGATATGAACAAATTGGTGTACAGCCGTCAAACCCCCGATCGAAACATGATCTCCGACGACCAGGTGCCCTGCCAGCTGGACAGTGTTGGCGATCACGCAAAAGTTGCCGATATGGCAGTTGTGCGCCACATGCACGTATTCCATCAGGAGGTTGTCGTCGCCCAGGATCGTTTCCTCGGCTGCCTGATTGGAGCGATTGACGGTCACAAATTCGCGGATGGTGTTGCGCGAGCCGATCCGCAGGCCCGTCGGCTCCCCGTTGTATTTGAGGTCCTGGGGATCGGTGCCGATGACGCAGTAGGGAAAAAACCGGTTTTCGTCGCCGATGTGCGAGCGGCCGGAGATAACGACATTGGAGTAGAGGGTGTTGCGGGCCCCGAGGACGGCCTCAGGTCCGATCTGGCAATAGGGTCCGATTACGCAACCTTCGCCGATGACGGCCTCTTCCGCGACGATCGCTGTGGGGTGGATCGTGGTCATTGGGATTCCTCTTTCTTCTGCAGCATGGCCATGAAATCTCCTTCCGCCACTTTTTCGCTGCCGACAAAGGCCTCGCCGCGCATCTTGGACAAATTACGCTTGAGCGAGATCACTTTTAGTTCGTAGCGCAAGGTATCTCCGGGCAGGACGGGCCGGCGGAATTTAACGTTGTCGATGGAGGCGAAATAGGCCACATACTGCGCGGGATCTTCCATCTGGTTAAGCAAAATGATGCCGCCGGTCTGCGCCATCCCTTCGATGATCAGCACTCCCGGCATGATCGGATGCCCGGGAAAATGGCCCTGGAAAAACGGTTCGTTGATGGACACATTCTTGATGCCGACGATCGATTCATTGGGTTTGAGGTCGATGATCTTATCCACCAGCAGGAAGGGATAGCGGTGCGGAATGATGCGCATGATGGCGTTCGTATCGAAGACCACGTCCTTGGTGTTGTCTTTCTGGTACTGCCTTTTCAATTCCTGCTTAAGCTGGATCTTGCGCAGTTTCTTGACCAGTTCGACGTTTGTCTTGTGGCCGCTGCGCGCCGCCAGGATGTGGCCGCGGATCGGCACTCCCAAAAGCGCGATGTCCCCCAGCAGATCGACCACTTTGTGCCGTACGAATTCATTGTAATAACGCAACGGATGGCCGTTCAGGATGCCTTCTTTGGAAACGGTCACCTCTTTGTGGTATCCGAAAACGTCCTGCAGGTGTTTGAGCTCCACCTCGCTGATGTTCGGTTCGGCGATGACCAGCGCGTTTTCCAGCGAGCCGCCCTTGATCAGCCCCATTTCCTTGAGTTCCAGGATCTCGTTGATAAAACAGAAGGTGCGGGCGCCGGCAAACTCCTTTTCATAGACCTTCAGGCTGGGCAGCCAAGTGTATTGCGTGCCCAGATAGGGGTGCTTGTAGTCGATCATGAAAGTGATCTTGAGCTCGTTGGAGGGAACGATGACGATGTCCACGTTCTCCTCGGGCGCGGAATAGCTGATGGCTTCGTCGAATTCGAAATAGACGCGTTCGGAATCCTGCTCTTGCAAGCCGGCCTGCTTCAGCAGATTAAAAAATACGATCGGGGAGCCGTCGGCCACCGGGGCTTCCGGGCCATCGATCTCGATGCGGATGTTGTCGATGGCGAGGCCTTTGATCGCGGATAAGACATGTTCGATGGTGCCCACGGTGGCGTTGTTGATGCCGATTGTGGTTCCGCGCGAAATATCCACGACGTGGTCGATGTCCGCCGGGATCTCAGGTTTGTCCGGCAGATCGGTGCGGATAAAGATTATGCCTTCGTCCTTTTTGGCGGGTTTGAACCGGATGGTGGAAATTTCTCCGGAATGCAGGCCGATCCCCGTGTAGAAAACCTCCGAACGTATAGTGTGTTTGTATTCGGTCATCCTTGATCCTCGTCGTCGTTGCCCTTGCGATGTTTCAGATAAAACTTGTAGATCTCCGGCAAGTGTTTTTGCATGGCGAGCAGGCGTTTCATCTCATTGGCATGGGTGGCCGGATAACCGAACCAGCGAGCATCCGCGGGAACGTCCGAAGAAACGCCGGATTGCGCTCCCACCATTGCCCTGTCACCGATCGTGATGTGGCCCGCAGCCCCGACCTGCCCGGCCAGATAGACATAATCGCCGACTACGGTGCTGCCCGCCAGGCCAACCTGGGCGCAGATGATGCTGTGCTTGCCGATCACGCAATTGTGGCCGATCTGGACGCAATTGTCGATCTTGGTGCCTTCGCCGATCACGGTCGAACCCAGCGTGCCGCGGTCGATCGTCGTATTGGCGCCGATCTCGACGTTGTCGCCGATGGCTACGTTGCCGGTCTGGGGTATCTTGTGTTGTTTGCCATCCAGCAGGATAAAGCCAAATCCGTCGGCTCCAATTACTGCTCCACTGTGAATGACGCAGCCGGATCCGATCTCGCAGCCGGTATAGACCACCACGTTGGGATAGAGCCTGGTGCCGGCTCCGATGCTGACATCCTCGCCCAGGACGCAGTTCTCGCCGATGATCACATTGTCGCCCAGACAGCAGTTTTTGCCGATAACGGCCTGCGCCGCGACGCGCACTGCCTTTCCCAGTTGGGCGGATGGCTCTACCAAAGAGGAGAAATGGACTCCCGGAGAGGGTTTGTCGGCTGTTTTATCCAGCCACCAGGTGAGCAATTGCATGAGGGCGAAATACGGCTTGGGATGCAGCAGCAGATTGCGTCCTGGCAATTTGTCCGCTCCCTCCGGCAAACAGAATATCAGGCCAGCGGAGGATTTTTCCACCACGGAAAAATACTTGTCCTGCTCCCAAAAAACGATGCTGCGTTCATCCGCCTGCGCGGGATCGGCGACGCTGTCCAGTTTCAGCTCGGCAGCGCCTCTGTATTCCCCGCTGCAGATGGATAAGATATCGCTGGGAGTCAGGACCAGGCTGAATTTCTTCATGGTTTGTCGAATTTAAAGTCGTCTTTCGGGAAATTGTCCTTGTTGCCTTCTTCAAAGCCCTTGTCCGAAGTGTCTTCCGGTTTGGTTTCGCCTTCATCCGTGGGCTTGACGGTGTCCTTGTTCAGTTCCAAAAGGATCTGGTCGGTCAGGTCGATCGTCGGCACGGCGTAGAGGACGGTGCCCATGCTGACGTCGAAGATCATGGTGTAGTCTTCGGCTTCGGCGGTTTTCTTGATCAGATCGTGGATCTTCTGGGTCAGCGGATCGATCAGTTCGCGGTAGCGCTGCTCGGCCTTGCCGCCGTCGCCGAAGTACTCGTCGAGCATCTTCCCCGCCTCGGCTTTCTTGGCGTCGATCTTGCCCTGGGCCTCGCGTTTGGCGGCTTCCGTCTTGGTCAGTTTGTCGATCTCGAAATTGCGTTCCATTTGCTTGATCTGGTCGTTCAGTTGTTTGATCTGGTTGGACCAGTTTTGCTTGTCCAGATTGAAGAGCCGCGAGATCTCGGCCGCTTCGTTGCTTTCCAACAGCAAGCGGTCGGTATTCACGTAGCCGAGTTTGACTTCCTTGCCCCAACACGCCGTCAGCGCTGCCAGGCTCAGGATCGTTATGATCAATGCCTTTTTCATTAATTCTCCTTTGGTTAAAAGTCCGCGCTAAGCTTTGGCCTCATTCCTGGATGGGAAACACGGGATCGAGCACTTTGACGGCGCGGACGTCATCCACCCTGCGCACCGGAGTGTTGAGCGGGGCATCATGTAATAATTCAGGATGCTCGCGGCATTCCTGCGCGATTTCTATCATGGCGGCTGCGAAAGCATCCAGCGACTGCTTGCTTTCGGTCTCGGTGGGTTCCACCATCATCGCCTCCGGGACGATCAGCGGGAAATACACCGTCGGAGCGTGGTAGCCTTTGTCCAAAAGCCGCTTGGCGATGTCCAGCGTGCTGACGCCATATTCCTTTTTCTGCCAGCTGCTGTCGGCCACGAACTCGTGCATGCAGTATTCAGGATACTGGATGTGAAAGTGATCCTTCAGCAGGGCCATCAGGTAATTCGCGTTGATCACGGCGTTTTCGGACACCCGGCGCAAGCCCTCTGCGCCCAGCGTCATGATGTAGATATAGGCGCGCAACTGGATGGCGAAATTGCCGTAGAAAGTGTGCACCTTGCCGATCGAAGTTTCGGCGTGGGCATAGTCGAAGAAATATCCGTCCTCGTTTTTGCCGATCATTGGGACAGGCAAGAAAGGCGCCAGTTTTTCCACGACGCCGACCGGTCCGCAGCCAGGGCCACCGCCGCCGTGCGGGGTCGTAAAGGTTTTGTGCAGATTGAAATGCATCACGTCGAAACCGATCTTGCCGGGCTGGACGATACCCAGCAGGGCGTTGAGATTGGCGCCGTCCATGTAGATGAGGCCGTCCACGCTGTGGATGATCTCAGCGATCTCTTCGATCTGGTCTTCAAACAAACCCAGCGTATTGGGATTGGTCAGCATGAAGCCGGCGGTCCGGTCGTCCACTATGCTGCGCAGGTGATCAAGGTCGCACCTGCCGCGGGAATTGGATTTCAGTTCCACGGGTTCAAAGCCGACCAGAGCGCAGGTGGCGGGATTGGTGCCGTGGGCGGAATCCGGGATGATGATGCGGGTTTTGTGGTGGTTGCCTTTGGCTTTGTGGTAGGCCGCGACGATCTTGATGCCGGTAAATTCGCCCTGCGCGCCAGCCACGGGCTGCAGCGTTACTTTGTGCATACCGGAGATCTCTGCCAAAGCCTCCTGCAAATCGTAAAGTATCTCCAAAGAGCCTTGCAGAGTGCATTCCGGCTGGTAGGGGTGCAGGTTGTTGAAACAACTGTGGCGGACCAAAGCCTCGTGCAGTTTGGGATTGTATTTCATCGTGCAGCTGCCCAGCGGGTAGAGGCCTTTTTCGATGAAGTGGTTTTTGTGAGAAAGCCCGATGTAGTGGCGCATGGCGTCCAATTCGCTGACTTCCGGCAGCCGGGCTGGTTTCTGCCTCAACTGCTCGGCCGGGATCATCTTTTCCAGGGGAGTGTCGATGTCGCGGCGCGGCAGGGTGACGCCCTTGCGGCCGCTTGAGCTGTATTCGAAAATGGTCTTACTCATAATTCATCTCCCGCAAAGCGTCAGCAAATTCGTCCAGCTGAGCCTTCGTCTTCTTTTCCGTGACGGCGACCAGCAGCTTGCGCTCGTGTCCGAAAGGCTGCAGATCCACTCCGGCGTAGATCCCGCTGTTCAGCATGTCGCGGATGATCTGTTCTGCCGGAACAGGAGTGGTGAGTGTAAATTCCTTGAAAAACGGCGTCAGGGGCCAGGCCAGCGCAAAGCCCGGCAGCGCGGACAGTGTGTCGGCCAGGTAATGCGCTTTCTGGGCGGATTGCGTGGCGACCTCCACCAGGCCTTCGCGGCCGATCAGGCTCAGATAGACCGTGGCGGCCAGCACGCAGAGCGATTCGTTGGAGCAAATGTTGGAAGTGGCTTTTTCGCGGCGGATGTGCTGTTCGCGGGTCTGCAGGGTGAGCGCGTAGGCACGTTTCCCTTCCTTGTCCAGCGTTCCGCCTACGATGCGGCCTGGCATCGAACGCGCCATGTCCAGTTTAGTGGCGAAAAATCCGAAGAGCGGTCCGCCCATATACATGCTGTTGCCCAAAGCCTGGCCTTCGCCGACGGCGATATCCGCGCCGTATTGGGCTGGCGGGATGAGGATCCCCAGCGAAATGGGATCCACGGCCGCGATCAAGAGAGCTTTGGGGTTTGTGTTTACAATCTCTTTGAACCGCGTGACAGGCTCCAGGTTGCCGAAGAAATTGGGGTTCTGGACCACCACGCAGCCCACGCTATCATCCATTTTGGCGGCCAGGTCGGCCAGGTCCGCCACTCCGTCTTTTGAGGCGAAAGTGACCAGTTCGACCCCGTTGCCCTCGGTATAGGCCTTGATCACTTTTACGTATTCGGGATGCAGCGTCGCTGGGAGGATGGCCTTGGGCAGTTTGTTTTTACGCAGGGACATCAGGATGGCTTCCGCGATGGCCGAAGCGCCGTCATACATCGAGGCGTTGGCAATCTCCATTCCGGTGAGTTCGCAGATCATTGTCTGGTATTCATATATGTATTGCAGCGTGCCCTGGCTCACCTCGGCCTGGTAGGGCGTGTAGGCGGTGAAAAACTCCGGCCGGGAAACGATAGTGTCCACCGCGGCGGGGATAAAATGGTCATAAACGCCCGCTCCCAAAAAGGAATTGGCGTTTTGCACGCAGACGTTGCCGCAGGTGCGGTCATGGATCAAGCTGCTGATCTCCAGTTCGGACAGCGCTTCTGGCAAGTTCAAAGACTGTTTCAGCCGCAGTTCTTCCGGGATCGCCGCGATCAGTTCCGCAAAGGAACCCACTCCGATGCGCGCGAGCATTTCCCGCCGTTCAGCATCGGTATTGGATATATAGGGCATTTTCTCTCCTTTGGTATCAGGCATCGAAAATTATGCTTTTTACTATGATTTTTCGGGTGCTTATTGTGTCAATGGCAAAGTTGGGAAGCTCTGCCCGCAAGAAAAGAGGCCTAATAGAACTCTGATGACAGGATCGACATGATCTGCCTGATAAAGACCATTGACTGGTACAGATCCACACAGTCCCGGAACGGTAGGCGTCTCGTCTGCTGTTCCAGGAAACGCTTGCATTTAATCGCTTTTCTTTATATCTTGGTGTCCCAGTGCATTTATGTTTACTGCTCCCCGTCGCTCGACTCCAGCGTTACGCCAGCCCTTTTTCCCTCTGCAATTCGTGAAAAATCGTATAATTCGTGGACAGTTCTTTTCTCTGCTGCCTCCCTCTCTGTTTTCTCTGTTCCTCTGTGGTGAAAATAATCTCTGCTGCCTCCGCATAACTCCGCTTTTCTCTGAGGTGATAATTCTCTTTTTCTGTGTTTTCCTGCGTCTTTTTCCGTGTTTCTCTGTGACCTCTTTTTTACGTTTTCAGCTCGCGGTTTTTTGGCAGCGGAAATTGCGCACGCAAGAGCAAAAACCGTGGAAAATGGCGCAGACGCCGCCGAACAGGCAAAATATCCCCCAAAACAGCGGTCTGCCGAATATTCCCAGCAGGCTGGGAGGACTTACCGGCAGCAAATAAAGCCCCCAGGTGATGAGGTATGCTCCCACAACGATGCAGGCATGTCCCAAGATCACCATTGCCGTGCGGTCTCTTTTCCAACCCGTGTAGATCAGCGCCAGGCCGATCAGCCCGGAAGGACTGATGATCAAAGCCCGGAACATGAAAAATATGGACATTACGACCAACCCCACTCCCAGCGCGATGGTGATATAACTTCTCTTATGCATGGCGTTCCCCTCTTGGTTTGTTGATCTCGGGTTTGTTCATGAGCCTGGCGTATCACACCTGGCTCTGCCATAATATCTTTTACAACCAAGTTGAAATTGTAAAATCATCTGTCAAGCGGAATCTGCTGCCCACAACCATTCCCCGAAAACAAGGACATATAGTGCATTTAATCATCTCTGGACATGCCGGATACAGATATCTTGTCTCTGCTACACTGTGGTAGTATCTCTCTGTTTTTCTCTGATCAACTCCGCTTTTCTCTGTGGTAAAATATCTGTGTCTCCGTGTCTCTCTGTTTGACTCTCTGTTAATCAGGTAAATCATGTCGATCACGTCATCAGAGTCCATCAAACCTGACAATCCTCTTTTCCTGAAGAGCTGCGTTCTCTTTTGGTTTCTAAAGACTCTTGGGAGCCGAAGCAGACTATCCCCAGAGTATAAGCAGGAGCACAGAGGTGAAACTGGGTTATCTCTTTGTCTGATATAAAGTTAGATTCGTTGAAGGTATCAGAGGATCCAGGCCTCAAGCAAATCAGGTATGTGCCTGTGACAGAATGTGGAAGATGCCCTGGGGCTCTTGGGGGTTCAGATAAGAATATGGGTTCTTACTTATTTTTTCAAATCATATCACCCTTTTTTCAATTCGGTGATATCGGAGACTGGGGATATCACGATTATTTCAAATGGAATTCCATGACTTTTTCATATGCATTCCTTAAGCTTGTTATGTGGAATATGACAACTACAAACACGGATTTCAAGCCAAGAAAAAGCCTCCGTATTGCGACGGAGGCTCAATCTATGTTTACGGTTCTACAATCAGCCTTGCATCAGGCGCATATTGAACTGGAACTTGGTTTTTTTGCTCACGCTGAAACTCCAGTTCTCCACGATGGATCTGACGTCCTGCAGGAAGCTGGGACTGAAGGAGCCGTTGGGCGTGATATCGGCGACCACGCTGCCGTTTTCGCTGATGTACATCATAACGGAAATGGAGCCGGATTGGGATTTTTGCGCCGCTGAACGCCTGTAGGCCTGCATGATCTGGTTGCGTTTGGGTTTTAATTGGTCGTAAACGTTGTCGGTATCGGCCGCTTTGCCGGTGGACGAACCCAGGATGCTGGATTCGGAAAGCGCGGCGACGGTGGGTCCGACAAAGGTCTGGATGATGCTCGAGGCTCTGGGGGTGCGAGGGATAGGTCTGTTCGATGGGGCCGGTTCTTCCAGGCGGGCTGTGTCACCGGTATAGGCAACCTTGGCAGCGGCGGCCTTGGTGCCTCCGCCTCCGCCCGGGGGAGGCCCGAAAACGAGATTTTTACCCAGGGCAACCAGATTCGAACGGCCAGGAGCGTTGGGATCATAGGCTTCCTGGTAACCGCCGCCGGCCGAATA
>JAKQNV010000183.1 GCA_029565595.1 Candidatus Cloacimonadota bacterium
CAGGGTCCGCGGCGACGTTGTGGATATTTATCCCGCCTATCTGGAACACTGTCTGCGCGTGGAATTCTTCGGCGACGAGATCACCCGCCTGGAAAAGCTGCATCCCATATCCTACCAGAGTTTGGGGCAGGTCAGCGAATATCCGATCTATCCCGCCATCCACTTCATCATGAACGAAGACCGGCTGAAAAATGCTTTGGGCTCCATCGAGGAGGAAATGAACGAGCGGGTGGCCTTCTACCTTGCCAACCAGAAATACGTCGAGGCCGACCGTCTGCAATCGCGTACCAAGTTTGACCTGGAGATGCTCTCCGAACTGGGCTTTTGCTCCGGTATCGAAAACTACTCCCGCCACCTGACCGGAGCCGCGCCCGGCGAGCCGCCAAACTGCCTGCTGGACTACTTTCCGGAGGATTTCCTCTTTGTCATCGACGAGTCGCATGTCACCATCCCCCAGGTCCACGGAATGTATTCCGGAGATTACACGCGCAAGAAAAACCTGGTGGATTACGGCTTCCGCCTGCCCTCTGCCTTCGATAACCGTCCCCTGCGCTTCGAGGAATTCGAAAAGTACATGCACAGCGTGATCTTCGTCTCCGCCACACCCGCCGATTACGAGCTGGAACTGACACAGGGCGAGATCGTCGAACAGGTGGTCCGCCCCACCGGCCTGCTCGACCCCGAGGTGGAGATCAAACCCATCCGCAACCAGGTGGACGACCTCATCACGCAGATCAGGGAGCGTGTCGCGAAGAACCAGAAAGTCCTGGTGATGACCCTCACCAAGCGCATGAGCGAGGATCTGAGCATCTATCTCCAGAACGCCGGCATCAAATGCAAATACCTGCACAGCGAGATCGATTCCATCGAACGGGCGCAGATCATCCGCGGGCTGCGGCTGGGCGATTTCGACGTGATCGTCGGCGTCAATCTGCTCCGCGAAGGTTTGGACTTGCCCGAGGTCTCGCTGGTGACCATTTTGGACGCCGACAAGACAGGTTTCCTGCGTTCAGCGCGGTCACTCATCCAGATCTCCGGACGTGCCGCCCGCAACGTCGATGGCAAGGTCGTCCTCTACGCCGACGAGATCACGGATGCCATCAAACACACTTTGGCCGAGACGAACCGCCGCCGCAAAAAGCAACTGGAATACAACGAAACGCACGGCATCACACCCCAGACGATCAGTAAAACCATCGAGCAGATCATGCAGTCCACCGCCATCGCGGAAGGCTACGCCTCCATCGACAAGACCGAAGAGAAAGAGGAAAAGCCCACCAAGGAGGACTTCTTCCAATACCTGGATCTGGACAACCGCGACAAACTGCTGGAGCTGCTCAAGAAAGAGATGAAACGGGCCGCTTCCCGCCTGGATTTCGAACGCGCCGCCGAACTGCGGGACAAGATCACCGAACTGGAAAAAGGCCGGGCTACATAAAACACAGCTATCAGGATTTGGTAAAGAGAACGCAGGTCGGATGGAAAAAGAGGAAAAAAAGGATCAATAGGAAAGATCTGAACAGCAGCAACCCGATTCATCGCGGATTATCATCTGTATCCACTTGATACTTATATCCTCAAACCCCCAAATCCTCTTTTCCCTTCCAATCTGCGTTCTCTTTATTTCCTAATCATCGGTCCGGGAAATAGAGTTTTACCCCCAGGGGCCGGTGGTCGGAGATCTGGTTGGAGTAGTTTTGCCAGCCGCCCATGTATTCCTCCACGTTGATCACCCGGCATTCGCTGCCCTGCGTTGCCAAAGCGGAAAACAGCTCGTTGGTCAGCAGGATGTGGTCGATGTGGGATAGTGAGCCGGGATAGGAAACCGTCGCGTAACTGGGGTTTTGGGCAATGCCCATGTCCGCGAATTCGTACTCTGCCGGTTTGTCCAAAAAGGTCTCAAAGACGTTGTAGGCAGGCGGTTCGGCGATCTGGTCGTTCATATCGCCGACCACGATCACTTTTTCATTGGGCAGGTTCTGTTCAATATATTGGTCCAACAGCTGGCAGGCCAGGCGGCGCCGGTATTCCTCGTCCCAGGGATCGTTTTCGTCGATGTAGTTATCCCCGTAGGCCTTCAGATGGTTGTTTATGACATACACATGCTCGCCATTCCAGGTCAGATCCATGATGTAGGGCGCGCGGGGAAAGGGATTGGTCTCACCTTCGAAAATAGTGTAAACTGAATCGACCTGCACCGAACGCGTGTCGTAAAGGTAGGCCAGACGGTATTCGCTGGTCGCGTTGTAAACGTAGGCGCTGTAATTGGGGATGAGGTTCGCCATCTGAAAGAAAGCGTTGTAGTCCATGATCTCCTGGAAGGCGATGACATCCGCTTTCAGCTGGGGTATGATCTGGGCAATGGTCTGGACGCTCGCCGTGGAGAGCGGAAAGGTCCGCAAATTCCAGGTGACGACCTCAAAAGAGCCGCTGGAGCCGAATTCGAGGACTCCATCGGCGGGCGGTTTGGTTATGTTGGTATTCGTTCCGCAACTGACGAGCAGCGCTGCCAGAAGCAGCATTGCCAGCAGGCGGGAGAGCTGTTTCAATGTCATGTAGTTAATTCCTTTAGTAGAGCGTATTACGCAAAGCAAAAAACCTGCCAAATCCCGATGTTTTTAAAAGACCGCAGTCATTGCGGAATGTTTCTTGCATATACCAAAATAAGTATCATGGGAGGATAACATGAGACGATTTTTAACCTTAGCCATCCTGCTGGCGGCGGGCGTCCTTTGCGCTGCCACCAACGGACTTTACCAAAGCAGCGCCAATGTGCTGACCGCCCGGCTGGAAAACATCCGGCTGGCTCCGGCCACGCAATCGGTGGATCCCGATGAGGAATTTCCCCAGGGTACCCTGATTTCCAAAACTTTCGCCCTGCCCTACCGTTCCGCCGATCTGCAGGTCCAGACCCTGGAATGGAATGTGTTTGACCAAAGCGGGAATTTCCTTTATACGGAACTGAACCGGGGCATCGACGCCCTGAGCATCGGCAAAGTCTTCACCTTCCGCGAAATGCAGGGCTTCACCGTCCTGATCGAAACGCAATTCAGCGAAGGGAACACGGTCCGCACCCTCAAGAACGCGGAATTCTCTTTGACCGGAAGCGACCCCATCCCCCTGCCGACCAGCGTCTCCCCCGCTTTCATAGATGCCTACCAGGAACTGGCGGACAACTTTGAGACCTCGTATCTGCGCGACCTGCCCATTGCCCGGCCCAAGATGCTGATCATCAGCCACAGCGCGCTGGCCAGTTACCAGGCCGATTTCATCCGTTGGAAGCGCTCCCAGGGCTTCGACGTCTATGTGGCCAACAAATCGGACATCGGCACCACGCTCGACCAGTTCAAGGCCTACATTTTGAACCACTACAACCAGTACCACTGCGATTATTTGCTCCTCTTTGGCGACGTCAGCGGAAATTATTCCATCCCCACAGCCTTCTTCCCCTCTCCGGAATACGCGGAAAACGACGCGGACGACCATCAGTACTCCATGCTCGAAGGAAACGACTATTTCCCGGAAATGCTGGTGGGACGCTTCTCCTTCAACGATGTGGCGGAGTTTATGACCATCGCTGGCAAGACCGTCTTCCATGAAAAAACACCCTCGATGACCAACACCACCTGGATGCGGCGCGGCCTGGCCGTGGCCGGAAACTACGCGGAAGGCGGCCTGCGTCCGACGACCCCGGTCTTCATGTCCCGCTGGCTGCGCGATAAGATGCTGGCTTACGGCTACGCCGCGGTGGACACGGTTTTTTACCCTCCCACCTATCCCGGAACCTCGGCCATCCAGAGTTCCATCAACCAAGGCGTGCAATTCGTCAGCTACCGCGGTTGGGGCGACGCCAACGGCTGGCATTATCCTTCCTTCCATATCCCGGATCTCAATTCGACAATGAACGGACCCCGCATGCCGGTGGTCTTTTCCATTGTCTGCAACACCGGCGACTTCGCCAATTCGGTCAATCCCAGCTTCGGAGAGAAATGGATGCGCATGGGCAGCACGGCCCAACCCAACGGTTGCGTGGCCTTCGTCGGACCCTCGGATCTGCACACCAAGACCCGGCTGAACAATTCCATCTCCAGCGGCGCTTTCCGCAGCATCCTGGATTACGGCGTGCGCGGCTTCGGATCCAGCGTCCTGATGGGCAAGATCGAACTCTACAAGACCTTCCCCAACGACCTCGCGGACAACCAGTACGTGTGTTTTTACTACCACGTGTACAACATGCAGGCCGATCCCAGCCTCAACATGTGGGTTTTGGTGCCGCAGACGATCACGGACCAGACCGTCACTCACAATAATGTCTTCGCGCAAAGCGACTCCCATATCCGCCTCGATGCCCCAACCCTCGAAGGGGCCATGGTCTCCGGGACCAAGAACGGAACCGACTTCAGCTATGCCAAAGTCGTGAACGGTTTCGCCATCCTGCCCATAAATCCTGAACAGACCGGCGACTTGACCGTGACGGTAACGAAACCGAATTACGTTCCGCTGGTGACGACGCTCACCGCCACCGGTACGCCGGGGCTCGGCATTGTCTCCAATAACGCCGCCGGCGCGGTCCTCAACCCCAATCAAACTTTCAGCGCTACCCTTACCCTCAAGAATTACGGCAACCTGACCGTGGCCGTGAACGACCTCGCGATCCAGTCCATGGATACGGACGCCGCTCTGGTGAATTATCAGCACAGCGTGTTCAACATCGCGCCCGGGGCCACGCACGAGATCAGTTTTTCCATCACCGGTTCCGCGCAGATCCATCCCGGCGAAGTGTTCACCTTCAGCCTGGACAACCAATCCTCCCTGATCAATTCAGTATTCCAGATGTATGGCGGCGGCGCGGTCTTCACCGTGGTCGATGTAGCCGGATCTTTCCCCATCGGCCAGACCTCTCCGGTCACTTTCCAGATCATGAACACTGGAGCCGGCGCTGTTGCCAACGCGATGGTGGAAGTGGTTTCCCTCACCGAAGCTGCCACCTTCCCCGTCGGGATAATGACCATGGGCCCGATCGCTCCTGGCGAAACCGCCACCATCAACACCAACGTAACGGTCGCTTCCGGAGCCTGGAACGGACGCAGTCTGCCCCTGAAAATAATCGTCACCGATTCCGGTTACTCGACCATGGCCTTTTATTCCCTCACCGCGGGAACGCCGGCCCCGACTTCACCCACCGGTCCGGACGAATACGGTTATTTCGCGTATGACAGTTTTGACGCGGGATTTGCCCCAACTCCGACCTACCAATGGATCGAGACCGATCCCCTGCAAGGCGGCTCCGGAACGGTTTGGGAGGTCATGGACGACGGCTCCCACACGGTGGATCTGCCATTCACTTTCAGGTATTACGGACACGATTACAGCAGCCTGACGATGTGCTCCAACGGCTGGATCTCCCTCATACCGACAGACATGGTGGATTTCTACAACTGTTACATCCCCGCCGCCTTGGGACCCTACGCGATGATCGCCGGCTACTGGGACGACCTCAAAGGCATGAAGACGGGGGTGGACAACGAAGGCAACGGCATCTTCAACAACATGCGCCTGATCTACTGGCACGACGCGGCGAACAACCGCTTCGTAGTTTCCTGGTACGAAGCCTACAACCAGTACAACATCGACCTCATGCAAGATGCCTCGCTGGAAAAGTTCCAGATCGTCCTCTACCCGCAAGCCGGTCGTGATGGTGACATCGTGATCCAATACCACACCGTGGACAATCCCGGAACCACGACGAACTACTGCACCGTCGGAGTCGAAAACCACCTGCAAACGGTCGGTCTGACCTATACCCACGCCAATTTCTACCCGCCGACCGCGACGCCGCTCCAAGCCGGCCTGGCTGTAAAATTCACGACCGTCCCGCCGGACAGCTATGTCGCCAACGACGATCTGGTCAACGTTGCGCCGTTCAGCCTGGCGCAAAATTATCCCAACCCCTTCAATCCCAATACCGTCATATCCTTTACCGCCAAAGACGGCGGAAAAGCGCGGCTGGACATCTTCAACCTGAAAGGCCAGACGGTCCGCATCCTGCTGGATTCCGAGGTCAAAAGCGGAACCCATGGCCTGGCTTGGGACGGCAAAGACGCCTCGGGCCATCCGGTCGCTGCAGGCCTTTATTTCTACCGTTTGGAACTCAATGGCCAGACCCAGACCCGGAAAATGCTGCTCATCAAATAATCTCCTCCGATAGCGATACCAATCAAGGCGGGGAAGCGTTTCCCCGCCTTTTTACTTGACTGGATGGCAGATCCCGCTTTTACAGCTCGGATATTCGTAAACACAGAAAGGAGACATGATGGCGCATCATAACGAAACCGGCCATAAAGGCATTTTGCGGGCGATCGCGCGCCGCGTGATGCTGGAGCGCGGACTGCTACCGGATTTTCAGGCTCCGGAACTGGCCGAACTGAACTCCCTCCGCCTTCCGGCGCAGAAGTCAGCTCCAGAAGCCCGGGATCTACGAGGCTTGCCTTGGTGTTCGATCGACAACACGGAATCCCGGGATCTCGATCAACTGACCTATGCCGAGCCCCAAGTGGGCGGCCCGTTCAAGGTTTTGGTCGCCGTCTCCGATGTGGACGCTCTCGTTAGAAAACAATCCGCGCTGGACAATCACGCCGGACACAACACCTGCTCGGTTTACACGGCCGCGGAGATCTTTCCGATGTTGCCGGAAAAACTCTCCACCGACCTGACTTCGCTGGTGTTTTCCGCTGATCGCCTGGCCATCGTCGTGGAAATGAGCGTCGCTCCGGATGGCGCCGTGACAAATCATGATGTTTACACAGCCTGGGTGAGAAACAAGGCGAAACTCGCCTATTCAAAAGTGGCAAAATGGTTGGACGGCGAGCTTCCCATATTGGCCGAGATCGAGGCCATCAAAGGTTTGGAAGCCACTCTGCGCCTGCAGGACAGCGTCGCGCAAAAAATGAAGGAACTGCGTCACGAACGCGGAGCACTGGAATTTGAGACCATCCACGCCAGCCCGGTGTTCGAAGCCGAGATCCTCAAAGATCTCGTGATCGACAAATCCGACCGCGCCAAGGACATCATCGCCGATTTCATGATCGCGGCGAACGCGGTGGTCGCCACCTATCTTTCCGCCAGGAATTTTCCCTCCCTCCGGCGCGTCGTGCGCGTTCCCAAGCGCTGGGACAGGATCGTGGCCATCGCTTCCGAGCGCGGATACAAACTTCCCGACGAGCCCGACTCCCTGGCCCTGAACAAGTTTTTGACATCGGAAAGAAAAGCCGATCCCGACCGCTTTCCCGACCTCTCGCTCAGCGTCGTGAAATTGCTGGGGAGCGGCGAATACACGGTCGAAACGCCGCAGGGAACCAATCCCGGCCATTTTGGGCTGGCGATGAAGGATTACACCCATTCCACCGCGCCCAACCGGCGTTTTTCCGATCTGGTCACCCAGCGCCAGGTGAAAGCCGCGCTTTTTCGCCTGCCTCCACCCTACTCCGGACAGGAACTGGAAATCCTTGCGAAACACTGCACCGAAGCGGAAGACACGGTCAACAAGGTCGAACGCCAGGTGGACAAATCAGCGGCGGCGCTCTTGCTGAGACACCGGATCGGAGAGACTTTCGAGGGTATCGTCACCGGTTCCGCGGAAAAAGGGACCTGGGTGCGCCTGCTGCATTTGCCTGTCGAAGGCAGAGTGGTCAGCGGCGAGGCGGGCCTGGACGTCGGGGTCAAACTGCGCGTCCGGCTGCTCAGCACGGACGTGGAGGCCGGCCACATCGATTTTGCGAGGGTTTAGCCGGGAGACATTCACCTGAGTTCTTCCTTTCTGCCTCTTTGTCCGCCTTCCGTCAGCATCCCGAAGACTACCCGTGGCTTGTACGGGAAGTCAACGCGAAGTATGCGGGCGGCAAGGCATTTAGGTCTGAGGGCCGGAAAATACCGGGCTTGCGCATTTTTCTATTGACACAAACCCATTCTGCCACGCATGTTAAACAATCTCATTCTGAGCCACCGAGGTAGCCGCCATGAAAATGGAAGAACTCAACTACTACTACAGCAAGTTCAAGTTCGGCGAGGATATATTCCACCAACTCATGCAGAAACGGGTGCGCGACATCCTGCTGGTCTCCACATTTTACGACGCTTTCATTTTTGAACAGGACGGCCGCCTTTCGGAGCAAGTTTTCGGCGAATACCGGCAATTGAACCTTTCCACCTCCCCCCGCATCACCTCCGTCCCCACCGGCGCCGACGCCCTGGAAAAACTCAAGGAACACAGCTTCGAGCTGGTGATCACGATGATGCGCATCGGCGAGATCGGGCCCTTCCAACTGGCCAAAAAGATCAAGGAAGACCATCCCGACCTGCCGGTCCTGTTGCTGCTCAACGTCGCCTCGGACTATGTGATCTGGGAAAACCATCCTGAGGACAAAAAATACATCGACGACGTTTTCCTCTGGAACGGCGACACGAAACTCTTTCTGGCCATGATCAAGAGCATCGAGGATCGCCTGAACGTCGATTACGACACCACCAACGGCCTCGTGCGCGTGATCCTGCTGGTGGAGGATTCCGTGCATTACTACTCGCTGTTTTTGCCTTCGCTCTACAGCGTGATCATGCGCCAGACGCAGAAACTCATCGAGGAAGAGGTCAGCGACATTAATAAACGCCTGAGGATGCGCATCCGGCCCAAGGTCATCCTCGCCCACGATTACAACGAGGCGATCGAGGCCTACCACCGCTACAAGGACTATCTGCTCTGCCTGATCTCGGACGTGCGCTACAAGGTCAACGGCGAGGTTGATCCCCAGGCCGGGATCAAACTCCTCCGCCATATCAAAATGACCAACACCGACCTGCCTATGATCCTGCAATCTTCCGAGGCCGCGAACGAAAAGACCGCCGCGGAACTGGGCGTCCACTTTTTGAATAAAAACTCCAAAAACCTCTTCGCGCAATTGCGCACCTTCATGGTCTACAACCTCGGCTTCGGCAATTTCGTCTTCCGCAAGGCGGACGGGGAGATCATCGCCGAGGCCGCCAACATTGCGGAATTCGAGGAAAAGATCCTGCACGTTTCGGAGGAATCGCTGATCTTCCACAGCAAGTTCAATCACTTTTCCAACTGGCTGATCGCCCACGGCGAGGTGCAGATCGCCAAACGCATCCGGCCGATGAAGATCGAGGACTTCGCCAGCAAGGAAGAGTTGCGCCAGTTCCTGCACCACACTTTCCGCACCGTGCGTATCGACAAGAACCGCGGCAAGATCATCAATTTCGACGCGGTCTCGCTGACGGAAATGAACCAGATCATCCGGCTCACAGAAGGCTCCCTGGGCGGCAAGGGACGCGGACTGGCCTTCCTCAACGCGCTTTTGACCACCATGGATTTCGAAAAGAAATTCGAGGACATCAGCATCGCTTTGCCCAGCACCGCGATCATCGGGACCAACGAGTTCGACCGCTTCGTGGAAACCAACGAGATCCTGGAAAAGATCCAGGGCAAAAACGACGAGGAGATCGACGGGATCTTCATCCAGGGCCAACTTTCGGAGCAATTGGTCCAACGCCTGGAGATCTACCTCGAAGGCGTCCACTACCCCATCGCGGTGCGCTCCTCCAGCCTGTTGGAGGATTCTCAGGCCCAGCCGCTGGCCGGAGTTTACCGCACCTTCATGCTGCCCAACAACCATCCGGACAAGATGTATCGCCTGCGCCAGTTGATGGATGCCATCAAACTCGTCTTCGCCTCCGTTTATCTCAGCGACGCCCGCAATTTCCTGGAAGCCCTCAACTTCAAGGCGGAAGAGGAAAAGATGGCCGTCATCATCCAGGAGACCGTCGGCTCCCTCAAAGGCGACAACCACTACTACCCGCACATTTCGGGCGTGGCGCAGTCCTACAACTTTTACCCGACCAGCTACATGCTGCACACCGACGGGATCGCCAACATCGCGCTCGGGCTGGGCAAATCGGTGGTCGAGGGCAAGCTCAATTTCCGTTTCTGCCCCCGCTATCCGGAGACCGAAATGCTGCCCCAGACGGAGATGGTGCGCTCCGCCCAGAAGGAATTTTACGCGCTGGACCTCACTCTGAACGACTTTGACCTCACCAAGGGCGAGGAGATCACCCTGGCCAAACTCACCCTCAAAGACGCCGAAAAACACGGCGTATTGCGCTACCTGGCCTCGGTCTGGGATTACGAGAACTACCGCCTGACCGACAACCTCGAGGAGCGGGGCCTCAAGGTCCTCACCTTCTCCGGCATACTCAAATACAACCATTTCCCGCTGGCCCGCATCGTATCGGAACTTTTGGAGATCGGCGAGATAGCGCTGGGCATCCCGGTCGAGATCGAATTTGCCGTCAACCTCGACTACAACCACGAAACAGGCAGCAAGCCGACCTTCTACATCCTGCAGGTGCGGCCGCTTTCCGTGAACACCGACGCCTACCGGATCGACCCCGCTACGCTGGATAAAAACGAACTGCTGATGTACACCGAACACGGCATGGGCAACGGCGTGATCAACGACCTCACGGATGTGGTTTACCTCGATCCGCGCAATTTCGACAAGACGCGGACCACAGAAATGCAGGAGGAGATCGAGCGCTTCAACGAATCCATGGCCAAGCAGGGACGGCGCTACATCCTCATCGGTCCGGGGCGTTGGGGCTCGCGTGACCGCTTTCTGGGCATCCCGGTGCGCTGGCCGCAGATCAACCGCGCCAAGGTCATCCTGGAAACCGGGCTGCGCGATTTCATCGTGGAAGCCTCGCAGGGAACGCATTTCTTCCACAACCTCGTGGCGATGAACGTCGGCTATTTCACGATCCCCTTCGTCTCCAGCACGGACTTCGTGGACGTGGAATGGCTGTTCAGCCAGCCGGAGGCCGAGCGCGGAAAATTCTTCGTGCACCTGGAATTCGACCATCCCCTCGTGGTCCGCATGGACGGCAAGACGGGCATGGCCGTGATCCACAAGTGAGCCGGGGGATCCTCATGAGAGTTTGCAGCTTCTCAGTATCCATAAAAGCGGGCGGGCCGGGCCGATGATCGCTTCCAACTACTGGTCCCACGAACTCGAATTGCTCGACCAAATGATGCCCTACCGCGTAAGGCACATCCTGATGGTCGCCTCGCTCTACGATTCCTTCGTCTTTGAAGTGGACGGCTTCCTCGCCGAACAGGTGGAGGAAGATTTCCGCCTCATGAACCTCTCCACCCAGCCCGCCATTTTCCACTCCTCCTCGCTGGACAGCACGATGAACCTGCTGGAACTGGAACAGATCGACATCATCATCATCCACCTCGCCTCGATGCGCTCCATCGCGCTCGAACTGGTGCGTTCGATCCGGAAACTGCGGCCGGAGGTACCCATCTTCTTCCTGCTCGGAGCGCCGCAGGATCTGATGTTCATCGAAAACCACCTTCCCGAACTACGGGACGTGCAGGATTTCTTTTACTGGAACGGCGATTCGAAGCTTGTCCTGGCCATCATCAAGCAATGGGAAGCCATCCGCAACATCGGCCACGACGTCGCCTTGCTGCCCGTTCCGATCATCCTCGTCGTGGAGACGTTCATCCCTTACTACTCGCAGTTTCTGCCGCTCTTGCAGGAACAGGTCATGCTGCTCAACCAGGCCGTGATCCGCCGCGAACACCAGGACATCAACAAGACGCTCTACATCAACGCCCGGCCGCGGGTGATGCTCCTCCACGACTTTGACGGAGCCGTGGCCTTTTACGAGAAATACGCTGAAAACATCGTCGGAATCATCAGCAACGTCAACTACCACTACTTGGGCGAATCCCACCGCGACGGCGGCCTGGAATTCCTGCAATACATCCGCAAACACCGGCCCAGCCTGCCTTTCCTGCTGCAAAGCTTCAACCCGATGTACCGCGACATCGTCACCAGCAACGAAGGCGAATTCCTCTACAAGGATCTCCCCGGGCTCAAGGTGCGCCTGCGCAGCTGGCTGGAAAAGGAGATCGGCTTCGGCAAATTCGTCTTCCGTATCCCCGATGGCGGCGCCGTGGGCGAGGCGGAATCCCTCATCGGACTGGTCCGCCAGCTCAAGACTGTCCCCGACGCCAGCCTCCTCTACCACTACCAACACGGCCACATTTTCAACTGGCTGCGCACCCACGCGGAACTCGCTTTGGCCCATTACGTAAATAAATTCCGGGACATCGGCGACGTCCAGCTCCTGCGCGAACGGCTCAACGAGGTCTTTGAATCCCTCATCTCCTACCGCCGCCGCGAAAAGATCCAGGAATGGAACCTGGAAAGCGACTTCCACCTCAACCTCATCTACAAGGTCGGAGACGACTCCATCGGCGGCAAGGGGCGCGGACTGGCCTTCCTCAACGTCGTCCTCAACCGCTACAGCAACATCACGGAAAAATACCCGGAGGTCATGATCAGCGTGCCTGTCGCGGCTGTGCTGGCCACCGGGGTCTTCGACGAATTCGTCTCTTCCAACGCCCGTTTGCGCCATCTTTCCGACGAAGACAAACTCGACGACGAGGAGATCGACGGACTCTTTCTGGACAGCCAGCTTCCCTCCTCCACGCTCGAGGTCCTGCGCCAGATCGTCGGCCAGGGCGTGTTTCCGCTGGCCGTGCGCTCCTCCTCTGTTTTGGAGGATTCCATCGCCAATCCCTTCGCCGGGATCTTCCGCACCTTCCTCATCCCCAATAGCCATCCCGATCCCGAGATCCGCCTCCAGCAACTGATCCAGGCCGTCAAACTCGTCTATTCCTCGATGTTCCAAAAATCCGCCCGGGTTTACCGCGA
>JAKQNV010000028.1 GCA_029565595.1 Candidatus Cloacimonadota bacterium
AGCTGCTTGTCTCGGCCGAGGGCAGTAAGATCCTCGCCAACGAAGATCCCCTCTATGAGCGTTTCATCACCGGGTGGGAGCATTTTGACGAGGCCATCTACGGCTTTGGCGCGGAATATACCTATCTGGATCTGATCTCCCTGCGCGGGGGATATTTCCTCGATTCCGCCGGCAGCGTCGTCGGACCCAGCTTTGGTGTGGGACTGCAATACACTTTCAGCAAGAAATACAAGCTGACCGCTGATTTTGGCATGATCAGCGCCGGCGAACTGACTGACTACAACAAAGTCTTTTCCGTGGGATTCGAGTTTTAATCCCGCTCACAGTTATACAACACGCCCGGCGGAATACCCCGCCGGGTCTGCGGTTTTGTGAAAGAATGAAACGATCCGGACTGGCGCTCGCGCTGCTCTTTGCCGCGTCCTTGCTGGCAGCGGGAAAACTCACTCCCCAGAAGCAATTTTCCAACCTTCCCCCCAAGCGGCATCCCTACATCCAAAGGTTCGACAGGCCCGCCGCCCCTGCGATAAAGGGCAAGGCGGCCAATTTCAACAAGCTGCTGGTCATCCTCGTGGATTTTCAGGAAGAAACGACGGACGATCCCAACACGACCGGCAACGGCAAGTTCCTCCTCGAGCCCGATCCCGATTACCTTTACACGGTGGCCAGCCCGCCCCACAACCGGGATTATTTCCTGCAAAACATGGAGGCCCTGCGCTACTACTATCTGGCCGCCTCCGTCAACTCCTACGACCTGCAATACGAGGTCTGGCCGCAATCAGGAGCTTACACGCTCCCCCACGCCATGGGCTATTACAATCCCGCCGGCGTGGACGGCGACCTCTTCGTGGCCAGGATGGAAGAGTATTTCCAGGATGCGTTCGAGATCGCGGACAGCCTTTCCCCTGAGATTGACTTCGCGCAGTATGGCCACTTTATGATCATCCACGCCGGCTCGGACTGGCAGCATGACATCAAAGGCGACACGCCATCGGATATCCCCTCCTTTTTCATCACGGTCGGCGAAGGCAAGGAAGCCGTGGTGGACAACGGTTCCGTGCTGATCAGCCATGCCTGCAACGTGCCTTCCACCATCTCGCAGGACTTTGACACGGACGTCACGGACAGCGGAACCTACCACAGCGGCTACGGGGCACTGAATTCCGTCCTGGCGCACGAATTCGGCCATTCGCTGGGCTTCGTGGATCTCTACAATGTCTATAACTGGCAGCCCATGGTCGGAGTCTTCGACATCATGGACAGCGGCGGCTCCGGCGTCCTCGTGGACGTTCTCAACGACGGATCTTACGTCATGGTGGAAGGGGCCTTGCCGGTTTTGCCCGGCGCCTGGTCGCGGAGCCTGGTTTTCGGCGACGATCTCAAAAGCCGAGGCTATCTGCGTGACTTGGACCAGTTGCATCTCTTTACACCTCAGGAAATCAGCGCCGCCAGTTCCAAACAGGCAGGCAACACCATTATTCCAGAGATCTTGCGCGTTCCGCTCTCCAACGGGGAATACATCCTTGTGGAAAACCGCAACGTCGATCCGGACGGAGACGGCGGCACGGCGGTTTTTGCCACCGACGACAGCCGCGTGATCCTCTACCCCACTCCGCTCGGAGATCCGGAAAACCATCCCAGCTACGAATACGATTACCTGCTGCCCTCATTCCAAAAGGCGGATGGCTCCGCGGTCGGCGGCGGTTTGCTGGTCTGGCGGATCAACGACAGTGTCATCTAC
>JAKQNV010000031.1 GCA_029565595.1 Candidatus Cloacimonadota bacterium
TGGCAAGAATCCAGACAGGCGCGTGATCGAAGTCAGCTATGGCGAGTCCCTGGCGCGAAGATTCGGCAGGGCCAATCGCCGCAAGACAGAAGAATTCGGCGCATCGCTTTTTGATATTGAGATTGCCCGTGAGAATGCAAGCGTGACCAACTGGTCAATTGATGGGCACGATGGAGGGATGATCAGCACAGGCATCGGAGGGCCATTATCAGGCGAGGGAGCAGATTGCCTGATAATTGATGATCCGATAAAAAACCGGCAGGAGGCTGACAGCCCCACCTACCGGAATATGCTTTGGGATGAGTACCGGAATACGCTTCTGACCCGGCTTCAGCCCAATGCCTCTATCATCCTCATTCTGACACGTTGGCATGAGGACGATCTGGCCGGCCGGATCCTTGAGAATGAAGGAGATCAATGGACAGTCGTTAAATTTCCAGCAGCAGCTGAATCAGACGATTTACTGGGCAGGGCTCCGGGAGAAATGCTCTGGCCGGAATTCGGATTTGACCGTCAATGGGCTGAAAAGAAGAAAATTACTGTTGGAAGCCAGGTCTGGAATGCTCTCTACCAGCAGCGCCCATCCCCGGCTGAAGGTTCCCTGGTCAAACGAGGCTGGTGGAAGTATTACGTCGTGGTCCCGGGTCACTTTGACGATATCATCCTGAGTTGGGATATGACATTCAAGGATGAAAAGGCTGCAGAATCCGGAAAACCGGACTTTGTTGTCGGTCAGGCGTGGGGCAGGACCGGCGCGGACAAGTACCTTCTCGATCAAGTGCGTGATCATATGGATTTTCCGACCACACTCAAAGCAGTCAGGGCGTTCCGGGCCAAATGGAAGCAGGCAACGGCGATCCTGATCGAGGACACCGCTAATGGTCCGGCGATCATCGCTTCGTTGAAGCATGAGATCCCCGGGATCATCCCATGGCCGGCCCAGGGCAGCAAAACAGAACGGCTCTCTGCAGTTTCGCCGCAGATTGAGGCCGGTAATATCTATATCCCGGATCCGATCGTTGCCGGATGGATCAGTGATTATGTAGAAGAATTTTCCGTTTTCCCGAACGGCAACAACGATGACCAGGTGGATTCGACCACACAAGCCCTTCGGTATTGGATGAGACCGGACAAAGCCCCGGCATCCGTCAGCAGTTATCGCGACAGAAGTAACCCGTAAAAGAAGGAGCAGGCAATGCCAAACTTTTTCACGACTCTTTTCAATGGGCTCATCGGCCGGAGCAAAACCCCTGGTCGGGACAAAATCGAAGCTATCGCGGACAAAGGGCAGGAGCAGGTCAACCCGGAGCGGACCACGGCGCCGAGGGAGTTCGACATCATCCCCACATCTGTCCAGATTGCGGGCCTCAACCATGGCGCAGTGAAAGCTGGGTACTACTGGGAGGTTCAGGATGCCTGGCGGATGTACGGCAACGATGACCGGGTCCGCTCGACTATCGACTCTATCGCTGACGATGCAACCCAAAACAACCGCAGAGGCGTTCCCTTCAATATCGCGGTGAAGAACGCGGACGGCGAACAGAACGATCAGACTGAGGATCTGCAGCGTGTTTTGGATGCTAACTTCAAGGCGCTGCGTATTTACCAGCGCATCTCTGATATGATCAAATTCTCGCTTCTTGAGGGGAGTCGCTTTTACCGGATCGTCGTGGACTTTTCTCAAAACAAGGTCGTCGAATTTCGCCACATCAAAGGACCGCGGGACGGCTTTGTCCTCGTTGAATTGGCCGAGGGTCCGTATAAAGGCTACTATGTCCAGTTTGACTATGCCTCGCAGCAGCCTGTCGCCATTTTTCTTCCCTGGGAAGTGGTCCGCTTTGACTGGAACAGGCCGGATGAAGCGGCCTACGGCATGGGCCTTTTCTCCAGCGCCAGGTCCAATTGGAATCGGCTGGCCAAGGCAGAGCAGGATGTCTATGTCGCCCGGCACACGCGAGCTTACGCCCGGGTCAGCCGGGAATTCCCCGACGCCAGCATTGAGGATCTGCTGAGAATCCGCAATCAGGATGAAGAGGACCGGAAAAAGCACGGCCCAATGCAAGTTGAATCGGATATCTACACCACGGGCAGAGCCAACGTTCTGGATACCTCGAATTCGGCCATATACAACATCGCCGACGTTGAGTACGGTCAGCAGCGGCTCTTCGCCAGCGGCCGGCGCCCGGTCTCCCTCCTGGGCGGGTACGGCAAGGACGCCGTCAATCGGGCCGTCCTGGACCGGCAGGAGCACCGCTACATCAGTGGTTTTCTCTCTTCGGTCTGTGAGATGTGCGACGCAGCCATGCTAAAGGTGGCCAACATGATGTTGTTATTGCAGAACCTCCTGCCCCAGGATTATCCGGTTGCTTTCGAATGGACGCGCAAGTCGGTTGAGGACAAGCAAATCCTGGGCGCTATCGCCAAGGATGGTGTGGATCGCAAAGCCCTGCCGCTGTCTGTCTATGCAGGCATCTTTGACATGGATCCGAAAGAGGTCAATGCGGAAATCGAAGCCGATCAAGAGCGGCTGGCGGAGTGGGACACCCGGTTTACTGCCAATCCTTTCGAGGATCCAGGCTTTATCCCTCCAAAGGAGTGAGCGATGGAAATAAGCGAGTATCAGCAGCTGATTTTAAAAGCCCGGCAAAACCAATTCCAGGTCACCCGGGAAACACTCCAGAAACTGCAGATGGCGTTTGATAAGGCATTCACCGACGTCGAACGGATCCTGATGGGGATCGATCATGATCCCAGGCTCACTGCACAACGGGCATTCTGGCGGGCAAAACGGGACCAGCTAAAAGCCCTCGCCGAAGGCTTGAAAAACGGGTATGCCGACGCCCTCAAAGAAGGGATGAACCTGGTCACCCTGAATGCAGCGGAGATCTCGGAAATGGCTGATACGATGCTCTTGGCCAGCAATGGGTATGACGCCACTCTGGTCAGCCCTGAGTTCCGGACCTTGCCCCTGGCAGCGGTGGATCACGTCTGGAAAAGGATCGGAACGGACGGCTTGACCTTGAGCGACCGCATCTGGAACCTGGAGAAGCACATCTGGAGACGGACCGACGCTATTGTCATGTCCGGAATCGCCAGGGGCCAGAGTGCTGTAGAAATGGCCAAAGAGCTGCAGCGGGATATCCTG
>JAKQNV010000041.1 GCA_029565595.1 Candidatus Cloacimonadota bacterium
CCGCGTCGTTGCTGGTGATCACAACATTCCCATTGTAAGTGGTGACCGCGGTGGGCGCGAAGGTCAGGTTGTAGGTCTTGGTGACTCCGGCGGCGATGTTGAAACTCAGCGTGTTGCGGGATTCGCCGTTGGCCAGTCCAAGGGAGGGATCGCTCTTTACCGCTTGGGAAGGGGCTTGCCTGGTTGTCGCTTCGGCCACAGAATAACCCGTGGGCGTCGTTACCGTGCCGGTGAGGGCGGCCGTTCCAGAGTTTTGGATCGTGAACTGCTGCACTCCGGTTGAGCCGACCTCCACCGCGCCGAAGGTCAGGGAAAGAGGATCCACGGTGATTTCCGGAGCGTCGACCTGCACTTCGTAAGTGAGCCGCACATTGGGACGATTATTGGAAGTGGAGCCCCCAGTGAAAATGTTGGTCTGGTCAGTTCCGTCGGCGCGGACATAGCGGTAGCCGTTGGTTGTCGCGGTATAGCGTGTCGTTCCGCTGGTGCTCCATTGCGTAACGGGGCTGAACGCCGTGTCGATCACGATGTTGTTGGTTCCGTTCCAGGTAAATGGTGTCGTGAGGGTCAGCATGTCGTATCCGCCGGCCGTCGGGGTATAGGAAGATGAACTGTAGACGGTGACCATGTCCGTGGCAGTTTGCCAGCTGGACACATTGGTGGCTGTCGTATGCTTCATCCTGATCACGAAGTTGGGCAAGGCTTCGCTGGGCGCGTTGGTGACGTAGAATCCGATCCTGGTGATGTTGACCGGACCGGTAATGCCGGCGGCGGTGAGTTCGGAAGCTTTATAGACGGCTTGCCCGTGTAAACTGTCGTAATAGATGTTGATCGGGCAGGCCGCGGAGGTGCCGTTGCTTGAAGTACCGGTCCCGATCTCCACCGAGACCCAGCTATTGACGGTCACGCTCACCGTGTTCGAAGGCTGCGATTCAAAGGCCGGGCTGGTATATACGGCGGTCACGTAATAGTTGTAAGTGGCGCCAACCGTCACGGCGGAGTCGGTGTAGTTAAGGCTGGTCGTGGTGCCGAGATATGCGCTGTTGCGATAGACCTTGTAGCTGGAGGGAGTGCCGGTTGCCGGCGCCTGCCAGGCCAGATTTACGACGCCTCCGGAGGATTCGCCGGTGAGGTTGAGCGGTTCGTTGCCCAAACTGCAGTAAAAGGTCATGGTACTGCCGGCGCTGCTGCTGATCGAGGAAAGGGATACACCGGCCAGGGTGCCGTCGGTGAGGAAACCGTAGGGATTGGTGGTGTTGTTGAAACTGGTCCGGCCGGTCTGGGTGCTGAAATTGGCGGAGTTGACGGTTCCATTCGCAGAAGGAGTGCCTCCGGGACGGAAAACATAAACCTCGTCCGGCGGGCCGTCCGCGTTGCCTTCGTAGGCAGGATTGATCCTGTAGATCAGCATTCCGCTACCCGGCAGGCTGCTTTCGAAGGTGCCGGCGTCTTTGCGGAATTCGACCACGAAATACTCGCTGGAAGAATTGGGGGAGTTGATCCGGTAACACTGTCCGGTCGCGGATGTCAAAGGATTGAGCGTATAGGTGCCGGAGACGGAGATGACCGGAATGGAGGAGATCCAGTGTCCATACTGGTATTTCATGTAGGCGCCCATGTGCTGCGGCGGATTGGCGTCGTTTTCCATGATGTCCCAGGGGCCCACAGGAACAAAACCGTCGTAGCTGTAATGATAGAGGTCGGGAGCGCCGAGGGAATGGAACATTTCATGGCAGAGGACTCCGACGCCGCTGCTGGAAAGAAAATCCGAAAGTTGGAAATTGAAATCGTAGACCCGTTTGCCGTTGATGTAGACATACCTGTCGTAGATCGACCAGCGATGCGGCCAGAGCAGTTCGGCCCAGCCGTCCGTGGTGCCCTTGATGATGAAGCAAACGTTATCCACCATCCCATCGTTGTCGCCGTCCAAAGCCAGGCTGGTCGGGATCTGCGAACTGACTCCGTTCACGGCGTTCACCAATAGTGTGAATTCGCGGTCCGTCCTTTGGCTGTCATTGCTGTAGCCGATCGTGTTACTGGAGCTGTATGGGCTGTAATAGCCCCGGGGATGCGAATCCTGCCAGCTGACCACGTAGGTAGTGGGTGTGGGGTAGAAGCTGGTGCTGATGTTCAGCGCGGTGTAGGACGCCTCCAGGAAATAGGATTGCATGGTGTTTCCGGAGCTGCCATTGAACATTGAGCTGTAGGTGGAGATGGTCTGGCCAAATTCCGTCTGGTCGGAAAAGCGGATGAAGATCGAGATATTGTTGAGCGTGCCGCTGGTGGGCGCCCTGCCGCTGCCGATCTCGCGCAATTGGAGAGTGGCTTGTTTGCGGATCTCACCCATCTTTTGCGGGGAGATGTTTGCCCAGGGGGTCAAATCAACTTTGGAGGGATCGTCCCTACCGACGATGTAATCGGTGTAGATGAGTTCGCCGTTGGCTCTCGCGCGCAGATAGACGTACCAGCCGCTGTCGTTTTGCCGGACCGTATAGCCGTCCTTGTCGTGCAGCCAGTTGTAATATTCGTCACCGCTGGCAAAGAGATCCAGTTTGGTCCCGTCCGGCTGCGACAGGCTGACCGGCTGGAAGCGAAGATACGCTCCGGAAAGCAGTCCGGCCACGAGCAGCAGCGCGGAAGCGAGGAGCAGAGCCTTGGTTTTGCTGTGCATTTGTTTCCTCTCTAATTCTATATATATGCCTAAAATCGCTATCGGACGCGGCCAGGCCGCGCGTTAAAAAGTATGAAATTCGGTGTGATCGACTCAAATTCCACAATCCCGGCAGCGTCTTGCTGTCAATAAAAAGTTAGCCTGCTGATCAGGTAACATCCAATTTCAGAAACACATGAAGGTTAGATGCGATATTTTTTCTTGACAGAAAATGGCCCGGAAAGAATATGGGTTTTACCTACAGACCCTACATAGAATGCCCTCCGAAACGTGGGGACACCGCCCGGTGATCCCCGCGTTATTTTTTATGGAGACACACCAAGTGCGCAGGGAGAGAAAAACAATGGCTGAAAACGTTTACAGTATCGTGGACGTCCACAACTATCCCGGGGGACTGGAAGAAGCGGTGCGCTACATCCATGGCAAATGGGGGAGACCGGAAAACCTGGACTTTTACCGGGACGCTATCGAGCATTACGGAACACAGTTGCCGCGCTTTTTTCTGCTGCTGGCGGGTAACAGGATCGCAGGCTGCGGGGCGCTGATCGCCAACGATTTTATCAGCCGCCATGACCTCTGGCCCTGGTATGCCTGCCATTTCATAGAACCGGCTGAACGTGGCTGCGGACTGGGACAAAAACTGCTTAATCACGGTGTCCGGCTGGCTGCGGAACTGGGTTTCCGGAATGTCTATCTCACTACCGGCCATGACGGATATTACGAAAAGTATGGCTGGGAGAGGATCGAAGACGGATTTGAGCCTACCGGGGCCAAAACCCGGATCTATAGATATTCGTTGTAGTATATCTGAGCCTGGCGGTCTATTTGTAAAAAACGAAGCTTGACAAAAATCCAGTTTGGCTACATTCTACTTTCAGCCTACAGACCCTACATAGAATGCCCTCCTAACGTGGGACCGCCGCCCGGCGACTCCCACGTTTTTTTATTTCTGCGTAAATCTGTTTTGGGCAAGCAGGCAGGATTTCGATAATTATTTTGAGGTTTTTTTTCCCCCGTTGTTGACGTTTGTCAACAGGTCCGGCCTGAAGGATCCTAACCTGTGGTATCGGTCCCTAGGCTGAGTGGAAGCAGCCCTGACCTCGGTTAGTTTTTACGGAGAGCCTGGCAGGAAGGACAGAAATAGCAGGCACCGCCCAAATACTGGATCTTCTGGACCGTCGCCTGGCAAACCGGGCAAGGCTGGCCAGCGGCTTTGCTATGCATCAGGCGCCGGTATTTTCCCTGCTGTCCGAAGAGATCCGTCTCGTCGTCGCGTCCGCCGGCTTCCGTGACCTCCCTCACGACATTCACAATGCTTTTAAAGAGGGTTTTAAGTTCGGCCAAACTGAGCAGGGACAGTTCCTGCCGCGGATGCAGGCGGGCTTTGAACATGATGTCCTGAGCCACGGAGTTTCCCAAACCGGGGATGGTTTGTTCCTGGGTGAGCAGGCTTTTCACGCTGCGCGGTCCCTTGGCGACGCAATTCTCGACCAAAGCGAGGAAATAGTCCAGTGTAAAGTTTGCA
>JAKQNV010000043.1 GCA_029565595.1 Candidatus Cloacimonadota bacterium
TTGGAACGGTCGCTGTCCTTGGTGTTGGGGTCGCCGCCCTGGATCATGAAATCCGGAATGACGCGGTGGAAATAGGTCTTGTCGTAAAAGCCTTCCTTGCCCAGTTTAACGAAGTTTTCGACCGTCTTGGGCGCGATCCCGGGCCAGAGCTCGAGCTCTATGTTGCCGTAGGTGGTGGCCATGACCGCCTTGACGGTCTTTGGTGTTTCTTGCATTGATTTCTCCTGATTGCCGGGCTCCTGCTTCTCTGTCTGGTTGGTCTGGCAATTCAGCAAGCTGAGGCTGAAGGCCAGGATCGCAGCAATAGCCAGTTTTGTGTAAAGCCGTGTCATAATCACACTCCTTTGCTGTATGTCTTAAGATCTATGTTGCCGTCGATGATCTCCACGTAACTGTGGTGGACGACCCAATCGCCGCTGTTGACATATATACCTCCCGAAAGTTCCCTTACCTGCGGCTTATGGCTGTGTCCCATGCAGACAATGTCATATTTGGCGCTTTGGATCTGGGATTGAGCGTATCTGACCAGCCCCGCGCTTTTCTTGGTCTGCAAAAGGTGTGAAACCTTACGCAGGCGGCTGGAGCGGGACATCCTCCTGCCCAGGGACAAAGCCAGATCCGGATGCAGGATGGAGAAAAGGCCCTTCACCAACGGAAGCCGGATAATGCGGCGGAAAATCTTGTAGCGAAGGTCATTGACCGTGTGCAGGTCGCCATGGGTAAAGAGCAATTTATGTCCATCCGCCTGCAAACTGAATTGCTCCGGGTGGATTTCGATCCCGATATAGGTCTTGAGAAAGCCGTTGAACCAGAAATCGTGGTTACCGCTGGTCAGTATGAGTCTGCAGCAGTTCTCGCCGATCTCGGCCAGGCGGCGCAGAATTGGGAAATACTGCTTGATGATCGTGTATTTCCAATCAAACCAGAGATCGAAAATATCGCCGTTGAGCACCATCAGGTCATACTTTCCGATTGATTCCTTCAAAAAGGACAGCGTCAGTTCTTCGTTCAGCCTGTCGGAAGCCGTTTCTGCCGCGTATTTACAGTGGACATCGGAGAGCACGCAGATGCGCATATTAGCCCCGTGAAATGAGGTAATAGACTATATTGCAGCCAAAACGCAGCGCCGTGTCCCGCACTTCGGGAGGATCTTTGTGCGTGGCGGGATCGGCCCAGCCGTCGCTGATGTTCGTTTCGTAAGTATAGAGGCACATCAAGCGCCCGTTCTCGTCAAAGATCCCAAAGGCCTGGGGCGGTTTTGCGTCATGCTCGTGGATCTTGGGCAAACCCGCGCTGAAATCGTAAAAGCAGGTGAAAAGGGGAAACGAACTGTCCAGTTCGACCAATTCGAGCTCTGGAAACACCCTTTTTATCTCGCGCCGGAAAGATTGGTCCATGCCATAATCGTCATCGGCATAGAGGAAACCTCCCCGTAGCATCCAATTACGCAGGTTTTCGACCTCACGGTCCTCCCAGCGGATGTTGCCGTGTCCGGTGATAAAAACGAAGGGGTAGTCGAACAGCTTGGCGTCGCTGGCTTTGACCACATTCTGGTCGATCGGAAAATCGGTGTTCAGGACCGAATTGGCATAGCGCGCCAGGTTGGGAAGGATCTCGGGGTCGTTGTACCAATCTCCGCCACCGTCGTATTGCATCCTGGCAAACCCGGTGCGCGCCGCCGTTCCGGTGACCGGATACAACGCTCCACACAAGGCAAGCGAAGCAACGAGCAGAGTCAGGAACCGCGTTTTCAATTGACTATCTTGAGCCGGAGGCAGAGGAGCCAATTGCCCATTACGGCGTAAAAGCAGGAATCCAGGTCGTCGTAAGCGGAGAGATAGCGGAGTTTTTCTTTCAATTTGAGTTCGCTCATTTGTTCTCCGTTGCGGCTGTCCACCACGCTGATGGCCTGATCGCCGGAGACGACCATGATGCTGCGGTTGATCCGTTTGTCGTCCTCATAGGTGATCTCGCACAAAGGATTTTGCGCGGCACGTTCGCAGGAAGTTGCCAGATCGCGCGACCACAATTCCTTGCCCTGGGCGTCCAGGCAAACGGTCTGGGAGGATTCCAGGCAAACAGCGATCCCGGCATCGTTGGGTAAAACGCTGACGATCTTCTGGGCAAAAGCTTTCTGCCAAAGCTGGCCATGGGTATTTTTGCTATAGGCGACCAGATCGTCGTGGCTGGCGAGGTAGATGTTCTTCAGATCAAAGACCGGCACCGCGGTGATCTCATAATCCATGGGAGCGCTCCATTCCACGGCCAGCTCGATGCGGCGGGCAGGAGAGTTGACGACGCTGCCCACGTCTTCGATCAGGTTTTGGCGCACTTCTTTAATCGGTCCGGCGATCACTTCTTTGCGCACCCGGTGGAACAGGACATCCAGGAGCCTGTTGCCAAAAGCCATGTAGAGCACGGCCAGAAATGTCGCGCCCAGGAGAATGATGGAACTGACCTCCAGTTTGGTCAGCCGGCGCTTTTTGGCCTTCACGAGTTGGGGCATGTTCTTCAGGATCATCCAGAGGGAGCCGGGCATTCCGCTGTAGGATTCGATCAAGGGCCGCAGGCTGGAGTTTTCCTCCAGGTTTTCCAGGACTTTGCCGGCGATGTGGCCGGGCAGGATGATCAGGCTTTCGTTTTCGGCCAGGTGGAGGTGCTGGGTGCGGACCTTGATGTCTTCTTCCAGGCATCCCAATAGGCCCAGCTCGCTCAAAGACCCGACGTGGTAATTTTTCCAATGTTTGCCGACCGCCTCCAACTTTTTCTTGCCCCTGGCGATGGCGGCAAAAAGCCGACCGAATTGGACAAAATAAACCTCACAGTCATAGATGACGGCAAAGAGCAGGGAGATCCCCTTTTCCTGCAGTTCGGATTTGCGGAAGCGGGCGTGCAGTTTCCAGTGCAGGTCGTTGAAATAGGTCTTCAGCCAGTTCTCGATTTCCATCTTGCTGATGTTTTGCACACCGGAGTTCATGATCTCCAGTTTGATCTCGGCCTGGATCTCTTCCAACTGGTGATCCTGTTCCTGGTGCAAAGTGCAGAGCAGCCAGCCGTAACGGCCGTCCCGGGAGGCTTGGTATTCGCAGATGCTTTGGGGAGCCTGGGAAAATTTACTTTGGATCGTGATCATGTCAACTCCACCAGCGGACCGAACTGCGCCAGAAAACGCGGAACAGCGTGGGCAGATCCATCAGCATGTTCGTATAGGCGGCGTTGGCCAGCGGGCACCAGCAATGCCTTTTATGGATCTGGCGGCGCTCCAGCTCGGCGTCGTGGTTGAACCAGATCTTGCGGAAATTGTATTTGTGCTGGCGCAGATTGCCCAAGCTGCGCGCTTTGATGCAGCAACTCCAGAGATCGCCGTCGGGTGAGATCTGGGCCGAGGCCACGCCCGAATAGCAAGGCAGGACCTGCCTTTTATCGCGCATGATCTTTTTGACGAGGTTGTAGTATTCGATCCGGAAAGCCATGGTGATTTTGTTCATGCCCTTGTATTTTTCATTCTTGATGCGGTGGATCAGAAAATCGACGGCGGACTTGTAGGCCACCAAGCTGGGCGTGATATTTGTGCCCATGGTGTCCAGTTCCACGCGTTCCTCGGCGATTTCGGTGATGTAGGAATCTGGTTTGAGGCGCATGAGTTCGTTGGCGATGCCGGGAAAGGTTTCCACGTTGAACTGCGAGATGACGGTATGGATGCCCACAGCCAGGTTGGGGATATTGAGGGCTTTTAGTCTCTGGAAGGTCGCCACCGCTTTTTTAAAATTCCCGGGAACGTTGCGGATGGTGTCGTGCTGGTCTTCGATGCCGTCGAGGGAAACGTTGATGATGATCTGGGCTTTGGGGCAGGCTTTGGCGATGGCGGCGGTGTTTTCCACGATCGCGTTGGTTAGGATGCCGTTGGTGGGAATGTTGATAATGTGCGGCTGGGAAATGCTGTAAATGGTTTCCACGATCTTCACCAAATCTTGCCTTAAGAACGGCTCTCCCCCGCTGAACGTGATCCAGTAAGGCGTCCTGCCGATGCCTTTAAATGTTTTGGCGTATTCATCCACCGAAAAATCGCGGGCTTTTTTCTTCCAGATATTGCAGGTGCTGCAGCGCGAATTGCAGGTGTAGAGAAGGCTGACCGTGTAATTCATCGGCAGCAGCCGGGGAAAGCCGATATGCTTCATCAGCCAGTAGCCGAGCATTCTGAACAGTAATCCGATCATTTTTTTTCCGTGGGAGCTTTCAGGTTCTTGGCCGATTGGGCGATATCCCAGGCAAAGGGGTTTTTGCCCTTGATGTGAAAATCTATGCTGCCCAACAGGCGGCAGTACATTTCCAAAGCCATCACCGCGACCACTCTGGCCGTCGCCAGCGGATATTCACGGATCTCCTGCAGCAGGATCCAGAGCAGGGTTCCGCTATTTTGCGAAACCACCCTGTAGCCTTGCTTCTTCATCAGCCAGAGATGCCCGTTCTGGATGCGGCGCCGTTGTTTGATGAAATCGCGCAAGTTTTCCGGACCTTTGTTGTGAATGATCGCCTCGGGAAGGTAACGCAGTTTCAGATCTTTGGCGCGCACAATGGCTTCGATGCTGGCTTCGTCGACTGCCGAATCGGCCGGAATGCTGTCCAAGACTTTGCGGAAAGCGATCATTTCGCCCAATTTCGGGGAGATCAGCGCCATGCGGTGATGCAGGCGCCAGAGCATGTGGACCGCGTAGCCCATAAAAGTATGGGGATCGTTTACCGGGACAGGCCTTCCGCCGGTCGCTCCGACCCGCGGATCGGCAAAGGCAGAGACCAGTCTCTCAATGGTGTTTTCGGCAGGTATCACATCGCCGGAAATCACTACCAGGATCTCGGATTTCGCCTCTGCCAGAAAGAGGTTGATGGCGGAAGACTTTCCCTCCCGGCTGGCCTGGCGGATCAACCGGACCTGGGGATGGGTAAGCGCGAAATCCTGCACCAGTTCATCCGTGCCGTCGGTACTGGCGCTGGATACGACAATGATCTCGGCGATCCGGGTCCGGGATAGTTTCTGTGAGCATAAAGCTTCCAGCAGGGCAGTAATATTGCCGGCCTCGTTGTAAGCAAAAACGCCCAGCGAGCATGTCAGAACGGAATATTGGTTCATATCCACTTTCTAGATCCTGGTTCCTTCAAGCTGCTCCCTTTCCCGCAGTTCTTTATTGACTGCGTCGAGTATCCCGTTGAGGAACTTTCCGCTGCTTTCGCTGCTGTATTTCCTGGCGATTTCCAACGCTTCGTTGATGACCACTGGCGGGGGCGTATCGGTGAAAACCAGTTCGTAAACCGCGATATGCAGGATGCTGAGATCCAGATGGTCAATTTTGCCGATGCGCCAGTGCTCGCTGTGTTTTTCGATCTCCGCGTCAATCCCCTGCAGGTTGATAATGGTATTTTTTACCAGATCCTCAGCAAACCCAAGGACACTGTCGGCGTTTTCCAGAACTTCCCTTTCGGCAAGCTGGTCCAGGATTTCGGGATATTTGTTGAGCGATTCGTATTCGCTGAATTCCCCGCCGATGTCGGCAAAATCCAGCGCGTAAAGCGTCTGCACCGCAAGTTCGCGGGCTTTACGCCTTTGTCCCATGCAGTGCCGCCATCAGGTTGAGCATTTCCAGGGCGGAGCTGGCCGCGGAAAATCCTTTGTTGCCGGCTTTCGTTCCGGCGCGCTCCAGGGCTTGTTCGACCGTGTCAGTGGTCAGGACACCAAAGATCACCGGTTTTGGCTGGCTTAGGGCGACCTGTGCGATGCCCTTGCTTACTTCCGACGCCACATATTCAAAATGCGGGGTTCCGCCGCGGATCACCGCGCCAAGGCAGATCACAGCGTCAAAATTTCCGTTTTTCGCGGCTTCCAGCGCGACCTGCGGGATCTCGAAAGCTCCCGGCACCCACAGGACCGTTATATCTTCCTCACGCACTTCGTGCCGGAGCAGGCAATCCTGCGCCCCTTCCAGCAACTTGCGGCTGATAAGTTCGTTGAACCGGCTCACGACCAGGGCAAAACGATAGCCCTTGGAAACCAGGTTGCCTTCTATAACTCTCATGATCGGACTCCTTTCAGACAAGGATTTTTCTCTAGATAACCCAAAATATTCAAAGCCGATTTTTATTCAAGGAAAAACTTCAGCGCCCTCCTCAGTGCGATCCTTGCCACAAGATCTGCCTTTGTGATTTCAAGACAGGATATTGCCAAAAAGCATGTCTTTTAATGGATTTGAGCGCCCACTGAAATCAGCCGTCCCGGCTTAGCCAATACGGTGCAGAACCGCCTGCTGATTTTCCGTAAAGGATAGAAATACCGCCTGATTGCGTGCTTACCTGCACAACGGCATATCGTTCAGCTTTGAGGAATTACGCGAACCAGCCTGGCGGGGAAATGATTACAGCAGTAAGGACTGCCAATCCTCAGCAGGATAATGGCTTGTCATTCAGTGCGGGCTGTTACTCGAGAATAATGTCGTCCTGGTTGTTTCTGTCTGTCTTTTTCTCGGATTGCTTTTCGGTGGACTTATCCGTCTGCTGTGGTGTTTTGGTGCCGGTTGGGGGTTGCGGTTGCCAGATTCCTGTGTTTTCGTCGGGCTTGCACCTTTTGCAGGGGGTATAACCCTCATCGATAGCCTCTTGGCGGGTCAGGGAGATCTTCTTGCCCAGGACATACCTGCAATTCTCAGTATGGTATTTTTTACCGGATTTAGTGACGTAAACAGTGTAATTGTTGGCGTTCAGCATACCCAGCATGTTATTCGTAGTAAAGCCTTGCTGGCCGGGCAGACCGACAAATTCCTTGCCGTCGGGGGTCGTGATCTTGCCGTCCTTGGAATTGATGTTGACCCCGAAAAACAGGCCAACCAATACCACTACGACTCCCGCTATTATAGATAGGATCTTTTTCTTGTCCATTGGATACTCCTCTTAAGGATACTTTTTTTCCCATCTAATATGGAAAGTGTTTCAGTCAAGCGAATAATTCCGCTCAAGCCTGAATCCCATTATCAAAAAGCCAGATAATCTTCTTGGCTGCAAAAGCCTCTCGCTGCTAAACAAGCAGGCTCGGCAGCTTTTTGCCGCCCTTAGAACCTTCCAGTCAACCTCTCGCTAGCTTCCGCCCGAGTTCCCGCCAAACGGACGGGAAGTATTCGGTGAGTACCCAGGAGACTCTGGGGCTGGTTCAAAGGGCCGAAACAGACGGCAACGGAAAAAAAGGCCTGCCAAAAACCTCCGTAAAGCAGAAAAACCAAATCCATGATCTCTGAGTGGAATCTCAAAATACAGTCAAGAATGGGGTCTTGATCAGGCAGGAATCAAGGCCCGGCAGAATTTGGTTGACGGAATCTGCCATTGGGAAATGATGCTTCTTACTATAAATATGGGGAGAAGATGAGCAGACTTTTCCAACCGGAATTAGTGAAAATCGTGGACGGATTTGCCTCCAAATCCGCCTGTTTGGAATATCTGACCAACCTCTTGGCTGAAAGCGGATGCCTGAGTTTTCCGGACCGGTTTCTTGCAGCTGTAAAAGGCCGCGAAGAGATCATGAGCACCGGAATCGGCAAGGGCGTCGCGATACCCCACGCGCGGGACCTGACCGTATCCCACCTGAAAAGTGCGGTCTGCCTGGCCCGTGAACCGCTGGAATTTCAGAGTGTGGACGACCTGCCAGTGCAGATGGTCTTTATGATCGCCGTACCCCAAAGTTCGAGCAGGGAATATATGCAAATTTTACGTTCTATGTCGGAATATCTCAGGCAGGACGTAAACCGCAAAGCACTTTTAAACTCTAAGAACGAAACGGAATTATACACCCATGTCCTTACAATTGAAGATCTTATCGCTGACAGCCTGCGCGCTTAGCCTGGCGTTGAGCCCCCTGGCGGCCGTCAACGACGCTGCCGGAACCACCGGCTTCGCGACCCTGAAAATCGTCTATTCCGCCCGCGCCATCGCCCTGGGCCAGGCGCTCACCGGCCAGGCCCAAAATCCGGACGGCCTGCATTTCAATCCCGCGGCCATCATCAGGATCGACGGCAATGAAATCGGGAGCACCTATTCCAATTATTTCGAAGGCGGCCAGGGTGGCCAGCTGCAATATCTGTGGCCCAAAAACAGGTTCACCGCCTGGGGTTTCGCCTTGAAATACATGAACATGGGTTCCATCGAGCGCACCGACATCGACCAGAACGGTGAGATCATCGAAACCGGAGAAACGTTTGGCGCCTACAATCTCATTGCCAGCACATCCGTATCGAAATATATCTCCGATGCCATCGACGCCGGAGGCTCCTTCAAGGTCGTTTACGACCAGATCGACAACAGCTCGGCTGCGGCCATTTTGCTCGATCTGGGCCTCATACACCACCCCGCCAACGAAAAAGTGAAAGTGGGTTTGAGCGTACGCAATGTGGGCGTCCAGGTAAAGTACTATTCCAAAAGCGGCTACAAGGAAAAAATGCCAGTCACCTACGCCGCGGGACTGACCTACAAGTTCAATCCGCAAGTGAATGCGCTCGCGGAAGTCAGCAAGGCCAACGGAGAAAACGTGGTGGTCAAAGCCGGCGTGGAATACAGCCTTACGCCCGCTCTGGACTTGCGTGCGGGCTTTCGCACTAACGCCGCGGAAGGCTACAACGGCGGCAGCTTCGCGTTCCTGTCAGGATTTTCCCTGGGCGCGGGATGGAAATGGCGCAACTATGTGGTGGATTACGGCGTCAGTTCTTACGGTGACCTGGGCCTTGTGAACCAACTCAGCCTCAAATACGAGTTTTAAACCCCTTGACACCTGACCCGCCAAATGCGTGATCTGTTAGTGGAAATCGGGGTCGAGGAGATACCGCCCTCGCATCTGCAGCCTGCAGAAGACTATATCCGCGGCTCTTTTATCAAACTGATGCGGGATTCCGCCCTGGAATACTCCGGCCTGCAGGTCAGCTCGACTCCCCGCAGGTTTTTCCTGCTTGCCAACGGTGTCCAGGAAACGCAGGCTGATCTGCATCTGACCAAAATAGGGCCCGCCAAGGTGATTGCTTTGGATGCTGAAGGCAATTTACTGCCTGCGGGAACGGGCTTTTTAAAGAAGAATTCCGCCGCACCGGAAGATATCTACGTCGAAAAGACCGAAAAAGGTGAGTTCATCGCCGTGGATCTGGTCCAGAATGGCCGCGCTACGGTTGACATCCTCAAAGACTGGATCCTGGATCTTCTGCCGCGTATCCCCTTTCCCAAAACAATGGTGTGGAACGATTCTAAACTTGGATTTTCGCGACCCTTGCGCTGGTTGTGCCTGCTGTGGGGAAACGAGGTCATCCCGGTCAGCGTCGCCGGCATCGCAAGCGGAAATTTCAGCTTCGGCAACCGCTATCTGGGCCTGGACTCCAAACTTACGGTCAAGGCCCCTGCAGATTATTTCGAGGTTTTACGTGGCCAGGCTGTGTTGCCCGAGAGATCCGCCCGCAAGGCAAAACTCGCGCAGGAATTGGCGGGAGCGCTGAAAGATACCGAATATCAAGTCATCCCGGACGAGCGCTTGATCGATACTGTCACCGATCTGGTGGAGTTTCCCACCGCTGTGGTGGCAGAGTTTTCTCCCGAATTCCTCAAACTTCCGGAAAAGATCATCACCTCCACCATCAGCCAGAACCAGAAATACTTCTCCGTGCAGGACCGCTCCGGCCGCCTGAGCAATAAATTCGTCTTCATCTCCAACGGCGATCCGGCCTGCTCGGACATCATCCGCAAGGGCAATGAAAAAGTCGTCACTGCCAGGCTGGATGACGCTTTGTGGTATTTTCAGGAAGACACGCGCGTTCCTCTGGAGAGTTACCTGCCCAAATTGGAGGAGGTGGTTTTCCAGTCCAAGTTGGGGACGATAGCGGCCAAAAGCAGGCGGATCCAGAATCTTTCCGGCTTTATATGCTCTGCGCTGGACTTTGAGCCACAACAGAAAGAGCTGGTCCTGCGCACGGCCAAACTGTGCAAGGCAGATCTCGTGACCACCATGCTCGGCGAGAAAGAATTCACCAAATTACAGGGCTACATCGGCCAGCAATACGCTCTGGCCAGCAACGAACCGACGGAAGTGGCTACTGGGATCTATGAACACTACAAGCCGCGCGGAACGAACGACGGCCTACCCCGGACTCTGTGTGGTTCTGTAGTCGCTGTTGCGGACAAATTGGACAGCGTTTGCGGCATCATCGGAGTCGGACAAATACCCACAGGATCCGCCGATCCCTTTGCCCTGCGCCGCGCCGCCAACGGAGTCGTGCAGATCATTGTGGAATGCGGCTGGGATCTGGAATTGGCGGCTGTGATTGCTTATGCCCTGCAGGAAGCTAAAACTGACGCCGAACTGACCAAGACTGCTGAAAACGACGTGCGTCTCTTTTTCCAACAGAGGGTGGAATGGCTGCTGCGGCAGATGGAGCTGGACTACGATGTTATCGACAGCGTCATGCACTTTGCCCTGGGCAACCTGGCTGAGTTAAAAAGGCGTACCCAGGCGCTGCAAAGCTTCAAAGGCCGGGAGGATTTCCTCCGCCTCGTGATCGGTTTCAAACGCGTGGCGAATATCATCTCCGAAGCAGACTCTTTCACGAAAATTGACGAAACGCTGTTGACCGAAGAGGCTGAAAAAATCCTGTACAGCCGCTTGCAGGAGCTACGACTGGCAATCGATTCCAGATTGAAAGACAAGGATTTCACCCAGGCAATAACACTTCTCGTGGAATATGGCGGGCATATTGATAACTTCTTTGACGCGGTCCTGGTCAATTGCGATGATGAGGCTCTGCGCAAAAACCGCTATGCGCTGCTTAACGAGATCAAGGGTGAATTCCTGCGTGTGGCGGACATCTCCAAAATTGTAATAGAAAACGATACTGGAACTGGAACATGAATATCATTGAAGATTTGAAAACCCGGGCCAAACGCAAGAACGGGCGCATTGTCCTTCCGGAAAGCTCCGACGAACGAACTCTCCGGGCGGCAGCCCAGATTCTGAGTGAAAACCTCGCGTCTGTCATCCTGGTTGGCAATCCTGACACTGTTGATCAGAAAGCCCGTTCTTTAAATTTGCATATCGGAGCCGCGCAAGTACTTGATCCGCATACATATCCGGATATCGATAAATATGCCCAGTTTTTCTACGAAAAGCGCAAGGAGAAAGGCGTCACGCTGGAACAGGCGCAAGAGACCGTCCGCGACGAACTCTATTTTGGCGCTTTATTGGTCAAATTCGGCCTCGCAGACGGCATGGTGGCTGGAGCTGAACACACGACGGCGGATGTCCTGCGCGCTGCTTTGCAGGTAGTGGGTGTCACCCCCGGATTGAAGACCGTTTCCAGCTGTTTTATCATGGTGGTTCCGGACTTTCGCGGGGAACCGGCTGTTTTCCTTTTTGCGGACTGCGCTGTAGTTCCCTTACCGGACGCTGCGCAACTTGCCGATATCGCAGTCAGCACCGCCAACACCCGTAGAGCGATTTTGGGCGACGAACCCAAAGTGGCGCTCCTTTCCTTTTCCACTCTGGGCAGCGGAAAACACGAACTGGTGGACAAGGTTCTGGAAACGAAGTCCATCCTCAGCGAGCGGAAAGTCGATTTCGCGTTCGAAGGCGAATTGCAGCTGGACGCCGCGGTCATTCCCGAAGTGGCGGCCAGAAAGGCCCCTGGCAGCGAAGTCGCGGGACACGCCAACACACTGATCTTCCCGGACCTGCAAGCGGGAAATATCGGCTACAAACTGGTCCAGCGCTTTGCCAGGGCCGAGGCCATCGGACCAATCATCCAGGGACTGGCCGCACCTGTCTGCGACCTTTCGCGGGGCTGTTCATCTGAGGACATCGTCAACACCTGCGCCCTGGTATTACTTATGTCAAATAAATAAAGCAAAATAGAGGTTAGCATGGCTGTCAAACTTTCCAACCGGATCAAACTCGTCAAACCCTCGCCCACGCTTACGCTTTCGGCCAAGGCCAAGGAAATGAAAGCCGCCGGGATCGATGTGGTCAATTTCGGAGTCGGCGAACCGGATTTCAACACCCCTGAATACATCAAGAAGGCTGCCCACGCGGCCATCGACGCCAATTTTACCAGGTACACTGCCAATTCCGGGATCATCGAACTGCGCCAGGCAATCTGCGACAAACTGCAAAGGGCAAACGGCTTGAGTTACGAACCGAAGCAAATCCTGGTCTCGCCCGGCGCCAAGGCCTCCATCCTGAACATTTTAATCGCGGTCTGCGACTCCCAGGACCAGGTGCTGATGCCTGCCCCCTACTGGGTCAGCTATCCCTACCAGGCGATGCTGGCAAACGCCGAACCGGTGATCATCCCCACCCTGGAAGAGGATGATTACAAGATCACGGCAAACTCACTGAAAACCGCGCTGGCGGTGAATCCCTGCGCCAAAGTCCTGCTGCTGAACAGCCCCAACAATCCCACCGGAGCCGTCTATTCCAAAGCGGAACTGGAATCATTGGCGGAGATCTGCCTGCAAAACAACATCCTGGTCATCTCCGACGAGATCTACGAACGCCTTGTCTATGACGGAGTCAAACACGTGTCCATCGCCTCCCTGAGCAAGGAAATGCTGGAACAGACCGTCGTCATCAACGGCGTTTCCAAAGCCTACGCCATGACGGGTTGGCGCCTGGGTTACGCGGCCGGCCCGGCACACATCATCGCCGCCGCCGGAAGGGTGCAGGAACACGCCACGTCCTGCGTCAATTCCATCACCCAGAAAGCCTGTGTGACCGCCCTGAACGAAGAGGACGAGTCAATTGAAAGGATGCGTGTGGAATTCGAATCCCGCCGAAATTTCCTCTATGACGAACTGTGCAAACTGCCCCACATCAGCTGTTTCAAGCCCCAGGGCGCTTTTTACATCATGCCCAACATCGGCTGGTACTTGCAAAACAACACCAAGGGCATAGACAACGCCGATAAATTCTGCAACCTGCTGCTGGAAAAACACCATGTGGCGCTGGTGGCCGGAGATTCTTTCGGGATCGGGACCAACGTCCGCTTTTCCTACGCCAACAGCATGGAAAACCTTCAGAAGGGCGTAAGTCGCTTTGCCGAATTCCTGGCTGAATTAAGGTCCTGAGGAGGCGTGATGACCGATCTGGACGACAAATACCGCGAACGCCTGAATGAACGGCGGAAAAGCGCCTATAACTGGAAGCGGCTGATCATCATGGGCCTTGCGCTGCTGGCGATCCTGATCGCCATCAACCGCCTCAACAAAGTCGGAACCGGTGCCAGGCAGCCCGCCGCCGAATATATAGATTCAACCGCGACGGCTCAACCACCGCAACAGGGATTGCCTCAAAACCCAGGCGACAAAGGCGAGACGAAATGAGTCTGGTGATCGTTGGTTCGGTCGCCCTGGATACGATCGAAACGCCGCGGGGCAAGGTCGTCGACGCGCTTGGCGGCTCGGCGGTTTACGCCTCCCTATCGGCTTCCTATTTTGGCCCGACGGCCATCGTGGGCGTGGTCGGAAACGATTTTCCAACCTCAGGGATCGAGCTGCTGAAGAGCCACAATGTCAATCTGGACGGCCTGGAAACCCAAGCAGGCCAAACCTTCCGTTGGAGCGGTAAGTACCTGGATTGGAACCGCGCGGAAACATTCAGCACAGATCTGAACGTCTTCGCGGATTTTTCACCTCGGTTGCCCGAATCCTGCCTTTGCTGCCGCAGCCTGCTTCTGGCCAATATCCATCCCCGTTTGCAACTCCAGGTCCTCGATCAGATCGAAAAGTACGAGTGGGTGGCCTGCGATACCATGAATTATTGGATCACGCTCTGCCCGGACGAACTGACAGAGGTAATGCGCAGGGTTGACATCGTCTTTATCAACGAACAGGAAATCCGCCAGTACACGGGTTTGGATAATGTCTTCGCGGCAGCTGAGAAGATCATCTCCCTGGGGGTGAAGGCCGTCGTGGTCAAACGTGGCGAATACGGCAGCGTCACAGTTTTGGAGGACGACTTGTTCTTCGCTCCAGCCTATCCGGTTCAGGATTTGAAAGACCCCACCGGTGCCGGAGACTGCTTTGCCGGAGGATTCATGAGTTACATGGCCACTCAGCCGGCGCTCAATAAAGGCGCGATCCGCAACGCCGTCCGCTTCGGAACGGTCCTGGCCGCGCTGGATGTGGCCGCTTTCAGCGTGGAAGGGATCATCAACCTTGACTACTCCGATCTGCAGAAGAAGGTCAACCAGCTGAGAAACTGGGCTTGAGTTATTTTAAGATCGGCATAGCATAATGACTACCCCAAACATTGATTACCGCAGTTCCGGAGTGGATGTCCTGGCCGGAGAGCAGGCCGTCGAGTCCATCAAGGAACTCGTCAGGCAAAGCTACAACCAGAAAGTTCTGGGCGGGCTGGGCAGTTTTGGCGGGCTTTACAGATTCGCTCGCCCGGATCTGCGTGAACCGGTTTTGGTGGCCAGCACCGACGGCGTTGGCACCAAACTCCTTGTGGCAGTAATGGCCGACCACTACGACACCGTGGGACAGGATCTGGTCAACCACTGTGTCAACGATATCCTGGTCCAGGGAGCGGAACCTCTTTTTTTCCTGGATTACATCGGCATGGCCGTTATGGACACAGAGCGCGTGCGCTCCCTGGTACAGGGCATGGTGCAAGCCTGCGTGGAAAACTCCTGTGCCTTGATCGGCGGAGAAATGGCTGAACTGCCCGGCATCTACCACCACCGGGATTTCGATCTCGCCGGAACCATCGTCGGAGTGGTCGACCAACCCAATTTGCTACCCTCAGACCGCGTCCACAAAGGCGATATCCTCGTGGGAATT
>JAKQNV010000047.1 GCA_029565595.1 Candidatus Cloacimonadota bacterium
GACGAATGTTACACCCAGGGTGAGCAGATCACCGGCATGGTCAGCGACGAAGAAGCCGCCAACCTTGTCTGGACCAAGATCATCGTCCCCTACATGCAATCGGGGCAATCTCCCCAGGCGGAGATCTTTGAGATCGTGAAAAAAGTCCAGGAAACCCAGAGCCTCGATCCCGTCATGGGCCACACTGTGGAATGGTATCAGGACCGCACTGGCCTCCGGGATCCGGTTTACCGCCAGATCCTGAAAGAACACGTTCTCTACAGCTATATCTGCATGGCCAATTCCGGACCCAATACCAACGGCTCGCAGTTCTTCATCGTGACCCACAAGCCCGGCACACCCCATCTGGACGGCAAACACACCGTCTTCGGCAAGGTCGTGAACGGCATGGACGTGGTGCACAGGATCGAAAACCTGCCCCGGGATATAAAAGACAATCCCAATCCGGAAAACCAGGCTTTCATCAACGGCATCAGCTTCCTCGAATAAGGAATTAAATGTCGCGGGCTTCCGAATCCGCCCTCCAACAGGAGATCATGGCCTGGATCAGGCAAAACCAGTATGTCTATCTGGCCACGGTTGACAAAAAGCAGCCCCGGGTGCGGCCGATCGTTCTTTTCCTGATTGAAGGCCGCTACTTTTTCATCACCTTCAGCGGGGATGCCAAGGTGGGGCAGATCGCCAATAACAAATGGGTGGAAGTCTGCGTGCCCTTGAACGAGGAAGGCCACACCGGGTACATCAGGCTGGCTGGGATCGCCGCGCAAAACTCCAATGCCTCGCTCAAAGCCGAAATGGCTGAGCGCTGCTACTTTTTCGACGAATATTTCAGCGGAGCCGACGACAGGGATTACACGCTGATCGAATTCGATCCGGAAACCGCCGAATACCTGCGCCCCGGCGAGCGTTACAGCCAGACCTGCAACCTTAAACGCTATTGACCGGCCGGCGGTATTTCCCGGCACAAGGCAATTGCTGCCGGCCGAGTTTTCACTACAGACCTTATTGGGAGAAAGAATGAAAGCGATCTTCACCTACGATGACGAACACTTGGGCAAAAGCTACATCGTGATCTCCAAGATCCGCGAGATCTCCAAAGCCCTGGGCAACGTCGTGGTCACCTTCGACAACGGCGACAAGCGCACCCTGGCCGTGGACGACACCGCCGCCGCGATCGCGCAGATGCTGGACGCCATCGAAAACTTCTATTCCTGATCCTTTGATGAATCCGATCCTGATGGCCCTTTTGGGGACCTTGTTCACATGGTTCATGACTGCCGTGGGCTCTTCCTGCGTCCTCTTTTTCCGGGAGATAAAGCCTTGGGCGATGGACACGATGCTGGGATTCGCGGCGGGAGTGATGATCGCGGCGAGTTTCTGGTCGCTGTTGGGTCCCGCCATCGTGATGAGCGGCGGCAAATTGTTGCCGGCGTTGGTCGGTTTTCTGGCTGGCGGCCTGTTCCTGCGAGGGATAGATCTGCTCCTGCCGCATTTGCACGTAGGGCATGAGATGGATGAACGCGAGGGACTGAATACCCCCTGGGGCAAATCTACTCTGTTTTTCCTGGCCGTCACCCTGCACAATTTTCCGGAAGGCCTGGCGGTGGGAGTTGCTTTCGGAGCCGCGGCCTACGGCTTGGAGGCTTCCTCGTTGGCCGGAGCCATTTCGCTGGCCCTGGGGATCGGGATCCAAAACCTGCCGGAAGGGGCGGTGGTGTCCGTTCCGCTGCGGCGGGAGGGGATG
>JAKQNV010000056.1 GCA_029565595.1 Candidatus Cloacimonadota bacterium
GATTCCAGCCTGCGCTGGAATGACAAAGGCCGGCTCCCCCACTATATCAAAACGGCGGGTACGTCGCGACAGTGACATAGAAAGAAGCTTGCGCTCCGAACGGCAAAACGTTATCCCGTGCCTGATATGTCTAGGTCGGTCTTTTCATCCTATTCTGGGCTCGCCATCAACTGGATTATCGGCTCACTCCCTTTGCCCGGACCAATTTCGTAAGCCAGACAGGCGGCTTTGAACTGCTTTCCAGGTGATTTTTTCAGATGAATCCGCCATTTGCTGTAAGGCCGCGATCTCTTCGTCACGGTAACTTTTATAGGCTACCACACGGTAGAACATCGAATCCCGGAATTGCGCCACGAAATGATGGGTGTATATCGTATCGGCAGTGAAGCTCAGGAAGTAGAAAAACTGCTCGTCTTCATAGGGTGTCTCGTTGTACAGCACGATATAGCCGTCTGGGGTGATCGGAGTGCCGTAGATCGTCTCTGTCACCGGCAGCCAACTGATAACTGCGTCAGGGCCTGAAATCACGACATCAACACCTTGTACAGCGGCAGGAGGGACATATTCGCCTGTACCCTCAAGTTTGACAGCTAAAGAAGGCGCATTGGCAGCGTTGCTGTGGATGTAGATCGAATCAGTGACCGTAGCGTTAAACATGGGTGTGAACACCACCCCCAGTTGAGAGCTGCCCTGGACGGGAATCTCTAAAGGGAAAGATACACCGGATAAAGAAAACTGAGTGTCGCTGAGGAAGAATGACACGGAATCGATGATCAACGTTCCTGTACCGGGATTTGTGAGTTGGATGTATTGCGGCGCTGATACATCCCCCAAATACACCGTGCTAAAATTGATAGTATTTCCAGATGTGAGCGAGATCAGCGGAACGTTGGGCAGGGGCAGGATGGTGAAGCAGGCGTCGCTGACCATGTTCATGTAGCTGTAGGTGGTATCGCTTAACCTTACCAGACAAAACTCAGAGGGTGTATCTGGAATGGTCCACTGGTATGCGTTCTGGTTAGCGGGAAGGTTAGATGCAATCCGGCTCCAGGTCAGACCGCTATCCATGCTGTAATCAATATTGAGGGTTGTCAGCCCGGAGCCCTCCCAATAAATGGTTTGAACGCTTTGGGGCAGGTATTGCTCTCCACCATAGGGAGACCACAAAACCAAGCTTTTATTGGTGATGACGAACGGCTGCTCCATTTTGGCAACGATTACGCCGTATGGACTATTTATTGCTCTCAGCCAAACGCTGTTGTCTAGATTCGCGGTCACAGACCAGATAAAGGATCCGTCAGTAACGGGCGTTGCCACGCTGTTGATCCATGTCCAATTCTCATTGTCTGTGGAATATTCCCACCAAAGGGTCCAATTGGGATCGACCTGGATATTATCCCACTTGATGGTGTTTGGCGCGTAGCGGGTTACGAAACTGCCTCCGGCGGGCTTTATTATCTTGATCGGGAACCGGACTTCGAAGGGTCCGACTACGTCATTGATGGATGGTTTATCGTAGCAACTAACCCTATAGTAGCAGTTGGATGATTCTATGCCACTGATATTCAGATTTAAATCAAAGGTCCCTCCTTCCCCAAAACCACTTGCTGAATATTGAAAAACCCACGTTTCTCCGCCATCAGTACTATACTCTATTGTCACAGTATCTACCCCGATACTATAAATTTGAGTTTCCAGTGAACTGCTAAAGCCGTAATAGATTAAGTCGTTTGCCTGTGGGGACAGGATTTGAATTTTGCCTATTTTGAAAGTGTAATCCGAAATGTCCCGGATGCTCGGGTTGGCATCGGACCTGACCCTGGCGAGGCATCTGTAGCCTGGCAGATCCCCAAGGTTAAAAGCCAGGCTGTCTGCGTTTACTCCTGTGGCGATTTGCTGCCAGGTCAGGCCCTCGTCATAGCTGAGATCGAGCGATACTGCGGCCACGTTGTGGCGGGTCCATTTGAACACGACGTCCTCGTTTACCCCGAACTGGAGGCTTTGCCCGTTGGGATATGTCATCAGCACTCTGGGTAGCGCGGGGTTGTATTGGACGGTGAAAACCGCGTCGCTGTCATCGTAAAAGGACGGGCTCTGAAAGATACCAAGTCGGATCTTACACTGTGTAGAGTTGACCGCGGGCACCGTGTAATAGTAGGGATTAACAAGACCATAATAGCTGCTCTCGATGGAAGCCCAGTTACTTCCGCCATCGTAGCTGATCTGAAGATTTACGTTTAGGTCGGTTTCTTCCCACCGGATCAGCTCAGTTGTTCCGCCGGTCCAGATTTCTCCGCCGTTGGGATATATCAACTGTGGCAAATTAACATCATATGAGATACTAATATCATCAATGTAAATTTCTTGCTCGTAGTAGCTGAGCATGAATGCCAGATGACGATTATTCCCGTAGAGATAACTAAAATCAACCAAACACTGACTCCAGCCGTCGTGAATGTATCTATCACATAGATATTGAAAACTTGCCGGATCATCGTAGTCGTTGACGGTGCCGATTATTAGATTTCCATTTCCCTGTTCTCTACGGCAATAAAAACTTAATTTCAGCGCTGTCATATCGATGGACTCGGCGATTTTGGGTCCGATCAGTACGCAGTCGAGCGCTGAGCTAACTAAATTGCTCATCTCTACACAGTTGGGAGAGCTGTGACTGAATGGTGCATACTCGCCATGGGCTGTCCTGATATAGGCCCCCTCACCCTCTTCCACCCAGCCCACCCAGTCCAGTGGCAAGTCAGGAGCTTGGACGGAATCGAAATTTTGAGTATAAGGCAGGCTGTAGACGGTCAAATCGCTGCATTCCCCGCTGACTGGGATCGAATGCACTGTGCGTCCGGTATTGTCTGTGATGTTGACAGTGGCGCTGTGAGTCCCGTAGCTGTCGGGGATGTACTGGATCGCGAAGGGCAGGGTTTGACCCGCAGGCAGTGTGATAGGTAAAGCGGGGAAGTTTTGAACCGTAAAACAGGTTGACCCGGATACGTTTACGCTTTCCACAACCAGACTGGCGGAGCCTATGTTGGTGGTCCAGACATCTTGCCGGTAAACACCTTCTATACGTGAAGCTCCAAAATCCACGTTTACGGGATAGGTGGATAATGCCGGGGCGTCGCTAAGCGGCTCCAGAACAAAGGTGATATTGGGCATATCGGAATAAAAGTAAGAAACTTCGGGCAGATCAGCCGGATCAAGAATGTCCGTATCGCTCAAATCGTACCAAGCTCGGTCTTCATTTAAATACCCGCCAATGAAGTGATTGTTCCCATAATATGTTTGCGCATCCCAGGGCCGAAACACAAGCATTACCAGATTCCCGCCAGTATAGGCAAAGGGGAAATGCATTGGAACGCTGAGCGTGCCAGTGCCCGACGGAATGTTTAAATTGCCGTCAAAGGCCAGGCTGAGACTGGTGGAAGGGATCAACCCTTCAGCGAGTGAGCTTTGGTCTGTTACGCCCAACCAGATCTTGATGGGTTTATTATAAATACCCTGTGTAAAGTTGTAGTAGAGTTTGATTTGGCTGATCGAGCCGGACGTGCCTATCTCGCTGGAGAGAAAGAGGCACTCGTACAGATTTGTATTATAGCCGTAAAATTGTAGAGGATATTGAATATTATTGGATCCGAATTCGATACTGACGGCTGTTGTTCCGTATTCCTGGATCTCGATATCCAAAGCCTGGCATTCGTCGTTGGCGCTATTCTCGTCGCCGGTCATGACGACCAAGCCATAGATAGACGATGCTCCTGCCGCGGAAGGTGTCCAGTAAAAGGTATATTCCTGGATCTGTTTGGGAGCGATTGAGATTCCTGGCAGTGATAAGAGTTCCACTCCCCCCTCCTGCATCAGTTTTACTGTGTAGTTGGATTGGGTGTTATAACCATCGTTTTTGATCGTCACGGTGTATTCGTATTCAATGCCCGCTGTAGGGTAGCTTGAGCCAGTCAGGCTTTGGCAGGCCAGGTCATCGAAGAACACCTGGTCGGCAAAGTAGAGCCCGATTCTGGGATACATCCCCATAATGGTACCTGAGGGTGGGTTGTAGGGGTCAAATATCTCGGAATAGGAATATGATTTCAATGCCCGGTTCGTGCGTCCCGTGGTTGCGTAGAATAAATTACCTGTGCTGTAAGTTTCAATATCCAGAGGCCTGAGGACCATCACGACCAGGTTGGATCCCGGATAGAAAAACGGAACTGTCAGATCGATTTTAACGTCATTACCTCCACTTGGATAATCGACAATGCCGTCGAATACCAGGGTAAGGTTATTAGCCGGTATATACCCTCCGGAAAGATCAGCCAGTGAACTAGTGCCCATCCAGATCTGCGTGGGCTTGTCCATAATATTAGAATTAAAGGAATTATAATATTCTAAACTGGTAATGTATTTGTTGGCCAATCCGATCTCTTCTGGATAATACAAACACTCGTATAATGAAGTGTTTCTGTACATGTCCACAGGTATTCTGCTATGTTCACTATTATAAGGATCTCCGATACTCGTCATGTTTGTCCCCGCTGGTTCGCCATTTACTAATATTCTGGGGCACTGATCGTTAGAGGGTATCTGGTCTCCTGGTGAGATGACTTTTGCATATAAATAAGTATTGTAAAAGTCTGCCGGAGTCCAGGGAATGGTGAAAGAAAGCGTTTGTGCTTCGTTGATGGCAGTACCGGTGACAGATCCAATCTCCACATCTCCAGTTTTCATTAGTTTGACTGTGTAGCCATTCTGAGTAGCGGTTCCGTTGTTTCTAACCTTTACAGTGTAAATCCAGGTGCTTTCAGCGCACGGTGTCCTGTTCCCAGTCACGCTCAAACAGGTCAGATCATTGGCAATGCCCTGGCCTGTGAAGTAAAACGTGGTTTGCGGGAAATCGCCAGAGATATTGAATGTGTTGGGGGGATTAGCAGGATCTAAGACGTCTGAACTGCTTCCGGCGAAAAGCGCGCGTGTGCTACCTATGGTTTGACCAAAAAACCGGTCTGATAATGAATAATGCGAAGTATCCATAACACGTTCCACCAGCAAAACCAGGTTGCCTCCACTGTATGCAAAAGGACTCGTGAAGGGAACGTTTATGGTGTTCAAGCCCACAGGTAAAGTCAGGTTGCCGGAAAAGACCTGGGTAAGTGAGGTCGAGGGTATCCAGCCTCCTGACAAGTCTGTGTTTGCCGTAATTCCAAGCCAGATATTTACAGGTTTATCCGGAATAATAGATTGGAAATCATTGTAGAACGCCAATCCGGTGATGTCCCCGGAAACGATACCCAGCTCGTTTTGATAGTACAAACACTCAAAAAGACTGTTTTCGTAGTACATATATAACGGGCTACTATCTGATTTATCGCCAAATCCAATTGTAAACTCGCTGGCATCCAGCGTTGCGCAAAATGAGACAAGTACAATGGCCAGGACGATAGCATACTTGAGTCTGTAGATCATGATTCCTCCAGATTATTTGTCTAGTTTGCTGTAAACTCGTTAAGCGCCCGCTTGAGATCCGCTTCGTTCATCCCTGGCGTCAGGTTACTTTCCAGCCAGGCGTCAAGCTCCGCGGACGGCAGGTCGTCCCGATAGAATTTTATCGCCTTGACTTTGTAGAACATGTTTTCGCGGAAGAGGGCGACCTCGTGGTGGGTGGCGGAAAGCCCGGTGCTGCTGGTCAGGTAGTAATAGATGAGTTCGTTGTTTTCATAGGGCCATTCGCTGTAGAGGACGATATAGCGGTCTGGCGTGACGGGCTGGCCGTGCAGGTTCTGCGTGACCGGATCCCAACTGATCACCGCGTCGTAGCCGTCCATCACGACCTGGACGTTTTGCGGGATTTGCAATGGAACGTATTCCCCCGTCCCGGTGAGCCGGACTTTCAAGAGCGGCTGATTGGCGGAGTTGTTCACGATGACCAGCGTGTCGGAAATTGCGCCAACCTGCTGCGGGGCGAAGCGGACATTGAACGTTGCTTGCGCTCCGGGTGGCAAGACAAGATCACGTGATGGCCATTGCAATTCAAAGGTGGTTGGCTCCTCTACAAAATAAGAATCACTTATTGTGAGATCCACATTGCCGGTATTTGATACGACCACCGGTTGCCAGGGGGATATTTCCTCAATGTAGGTATAAAAGTAGAGATTGCTGTTGGAAAGCAGTTCGATTTCGTATACCTGTTCAATTACCGTGATGTAGTCTGGACGCACAAGCGTGGAGGTCTGGTAGTTCTGGTCCATCACGGTCAGACTGACGGTGTAAACTCCGGGATTGAGGTATGTGTGGACGGGGTTTTGCTCCGTTGATGAGCCGCCGTCGCCGAAGATCCAAAACCAGTTTATGATAGGAGTCCCTCCGGGTGATGATTGGTCTATGAATTGCACTATCAAGGGTTCAGGGCCAAAAGTTATGCTAGAAGTAAAACTGGCGTTTAGAGTAGAGAGTCTGGCTACAAATACATCGGAATCTCCATTTGAGCTTATGTTGTTTGAACCGAAAGCAGCGCTTGCTGAAAAATAACCTGTCAGATATATGTTGCCCGCACCATCCACTGCGACGCCATAACCATTAATAGATGATGTCCCACCCGCCTGTTCTACCCACATCCAATTGCCATCTGTGTCTAATTTGGCGGCGAAGATATCAAAATATCCGCTAGATGTGATGGTATAAGGACCAAAGTTAGCATTTCCAAAAAAACCTCCTATTAGGACGGGATTGCCAACGCTGTCCAAGGCGATTCCATTGCTTTCTTCTACACTCGTTCCACCTGCTTTTACCGACCAGATCCAATTACCATCCGTATCCAGTTTGGCGGCGAAGATATCGCTCTCACCGTTGTATATAAGCGTATTAGATCCGAAAGTAGCTGACCCCTGAAAGTACCCGGTTATGTATGCAAATCCTATGCTATTGATAGCAATGCCTAATCCTCGATCATCGCTTGATCCACCTGCTTTTACCGCCCATATAAAATTCCCAGATGTATCCAGTTTTGCAGCAAAGATATCTTGTTCTCCGCTAGATGTTAGTGTATGGGATCCGAATGATGCGGATTCACTAAAATGACCTGTTAGGTAAGTGTGACCAAAACCATCAATAGAGATTTCACTACTGTAAACAGGACTAGTCCCACCACCTTTAACTACCCAGATGAAATTGCCGGCTGGATCTAGTTTGGCGGCAAAAATATCAGGATATGAAGAACTGGGGTGAATGAGAGTAAATGGACCAAAGTTAGCCGCGGTTGAATAAAAACAACCACTAATGTAAATGTTACCTGCGTTATCTGATGTGATGCAAGAGCCAGATTCTCCAGATAGCCCTCCTGATCGAATAGCCCAAACCCAATTGCCGCTAGGGTCAAGTTTGGCGATGTATATATCCGTGGATCCGGAGGATGATAGTGTGTATGGACCGAACGTAGCGCTTGTAAAGAAATGCCCAATTATATAAGTATTTCCCGCGCCGTCTATTGCAATGTCTTGGCTATAGTCGTTACTCATTCCACCTGCTTGGGCTGCCCAGAGCCAGTTTCCAGTGGGGTCAAGCTTAGCAACAAAGATATCCCAACCACCGTTAGGACTGAGCGTGTAAGGACCGAAGGTAGCTGTCCCCTCAAATTGTCCCGTTACATATTGATTTCCCTGGCTGTCGACGGCGATGTCATATCCAACATCACCACTTGTCCCACCCGCACCAACCGCCCACTGCCATTCCGGAGTTTGAGCAGCCAGTCCGACAACACTCAAAACCAGCCCCAGGCACAGCGCGAGACCTTTAACCTTTTTCATATTATCCTCCCTCTGGAGACAAAATTTAACTTGAGTTATGGTGATTAGGATATGAGAAAGATGTCAAGGAGATTTTACGTGAGACGTGCAAGGTCAGACCTTAAGTGTGGCGGACAGCCCTTGCTCCTGCTCGCCAGACTCAACCGCATTACGCCAGACTGGGTTTCGCGGCGGCCCGGGATCCCGCTTCCCTGGCTCCGCTTCCCGCTTTCGCATCCGGTCATTGACAAAATTGGGCTGTCCAAAACTCTGGAGCAAAATAAAATCCAGGAAGAAGCCGTTTGATGAGGAAATACATCGTCTCGATCGTGGGACGCCCAAACGTGGGCAAGTCCACACTGTTCAACCGCCTGTGCCGCCAGCGCAAGGCGATCGTGGACGCGGAGGCGGGGATTACCCGCGACCGAAAATACGAAGACGTGGAATGGAACGGCAAGATCTTCAAGCTGGTGGATACCGGGGGCATCGTGTTCGACAGCGGCGAGACCCTGGACCGGATGGTCCGCCACCAGGCGCTGCTGGCCATCGACGAAAGCGACCTCATCCTCTTTATGGTGGACGCCCAGACCGGCAGCACGGACATCGACAAACAGATCGCCAAAATCCTCTACCCGCACCGCGACAAGGTGATGCTCGTGGCCAACAAGGCCGACAGCGAAAAATACGAGTGGGAACTTTACGACTTTTTACAGCTGGGCTTTGGCGAGCCGTTCCCCATCTCCGCCCAGATCGGCCGCAACACGGGCAACTTCTTGGACGAGCTGCTGGCGCTGATCCCGGAAACGCAAAACATCGAGGACGCCGTCAAACCCGCCCAGACGCGCATCGCCGTGGTGGGCAAGCCGAACGTGGGCAAATCTTCGATCGTCAACCTGCTGCTGGGCTCGGAAAAACAGATCGTCACGGAAATCCCGGGCACCACGCGCGACGCCATCGACAGTCTCTTCCGCTACCACGGCAAGGAATACATCCTGATCGACACCGCCGGCCTGCGCCGCAAGACCAAGGTCGCCTACGGCGTGGAATATTACAGCGTGATGCGCACCATCGAAGCCGTGGACAGATGCGACGTGGTGGTGTTGGTGCTGGCTTCCGACGAGGAGATCTCCGTCCAGGACGTCAAGATCGCTTCCTACGCCAAACGCCGGATGAAGGAGATCCTGGTGGTCTTTAACAAATGGGATCTGGTGGCCAAGGACACGCACAGCACGGGCAAATTCATCTCCGAATTGCACCGCCAGATGCCCTTCCTGCAATTTGCCCCGGTGCAGTTCATCTCCGCCCTGACCGGCCAGCGCATCAACCGGATCATGGAAACGGTGGTCAAGATCGAAGAGGAAAGCGAAAAGCGGATCAGCACCAGCGAACTCAACCGCTTCATGGAGACCGTGGTGGAACACCGCCCGCCCACACACAGCACGGGCAAACACGTCCGCATCTTTTACATCACGCAGGCCGCGGTCAAGCCGCCGACCTTCGTGTTCTTCTGCAACCAGCCGGCCCTGGTCAGCGAAAACTACCGGCGCTATCTGCACAACCAGATCCGGGAAATGTTCGCCTTCGAAGGCGTCAGCATCAAACTCATCTTCAAGGGCAGGAAGGAAGGCGAAGCGGAAATATGAGCACATTGATACTTTGGATCGCGGCCTGCAGCTTGGCCTACCTGATCGGCAGCATCCCCTTCGGCTACGTTTTGGGCCGGGTGCTGCACCGCAAGGACATCCGCAGCGGCGGGAGCGGCAATATCGGCGCCACCAACGCCCTGCGCCAATACGGGGCAAAGACGGGGATCCTGGTCCTGGCGCTGGATATTTTGAAAGGCTTTGCGGTGGCCTGGCTGGCGCTGCACGTCCTTCCCGGGCTTTTACCGGGGCTGGCGGGTTCTGTGCGTACAGGGGCTTTTTTGGCCACCTTGCCCTTGCTGGCGGTCATTTTGGGGCATATGTACCCGGTCTGGCTCGGCTTCAAGGGCGGCAAAGGCGTGGCGACGGCGGCGGGGGTTTTTCTGGCCTACGCGCCCGTCCCGCTGCTGATCGCGCTGCTGGTTTTCGTGGCCTTGGCCGCGCTGACCAAATACGTCTCGCTGGGTTCCATCGCGGCGGCGGCGGCGCTCTTTGTGGTCCAGCTGCTGTTCGCCCTGTTGGGGAGGCAGGCTCTGCCCTTTCCGTGGTTCACCCTGATCGTGGCGCTGCTCATCATCTACAAGCACCACGCCAATATCCTGCGCCTGCTGGAAGGCAACGAAAACAAACTGAGTTTCAAGCAAAAGGCCGGCGCCTGATGTGCGGGATAATCGGCATCTTCGGCAGCCCGGACGCCGCGCACCTGGCGGCTTTGGGGATGTTCGCCGAGCAGCATCGCGGCCAGGAAAGCTGCGGGATGGCGGTCTGCGACGGCAAACTCATCCGGCTGCACAAGAGCATGGGGTTGGTCAAGGAAGTCTTTAGCGAAGAAGTTTTGGCGGGCCTGCCGGGCTCCGTCGCTATCGGCCACGTGCGCTATCCGACCAAGGGCAGCGCCACGCGGTTCAATTCCCAACCGCATCTGGTGGAAACGCTCTTCGGGCCATCCTACGCCCTGGCCAGCAACGGCGATCTGGTCAATTACGCCAGCGTCCGGGCCAGGCTGGAAGTGCAAAACGTCTATTTCAACAGCGACAACGACGGCGAACTGCTGGTCAAATACATCGCCTGGCAGATCGCGCAGGGGCTGGCCATTCCGGACGCTATCCGGGCCCTGATGCGGGACATCCGGGGCGCCTATTCCTGCGTGTTTTGCACCCGGAGCGAACTCTATCTCTTCCGCGATCCGCTCTCCATCCGGCCCATGGTCTGGGGCAAAACCCCCGGCGGGGCGGTGGCCGCGGCTTCCGAAAGCTGCGTCTTGGACACCCTGGACGCCAGCGAACGCAAGGAAGTCCCGGCCGCGGGGATCATCCGCGTAAGCCAGGATGGGATCTCCGTATTGGAAAGCGATCCGGAACTCTACCGCGCACGGCCCCACAACGCCTATTGCAGCTTTGAGCATATCTATTTTTCACGTCCGGACAGTTTCCACTTCGGAGAAAACGTGTTCGATGTGCGGCAACAGATCGGCGCCTGGCTCGCCCAGGGGGACGCGGATCTAGATGTGGATTGCGTGGTCCCGGTGCCGGACTCGGCCAATTTCATGGCGGTGGGCTATTCGCTCGCCAAGGGGATCCCGCTGTCTTTGGGGCTCATCCGCAACCACTACGTCGGCCGCACCTTCATCAAGCCGGAACAGACCATCCGCGACGAGAGCGTCCGGCAGAAATTCAACGCCTTGCCGAACTTTTTCGAGGGGAAAAAGATCGTTTTGATCGACGACTCGATCGTACGCGGAACCACAATCCCCAAGATCGTGCGCATGATCAAGGCCGCCGGCGCAAAGGAGATCCATCTGCGCATCGGCTCCCCGCAGGTCCGCCACTCCTGCTATTACGGCATCGACACCCCGCACCGCGAGGAACTGGCGGCAAACCGCTTCAGTCTGGAAGAGATCCGCCAGCGCGTGGGAGTGGAAAGCCTCCGGCATCTGGATCTGGACGGCTTGCGGCATTGCCTGCACAAACCCGACGAATATTGCTACGCCTGTTTCGACGGGCGCTATCCGCTGGAGAAAGAATGATCCGGGATTTATTGAACGAGTTCAAAGCCAGGCGCGTCCTCGTATTGGGGGACGTGATGCTGGACCACTATGTCTGGGGCCGGGTGGAGCGTATTTCGCCGGAAGCGCCGGTGCCCGTGCTGGAAGCCCAAAGCGAGGAATACCGTCCCGGCGGCGCGGCCAACGTGGCGCTCAACGTCCGCAGCCTCGGCGCTCAGGTCGTTTTGGCAGGCGTGGTGGGGGACGACGCGCCCGCGAAGATTTTAAAGGAAATGCTGGCTGAACGGGGGATCGACACCTCCGGATTAGCCAGCGACCCGCAGCGCTCCACGACGCTCAAGACCAGGATCGGCGCGGTCAACCAGCAAATCGTCCGCATCGATTACGAAAGCCGGGAGGAGATCGGCTCCGCTTTGCAAAGGCGCATCCTGGACAGTTTGGAAAAACTTCTGCCGGGCTGCGACGCGCTGATCATCGAGGATTACAACAAGGGGCTCCTGACCGCGGAACTGATTGCGGCAACTTTGGACTGCGCCAAACGCCACGGCGTTCCCGTGGCGGTGGATCCCAAACAGCGCAATTTTTCCACTTACCGGGGCGCGGATATCTTCAAGCCAAATTTCAAAGAATTGCAGGCGGCCCTCGGAGCGGCTCTGGATCATGAAGAAGAGTTTTTTAAGGCGGCCGGGGAACTGCGTTCCCAACTGGGCTCGCGCAACCTGATCGTCACCCGCGGCGCGAGGGGGATGTATGTTTTCGACGGAAAGAGCCGTCCGCGCCACCTGCCTACCTGCGCCCGGGAGGTTTACGACGTTTCCGGGGCGGGGGACACCGTCATCGCGGCTTTGACTTTGGCCTGGATCTGCACCCGGGACATCCAGTTGGCCGCGGAAGTCGCCAACCAGGCCGCCGGAGTCGTTTGCGGCATCAAGGGCACGGCCTGCGTCAGCCCCGCCGCGCTCCTGGAGTGTTTCAATGAGCCGGGATAAGATCAAGTCCCGCCCTGAGATTGCCCTCATCGCCGAAGATCTGCAGGGGCAGGGGGAGAAGGTCGTTTTCACCAACGGCTGTTTCGACATCCTGCACGCCGGGCATGTCCAATATCTGGAGGAGGCCAAGAGCCTGGGCGAGGTCCTGATCGTCGGTTTGAATAGCGACGACAGCGTCCGCAGGTTGAAGGGCGAAACGCGTCCGGTCGTTCCGGAAGAGGAGCGCGCCATCGTTTTGGCGGCCCTGGCCTGCGTTGATTACGTGGTCATTTTTGAGGAAGACACGCCCTACGAACTGATTCGGGACATCCAGCCGGACGTTTTGGTCAAGGGCGGCGACTGGCAAGCCAGCAAGATCGTCGGCTCGGACATCGTTTTGGCCAAGGGCGGCGAAGTGCGCAGCCTGCCTTTCAGGGCGGGTGTTTCCACCACGGCGATCGTGACCCGCCTGATGGGTAGATCGCAGTATTAACGAAGGTTTTGAGTAAACAGATCATGGAAGAACAACAGCAAATCGACGTCGGCACGGTTACCGAACTTTTGGGCGACAAGGTCAGGGTGGAATTGGTCCGGGGCGCCGGCTGCGGCTCCTGTTCCATGCGGGGCATGTGTTTCGGACGCAATACCCCCGCGGTGTTCATCCTGCCCAACGAGCAGGATCTGCAGGTCGGGGACAGGGTCCAACTCGAGATCGCGCCCTCGACTCGTGTCCTTTCGGCGATCCTGGTCTTCGGGACGCCGCTGGTCTGCCTCTTCGGCGGCTTCCTCATCGCACGCCACTGGCTGGCGGAGCTTCCGGCGATCGGAATTGCTTTCGCGGCCACGCTGGTTAGTTTTATCATTATCAAAGTGATAGACAGCAAGGTGGGCAACAAACTGCAGGTGCGGCTGGGAAGGAAAGTATGATAATTAAGCTCAATGAGATGGTCTTTTACGGCTATCACGGGGTCCACGACGAGGAGCGCAAACTCGGGCAGCGCTTCATCGTGACGGTGAAACTGCATACCTATCCCGAAAAGGACCATCTGGTCAGACATTTGCCGGACACGGTGGATTACACGAAGGTTTACTCCGAGATTAAGGAGATCATGGAAACGCATCAATTCTGGGTTCTGGAAGACTGCGCCAATACCCTGGCGGACAAACTACTGGAGGATTTTCCGCTGCTGTCCCAAGTGGAAGTGCGCATCAGCAAGCCCTCGGTCCCGATCAAGGGCATTTTGTCTTCGGTGGAAGTGGAGTTGGCGCGCCAGCGCGTATGACGGCTTACCTCTGTTTGGGTTCGAACCTTTCCCATCCGCGGGCGCAGCTCAACAAAGCCCGGAAGCTGCTGGCCGTGGAGCCGGGGACCAAGGTCCTGCGCGCCTCCAGCGTCCGCAAATCCCAGCCCTACGGCAAAAGCGACCAACCGTGTTTCTGGAACCAGGTGCTGGAAATCCAGACCTCCCTTTCCCCGCAAGAGCTACTGAAGTGGCTGCTGGCCGTGGAAAACGCCATGGGCCGGGTCCGGCGCGAGAAGTGGGGTCCCCGCATCATTGATCTGGATATACTCTTTTACGAGGATCTCGTCCTGCAAACCAGCGAACTCATCCTGCCGCATCCCGATCTGCACAACCGCCGTTTCGCCCTGCGGCTGCTGAACGAGCTTGCACCGGACTTGATCCATCCCGTTTTTAAAAAAAGCGTCGCCACGCTGCTGCGCGGATTGGACGCTGCCAAGGAGAAATAAATGACAAGCCTCGCAGCCATAATTTTGGCCGCCGGAAAAGGCACCCGGATGAAATCGGAGCGCGCCAAGGTCACCTTTCCGCTGGCCGGGAAAGCCATGATCCAGAGGGTCGTGGACACCGCCTTGCAGGCCGCTTGCGACCGGATCTACGTAGTGGTCGGCTATCAGAAGGACAGCGTGCTCGCCTGCCTGGAAGAGGATAAAAGGCTGGAATTCGTGGAGCAGAACGAGCAACTGGGCACCGGACACGCCGTGATGATGGCGGAGCCGGCCTTTGACACCAGCGCGCGCGATGTGCTGATCCTCTGCGGCGACGTTCCGCTGCTCACAACCGCCACGCTGGACAGGATCTATGCCGAACACCAGTCCAGCCAGGCTTGCTGCACCGTCCTGACGGCATTTCTGGACGATCCCGGCAAGTACGGCCGCATTTTGCGCGACTCAGAGCACAAAGTGACAGGGATCGTGGAATTCAAGGACGCCACTGATGAACAGCGCCAGATCAAGGAATGGAACACAGGCATCTACTGCTTTGCCGCGGAGCCGCTCTTTGCCGCGCTGAAACAGATCTCCAACTCCAACCGGCAGGGCGAGTATTACCTCACCGACGTCGTTTCCGTCCTGCACTCTGAAGGCAAAACGGTCTCTTCGGTCGTTTTGGAAAACCTGGCCGAGGTCGCCGGAGTCAATTCCCAGGAACAACTGGCCGAACTGGAAGACCTATACGTAGCTTCCCTGCGCCGGAAGTGGCTGAACAGCGGGGTCGTGATCCACAATCCCGCCACCGTGCACATCGAGGACGAGGTGGAGATCCAGCCGGACGTGGAGATCGGCCAGAACTGCGTCATCAAGGGCAAATGCCTTCTGGAAAAAGGGACCTTCATGGGCCCCGGCTGCTACGTTGAGGACAGTTTCCTGAGCGAAAACTGCCTCTTGGAAGGCCACAACATCCTGGTCAACGCCCACATCCCCGAAGGCCACATCGTGCCTTTTGGCGAGCATGTGCTGGAGGAAGAGATCTGCGATGAGTGACAAGTATCTGTATTCGCCCTGGCGCCTGGATTACATCCTCAGCGAAAAGCCGGGCGACTGCATCCTTTGCCGCTATCAGGACCTCGGCTCGGATGAGGAAAACCTGATCGTCTGGCGGGGAAAAACCTGTTACGCGATGCTCAACCGCTATCCCTACAACAACGGCCATATCATGCTGGTGCCCTATCAACACCTGAAAAACCTGAGCGACCTGCCTCCCGAAACCCTGGCCGAACTTGGCGTCCTGGCCCAGAAGAGCGAACAGGCGCTGCACAACGCCTATCGCTGCGAGGGGATCAACATCGGCCTCAACCTGGGCAAAGCCGCCGGCGCCGGAGTGGACGAACATCTGCATGTCCACGTCGTGCCGCGCTGGAGCGGGGACAACAACTTCATGAGCGTGGTCAACGGGGAGCGGGTCATTCCCGAGGATTTCCGCACCAGTTTCGTCCGCCTGCGCGAAGAATTCCAAAAGCTAATGGGCAAAGGGGAATGACGCTTTGGGTTTGACAGCAAACGGCGATGGAAAATCGTGGTTCCGGAACGTGAACTGGCTGCGCCTGCTGATCGTCCTGCTGGCTGCCATACTGCTGGTTTTGCTATATTTCAAGGTCATCGCACCGCGTGTCCGCCCCAAGGCCTACACGGAGCAGGAACTTCCCGCCATCAAGGTGGTGGTGAAAAACGGCTGCGGCGTCGAAGGCCTGGCTGCCCAGTATTCCGAATTTCTGGAAAAGAAGAACATCGACGTGGTCAGCACCGGCGACACTCCGCACCCGATCTACAACAAGTCTGTGATCGAGGTGAAGGCCAACGACACCGAGGACTTGGCGCGGCTGCGTAAAATGACCGGCATCGAGCGCTACACGCTGGCCGTGGATACCAGTTACGCAACACCGTTCATAATAATTTTGGGCTCAGATTATGAAGAGCTGATGAAGAAATAGTGGAGGATTTTTGGCGGAGAATGCCAAACTCGAAGCGATCCTGAACTGGCTGGCCGATAAAAAGGCTGAGAACGTCCGCGTTTACGACGTGGCCAAGACCAGCACCTACACGGATTTCATCGTGGTCTGCGAAGGCAATGCCGACCTGCACAACAAGGCCATCGCCAACCACCTGCTGGATATGGCGAAGGAAAACAAACTCCAGGTGCTGGGCAAGGCGGGAACCGAATTCGGTCAGTGGATCCTGGTGGATCTGGGCGATGTCGTCGTCCATGTGTTTTTGCCCGAGAAACGCGAGTATTACAAGATCGACCGGTTGTTCGCCGAACTGGCTGGACTCAAGGCGGAAGATACAGCAATATGATCAAACGCATTATACATGACCATGTCACCGAGGCTTTGGACGCGCTGAAACTCAGCCACGACAAGGAATTCACGGTCGAGGTGCCCAACAATCCCGAACACGGGGACTATTCCTCCAACGCCGCCATGGTCCTGGCCAAAGAGAACAAGACCGCGCCCAAGAAACTGGCGGAGAAACTCCTGAAGGAACTCGTCAAGAACAAGTATTTCAAGAGCGTCACTATCGCCGGGCCGGGCTTCATCAATTTTGAGATCGCCCCGGCGCTTTATCAGAAGACGCTTTGGGACATCCACAAACTGGGCGCCGAATTTGGCGATTCCGAATACGGGGAGGGGGAGAAGGTGCTGCTGGAATTTGTCAGCGCCAATCCCACCGGGCCGCTGAACATCGTCAGCGCCAGGGCCGCCGCCTACGGGGACACCCTCTACCGCATCATGAAAAAGGTCGGCTTCGATCCCGCCCGGGAATTTTACATCAATGACGCCGGCAACCAGGTGGACATCCTGGCCGAAAGCCTGGAACTGCGGTTGCGCGAGATCCACGGCGAGAACATCGGCGAGTTTCCCTACGAAGCCTACCACGGCGAATACGTGACGCACCTGGCCCACAAACTCAACGCCGCCGACGGAGCCCGCATCTTCATGATGCCGGAGAAGGAGCGCACCGAACGCCTCAAGGAATTTGCCCTCAACGAACTTCTGGAGATGCAGCGCCAGAGTTTGGAGCGCTTCGACGTCACCTTCGAGGGCTGGGTTTCGGAAAAGACCCTGCGTGGCGAAGGCGTGGTCGAGGAAGTTCTCAGTTACCTCACCGAGGCCGACTGCACCTACGAGAAAGAGGACGCCGTGTGGTTCGCCTCCACCAAGTTTGGCGACGACAAGGACCGCGTGCTGATGAAGAGCGACGGCTCCATCACCTATTTCGTGCCCGACCTGGCCTACCATCTGACCAAGATCCAGCGCGGCTTCACCAAGCTGATCGACGTCTTCGGCCCAGACCACCACGGCTACGTTCCGCGCCTCAAAGCCGCCTTCCGCGCCCTCAACTACGACGAGGACATGCTGGAGATCATCTTCCTGCAGCAGGTCAACCTCTTCGAAAGCGGCGAAAAGGTCAAGATGAGCAAGCGTGCCGGCAAGATCGTCACTATGGACGACCTGGTCAACGTCGTGGGCAAGGACGCTGCCAGATATTTCTTCATCGCCCGCAAGGCCAACGCCCATCTCAATTTCGACCTTGAACTCGCCCTGCAGCAAAACAACGACAATCCGGTCTATTACTGCCAATACGCCCACGCCCGCATCTGCAGCATCCTCAAGAAGGCCAAGAAGGACAAGGTCTATCCCCGCTCCTTCAAAAAGGAACTCACCCAGAAACTGACCCGCCCGGACGAACTGGCTTTGATCCAAAAGATCACCGACCTGCCGGAATTGCTGGAGGTCATCGCCGCCTACCGCGAGCCCCATCGCCTGGCCACCTACACCGAGGAACTTTGCGGCCTCTTTCACCGTTTCTACAACAAATTCCAGGTGGTCAGCGCCAAGAACAAGGAACTCTCCCAGGCCCGGCTGCTGCTGATCGAAACGGTGAAGGACACCCTGGCGATGTGCCTGGATCTGATGGGCATTTCGGCTCCGGAAAAGATGTGAGCCCGAAGCGCTTTGAGCACCTTTACAGTTCGTCCCATGCGGAGCGCCGACCTGCCGGCGGTCATTCGTATCGAGCAGCTGGCTTTCAGCAGCCCCTGGCCGCTGGAGGCCTTCGACGACGCCATCCTGCAAGATGCCTGGGTGATCTGCTCCGCTGAGGATCTACTGGGCTACATTATGTATCACAACGTGCTGGACGAAAGCATGATCATCAATTTTGCCATCGATCCCGCCTTCCGCAACCAGGGCCACGGCACGGCCCTGCTCAAAGAAACCCTGGACATCATGGTTGCCAAAGGCATCAGGACCTTCTACCTGGACGTCCGCGCCTCCAACGCCACAGCCCGCAAGATCTACCGCGGCTTCGGATTTGAGGACATCGGCGTCCGCAAACACTACTACAGCCTACCGGACGAAGACGCCATCGTCATGGCCAAACATATAAAAGAGACAGCATGAGGGATTACGATTTTCTCGTATTGGGCAGCGGCATAGCGGGACTGGTTTACGCTTTGCAGGTTTCCAACTTTGGCAAGGTCGCTGTGGTCACCAAGCGCAGCCTTTACGACTGCAACACGGATTACGCCCAGGGCGGGATCGCCGCGGTCCTGGATTCCAGCGATACCTTCGCCGGCCATTGCGCGGATACCTATGCCGCCGGAGCCGAACTGGGCAAGATGAACGTCATCCGCCAGATCATCACGGAAGGGCCGAAACTCATCCAGTACCTGATCGACCTCGGCACGGATTTCACCCTGCGCGACGACACCTACGACCACCGCCTGGAAAACCTTTCCCTGACCCGCGAGGGCGGCCACACCCACCGCCGCGTGGCCTACGCCAACGATTCCACCGGACACCAGATCATGCTGGCCCTGATCGCGCGCTGCCGGGAAAACGCCAACATCGACATCTTTGAAAACTCCATCGCCATCGACCTCATCACCCAGCACCATATCGTCCAGGACGACGGTTTCGTGCCCGGCATCTCCTGCTGGGGCGCATATGTGATGGACGAATCCACCAACGAAGTGCACATCTTCCGCGCCCGCAAGACCATGCTGGCCACCGGCGGGGCTGCCCGCATCTATGCCCACAACACCAATCCGGCCGTTTCCACCGGCGACGGGATGGCGATGGCCCGCCTGGCCGGAGCGCGTCTGGCCAATATGGAATTCATCCAGTTCCATCCCACGGCGTTCTGGAGCCCCGGCGGCGAAACCTTCCTCATCAGCGAGGCCCTGCGCGGCGAAGGTGCGGTCCTGCGCCTGGCCGACGGCTCTTCCTTCATGGAAAACTACCATCCCCAGGGCAGCCTGGCTCCGCGCGACATTGTTTCCCGCGCCATCGACGCCGAGTTGAAAAAGCGCGGCGAGAAGTTCTGCTGGCTGGACGCCACCAAGATCGATTCCGAAGAATTGCGTTCCCACTTCCCCTATATTGACAGCCGCCTCCGCGAATACGGGATAGATTTCACCAAACAGCCCATCCCCGTTTCCCCGGCCGCCCATTATTTCTGCGGCGGAGTGCTCTCCACAATCGACGGCCTGACCGACATCCACAATCTCTTCGCCGCTGGAGAGGTGGCCTGCACCGGGCTCCACGGCGCCAACCGCCTGGCTTCCAACTCCCTGCTCGAGGCTTTGGTCATCGCCTACCACGCCGGAAACCATCCCTCCAACCGCGAGGACGTCGCTTTCCCCGTCATCCCGCCCTGGAAACAGCGGGAGGAATTCAACGAAAACGAGTGGGTGGTCATCTCCCACAACCGCGAGATCATCGGCACCATCATGGACGGCTACGTGGGCATCCGGCGTTCCCGGCGCCTGCTCAAATACGCCCTCTCCCGCATCGAGAACATCTATACCGAAGTGAATAACTTTTACCAGCACAACGCCGTCCGCCGCGAAGTGGTGGAGACCCGCAACCTGGCCATCATCGCCATCGCCGTCATCCGCAGCGCCCTGATGCGCCGGGAGAGCCGCGGCGCCCACTTCCTCATCGACGAACCCGGGCGTAACGACGCCCTCTACAAGATCGACACGATCATCTGAGGCGGAATATGAAAGGCGTATTCATCACCTTTGAAGGCATCGAGGGCAGCGGCAAGAGCACCCAGATGCGCCTGCTGGCCGATTCTCTGGCCTCCTTGGGAAAGGACTGCCTGCTCACCCGCGAACCCGGCGGACCCCCAATATCAGAGCGCATCCGGGACATCCTCCTCGATGCCGATAACCACGCGATGCTTCCGGAGACGGAAGTGCTCCTCTACGCCGCCAGCCGGGCCCAACACACCGGCCAGTGGATCATTCCGGCGCTTAAAGAAGGCAAGATCGTCCTCTGCGACCGCTATTACGATTCCACCTCCGCCTACCAGGGCGCGGCCCGCAGCCTGAACCGGGATTTCATCCTCCCGCTGACGGATTTTGCCACCTTCCACACCGTGCCCGACCTCACTTTTTTGCTTGACCTGCCCGTGGAACAGGGACTGGCCCGTATCAACTCACGCCAGCTCGACCGCCTGGAACGCGAAAGCGTGGACTTCCACCAACGCGTCCGCCAGGAATACCTCGAACTGGCCACACGCCACGCGGAGCGCTTCACAGTCCTCGACGCCGCCCTCTCCAAACAGGAGATCCACGCGCGGATACTCGATAAAGTCTTAACCCAATTAGGAGTTTGCAATGCCTAGAAAGAACCAGAAACGGACCCTGATCACCATTGGCGCGATCTGGATCCTGGCCGCGGCGATGCTCCTGTCCGCCACCGCCGCCTTCGCCGAAAACCAATCCAACGGCAGCGACCTTTATTCCCAACTCGGCCTCTTTTCCGACGTCCTCAACAAACTGAAGCAAAACTACGTCACCGACCTCAACGACGAGGAACTGATCAAGGCCGCCATCATCGGAATGCTGGGCTCCACCGATCCCCACACCAACTATTTCACCAAAGCCGAATACGACGAATTCACCACCTCCACCAAGGGCTCCTTCGGCGGTTTGGGCATCCAGATCGACAAGATCGGCGATTATATCACGGTCATCTCGCCCATCGAGGGCACCCCGGCTTACCGGATGGGCATCACGGCCGGCGACAGGATCGTCAAGGTCAACGACGTCAGCGTGGTCGGCTACACCACGGACGAGGCGATCAAACAGATGCGCGGCGACGTCGGGACCGAGGTCCTGATCACGATCAGCCGCCCCGGGGTCGCCAAGCCCCTCGAATTCAAGATCATCCGCGAGACCATCCGCATCAAGAGCGTGCCCTACAGCTTCAAACTGGATAACGGAGTCGGCTACATCCGCCTCTCCCAGTTCAGCGAAAACACCGTCCAGGAACTCCGCGCCGCCCTCAGCGCCCTGGAAAGCGAAGGCATCAAGGGCCTGATCATCGACCTGCGCTGGAATCCCGGCGGCTTGCTCGACCAGGCGGTGGACACCGTCAACGAATTCATCGGCCCCAATAAGCTCGTCGTGGAGACCAAGGGACGCACCGCCGCCTCCAACCGCCAGCATTTCACCCGTTTCCCCGCCAAGAACCGCGATTACCCCATCGTCGTGCTGGTTAACGAAGCCTCCGCCAGCGCCTCGGAAATTTTCGCCGGCTCGCTGCAGGACTGGGACAAGGGCCTCGTGATGGGCAAGACCACCTTCGGCAAGGGCAGCGTCCAGCAACTATTCCCGCTCATCAACGGCAACGGCATCAAGATCACCAACGCCTACTACTACATCAAATCCGGACGCTGCATCCACAAAAAGTCCAACGACAAGCTCCTCCTCGGCGAACAGGTCTCCGAAGCCGACATCAAGAACGAAGAGGAACTCAACCTCAAACAGATCTACCACACTGTCAACGGCCGTGAGGTTTACGGCGGCGGAGGGATCACTCCGGACATCGAAAGCAGCCCCGACCTGATGACCAATTTCGCCATGGATCTGCGCCGCAAGAACGCTTTCTTCAATTTCACCGTGGACTACATGGTCCAGCACGACCACACCCTCAGCAAGGACATCCAGGTGGACGACACCCTGCTGGGATCATTCCTCGATTACGCCTCTTCCCAGGACATCAAATACACCCAGGCGGACGTGGACAGCGCGCTCGTATACATCCGCACCACCCTGAAGAGCGAACTGGTCCGCAAGGCTTACGGCGACCTCGAGGCCTACAAGATCACCATCGGATTGGACCGCCAACTGCGCGAGGCCATGGAACTCTTTGACCGCTATCCCACCATGGCCGCCATGTTTGAACACGCCGCCTCCCTCAAAAAGAAGAGATGAAGGTTTTTTACCTGCCCGAAGTATATTGATTAGTAACGCGGTGGGGGGCAGGGAAAGCGAGCCCTCGCACTCAGGCCCTTTCCTCTCCCGCCGGTTTTCTTTAGCGATTATTAGACAAGGAGAAAATATGAAACGCGCTCTACTTGCGATTGCCTTGCTGGCACTCTGTTTCGCGGCCTTCGGACACGCCGCCGCGGACATCGACGCCCGCTACACCGCCAAAACCAAGACCCTGAGCATCGCTTTCACCCATAACGTCAAAGATCCCTCCACCCATTTCATCCAGGGCATCCAGGTGCGCCTCAACGACGTCACCATCATTTCCCAGGTCGCCAGCGCCCAGGACACCGCCGAAGGCGGACAGTTCCTCTACCGCGTCCCCAACCTCAAGAAAGGCGACGTCCTGGACATCATCCTGGACTGCAACAAAGGCGGACGCAACTCCCGCAAAATGATCCTCAATTAACCAACCCTACCCATCCCGATTCATACATCCAAGCCCTGGCGGCTGCAAACCTCCCCGCAGCCGCCTTTTGTATTTCCATTGGTTCCAGTAAAAGAGGCCACGGAAAAACGCGGAAAAGCACAGATCGGCACAGAAAAAGAGAACGCAGATCATCAGGAAAAAGAGGATTTGTAGGATTGATGGAACGCTGATGGCCTGACCGCCATGATCTGCTTGATTTTTTTGGTTCAAATCATATTGGAGGGGCGACAGAACATAGCGGTGGGGCGTAAGCCCCCCGACCCCGTTAACGCAAAACATCACAAGCCCCGGAGGGGCGACAGATCATAGCGGCGGGTGCGTCAGCCCCCCGACCCCGGTAAACCAAATAACATCACAAGCCCCGCAGGGGCGGCAGATACAAAAAAACAGGTCTTACGAAGTTTTTTATGTCGCCCCTCCGGGGCTTTTGGGCTATTTATTTACATCTGCTGGGGGCTGATGTCCCGCCGCTATGATCTGTCGCCCCTCCGGGGCTTTAATTGTGGTGTGTGTGATCACATGCCCGCGCTGGCGGGCTTGCCCGGCAAGTTCCCGTGACCCTGCAGCAGTTCCAGCAGGCCTGGTACCTCTGCCAGTTCTACATGGCCAACGTCATCCCCCTGCTGGACATCATCGACGAGCGGGATAAACTCTACAACGAACGCCGCCTGCTGGACATCCTCGTGAGAAGGTTCAAGGGCTACGCCTCGCACAGTTCTCTCTTGAACACCTCGCATATGAAAAAGCGGGAGTTCAACGAGACCGTCGAATCGCTGCTCGAGCGCGAGGCGGTGACCTGCGAGAGCGGGCAAAGGGGGGTCAACGGCAAGACTATGAAAATGTATAAAGTGGATCCGGATTTATTGAAATCCTGGACAGACGCTATACAACAATAAACGATAGACCTAAATGCGGTTGGAGTCATTTGGCAAATCAAGGTAGCCTGCTTTACAACGGCTTCCTGGCCAAATGGACTTCAACCATTTTAACTCCGCTTGCCTGGACCGTTTATAGCCATCTCAACCCAGGTCTGAATCCAGGGTCTTTTATTAGGCTCAAGTTCATTTATGATGGGTATGCATGATAAGCTCATCGTTATTTCAGCGCAGGCTACACCTTGTCATCCCAGCGCAGGCCCAGCAAACAACACGAAGTTGTCCCATTATGTCATCCCAGC
>JAKQNV010000060.1 GCA_029565595.1 Candidatus Cloacimonadota bacterium
AGCTTGGTCAAAGCGGCCTGTGACATTTCGAACAGGTTTTCTTCTGTTAGCATTATTTATCTCCTTTGGTGATAGGCTTGGTCGGGGCGGCGGGCTTGACGCCGATGAACAGCAGGCGGCTGGCGCCTGCGCAACCCACTCTTTCTATACGCTCCAGAAGCTCTTTCCCTTCAGCCATAAGCTGTTCGTTGTCCGGCAAGGTCTCCAGGCGTTTGAAAGTGTCGGTGATATTGCGCATCAGGTTATCGCAGTTTTTGGCTTCCTTGGGATTGTCCACGGGAACGTAGAAATCGGTCTCAGAGAGCTTTTGTAGCTTGAGTTTCTTTACGAAAGCGCGCAGCTCGTCGCGGGTGTAGGTTTCGCGGTGGTAGGTTCCAAAACGCGAGTCGATCCCGGCCAGCCAGTGGTGGAGCAGGATATGGGTCTGCTGGGATTCGGTCTGCTCGCCGTCGCGGTACATTTCATGGATCAGCATCGTTCCGCCGGGCTTGAGGACGCGCAGCAATTCTGCCAAAACCTTATCCAGGTGTTCCAGATGGTGCATGGAATTGGACAGCGTCACAAGGTCGAAATGTGCGTCTTCGAACTGCAGATCTTCCAGATCCATTTGGTAGATCTCAACATCGTTTTCGGGAAAGAGTTTCTGGGCCTGGTCCACGCTGCGGCTGGAAGAATCCACACCGATGATCTGGACGAAAGAACCCAGGTTCTGCCTGAGCACGTTGATGAAATCACCGCGGCCGGTCGCCGCATCCAATACATTTTCCACCTTGTAACGGCTGAGAACGCTGAATGCATCTTTCATAAGAATATTCCTCTTTTGATGGGGTGATTGGGATGATGGGCCAAACTTATTATTTATTGTCCCCGCTGCTGGAGCGCTTTGAGTATTACTTTATCTGAATCTATTCTTTTTCCCTCGCCCTATTTCGTCAAGCTTTTTCCTGAAACCGGTTCTCTTTTGCTCCCTTGCCCCTGATTCGGTAAACGTGTTCGGGCAGATTATCGCCCTGACAGCCTCCTCGTCAGCCTCCTGTTAACTTCCCCAGAGTATCCCGCCAGATGGACGGGAAGTGTAGGGTTTGTAATCTGAAAGCTATGCTTCCGGATGTGAGTGGGGAGAAAGGGCCGAAAATGAAAAGATAATCTGCGATCATACGAGGTTTTTGCTCTTTGAAATGTTGTTTTAAGGCGTCCAATTGTGCTTAAAGCGGCACATGAGGAAAGTAACTATAAGGCTTTGATGGTTTGGCAGATGCGGTCGACTGGAATGATCCCCATTTTGCCTTGACTGACACTCGATCGAAATGAAGCGCTATCAACATCGTCAAAAAAAAGCGGGAACCCAAGCCATAGCCTGGATTCCCGCGGAATTCTCAGAATCAGGTTTCCGCTGTAGATGAAGAAGCTGATCCGTACTTTGGAGATAAGCGCTATTTCTTTTCCGGGGTTCCGAGCAGCCTGTAGATCAAGCCGCCGCCGATACCGCCGATGATCGGGAAAACCCAAAACATCCACAATTGCTTGATGAAGGTACCGCCCGCAAAAAACGCCACAGCCGTGCTGCGCGCGGGATTGACGGAGGTGTTCGTGACCGGGATGCTGATCAGGTGGATCAGGGTCAGGGCCAGGCCAATGGCGATGGGGGCAAATCCGGCGGGGGCTTTTTTGTCCGTGGCGCCCATGATCACCAGCAAAAACATTCCCGTCATCACCACTTCACAAAGCAGGCCGGGAATCACACGGTACTTTTCCGGTGACGCGCTGCCCACGCCGTTGGCGGCAAAATTGCCCACGGGATCGAAGCCCGCCTTGCCGGTGGCGATCAGGTAGATGACCCCGCCAGCCACCAAACCGCCCAAAACCTGGGCAACGATGTAAGGGATCAGATACTTGGCCGGAAAACGCTTTCCCGCCCAAAGTCCTAAAGAAACAGCCGGATTGAGATGCGCGCCGGAAATGTGGCCGATGGCGTAGGCCATGGTGAGGACCGTGAGTCCGAAAGCCAGCGCCACGCCGGCCCTGCCGATCCATTGACCGGCCAAAATTGCCGCTCCGCAACCGCCTATGACCAACCAGAAAGTTCCAAAAAACTCCGCGCCCATGCGTTTGACGATACCAGGCATGATTACTCCTTTTCTGAACCAATATTTTGAGCCCCGGGTGGCCAATACCACTCTGCCGGCAACCATGATCGATATTTTAATGCTATAACCATAAGGGATTATCTGTCAAGCAATATCTTGTACCCCGATCATTTGCAGGTAGCAGACAGCTGCAAACAGTGATGCCGGGCCTGAAAATTAGCCACGCAGAACAGCGCAGTAAACTGAACCAATGAATGCGGCAATAAAAGCTTGAATGAGGCAAAACACTTGACACGAAGCTGCCGCTGGAATTCCTTCCCTTCAAAGAATATTGCCGCTTAAATGAAGGAGCGCGAATGATCAAAGTCGAGGCCTTGGTCAAAGAGTTTCCCAAAAAGGACGGAACTTCGTTCCGGGCGGTGGACGAGGTCAGTTTCGAAGCCGCCCACGGCGAGATCGTCTGCCTGCTGGGAGTCAACGGAGCCGGCAAGACCACCACCATGCGGATCTTCTCCACCGTTTTCCAGCCCCAATCCGGCAACGCCTGGATCGAAGGGCACAGCATCCTCACCGAGGGCGACAAGGTCCGCCAGAACCTCGGTTTCCTCTCCGGGGACACCGGACTCTACGCGCGGCTCAATCCGCGGGAGTTCATCACCTATTTCGGCCGGCTCTACGGGGTCGCGGACGGAGCCATCGAGCGGCGCATCGAAGACATGGCCAAGCTTTTGGACATGCACGAATTTCTCGATAAAAAGTTGGAATTCCTCTCCACGGGTATGAAACAGAAGGTTTCCATCGTGCGTTCGATCATTCACGACCCGCCGGTGATGATCTTCGACGAGCCCACCGCCGGGCTGGACATTCTCACCGCGCGCAACATCATTTCCTTCATCCGCGATTGCAAACAGCGCGAAAAATGCGTGCTCTTTTCCACCCACATCATGCGCGAAGCGGAACGCCTGGCCGACCGCATCATCATCATCCACCAAGGCAAAATCCTCGCGAGCGGCACTCTGGAAGCCTTGCGCGGAGAATCCGGCATGACCGACCTGGACGACGTTTTCGTGTTTTTTGTGAATCAGGCGGCAGAAGAGATCAAGGTGGCAGCCAATGAATTTTAAGAAAGCCCTGATCGTTTACCGCAAGGAACTGCTGGAGCTTCTGCGCGACCGGCGGACGCTCTTTACCACCATCATTTTGCCCGTGATCATGTATCCGCTGCTGTTCATGGGCTTTTCAGCCATTATGAGCCGCCAGAGCAGCATCTTGGAAAAACGCGGCGCGACCGTGGCCTTCCAGGACAGTCTGCAAACGCGCAATGAGGCCACGCTGGCCGTGCGCGATTCCATTTTCAGCGGCCTGCAAAGGCTGGATTACGTGAGCGCCCTGCCCAGTCCGCCGCACGTAGAACAGCTTTACAAGGACAAGGACGTCAACGCGATCGTCACCGTGTCCGATTCGCTGGGAAACGTCGGCCCGGCCAAGTACCGGATAAAAGTGCGCTACGACGCTTCCGAAGAGGCGGGCCGGCTGCTTTTCGGCAAGATCGAAAAATCCCTGACCGCCACCGCCAAAAACGAGGTTGCGGCAAGGCTGACGAAGCTCAAATTGGATAAACAGCTCATCGATCCCTTCCGTATCGACCCGGTGGACTCTTCCACCAGCGAAAAGAAGATGGGCTCGGTGCTGGGCATGATCCTGCCCTATATCATGATCCTCACGCTGATCGCCGGAGCCGCGACGGTCGCGGCCGATCTGGTCGCGGGCGAAAAGGAACGCCGGACGCTGGAGACGCTGTTGGTTTCCTCCGCCACACGCAGCGAGATCGTCCTGGGCAAATATCTCTCGATCTTTACGGTGGCGATGGTCAACGTGCTGATCAATCTCTTCAGCATCAGTTTTTCCCTGCGTTTTTTGCTCGCCCAGTCCGGAATGGGGACTCAGGGCCTGCAGATGCCGGTGAAAGCTTTCCTGATCCTGCTCCTGGCGCTGGTGCCGCTGGCCTCGCTGTTCGCGGCGGTGCTGCTTTCCATTTCCACTTTCTCGCGCAACATGAAAGAGGCGCGCACCTACGAGCAGCCGATCATGATGATCTCTATGCTGCTGGGAATGATCAGCTTCGTGCCTTCCGTGCAGATCAACAATCTGCTGGCGCTGGTGCCGGTGGTGAACATCGCGCTGCTCTTCAAGGCCGTGATGATCAACGAATTCACGCTGGCGCAGCTGCTCATCACGGTCGGCTCCACCCTGTTTCTGGACGTTCTGGCCATCTGGGCGACCGTGAAACTTTTCAACACCGAAGCCGTGCTTTTCCGCAAGGAAGACGACAGCAGCCTCAAGATCACGCGGGCCAACAAGCGCAGCTTCTTCAATTCCTTTTACGGGCTGGTCTATTTCGCCCTGGCGCTGGCCGCGCTGTATTACATCGGCGGCAAATGGCAATCCAAAAACCTGATCTACGGTTTGGAACAAACGCAGGTGTTCATTATCCTGCTGCCCGTGCTGCTGGTGCTGCGCCTGCTCAAACTCAAGCCCAAAGAGATCCTGCGCTACAATCTGCCCCGCTGGCAGGAAGCGGCTTTGATCCCCTTCATCGCCATCCCGGCGGCAATCGTGGTCGCCATCCTCGGCCAATTGGTCAACCTTATATTTCCCTATCCGCCGGAATACATCGCGGCGATGGAAAAACTCTTTAATCAGGATGTTTCGCTGGCCATGAGTTTCTTCGTGATCGCCGTGCTGCCCGGCCTCTGCGAGGAGACGCTGTTCCGCGGTTTCCTGATCCGCTTTTTCGAAGGCCACTCCGCCCGCAACGCCGTGATCATCAGCGCGCTGCTCTTCGCACTCTTCCACCTCGATCCCTTCCGTTTCGTGCCGGCTTTCCTGCTGGGTCTTTTGCTCGGTTACCTGACCGTGCGCAGCGGCAGCATCGTCAACAGCATGCTTTCGCATATGATCAACAACGGCCTGGCGCTGTTTATCGTGACCTTTGCCGGCAAACACTGGCTGAAACCCCTGCTCTCGGGCAAGGATAGTTTCCACTGGTGGGTCGGGGTCATCGCGCTGGCGGTCTTTGTCGTCGCCATCGGGATCTTCCACAAAATAACCGCTCCCAGGGAGGTGAAACAATGTGCGGAATAGTTGGCTACATCGGCAAACGCAACGCCCTGCCGATCGTCATTGAAGCGCTCAAACGCCTGGAATACCGCGGTTACGACAGCTCCGGCTGCGCGCTGATCCACGGCCAGGAACTGCAGGTTTACAAAAGGCAGGGCAAGATCGTGGAATTGGAACGCTCGCTGCCCGAACCAAACAAATGCTCCGGCACGGTCGCCATCGCCCACACCCGTTGGGCTACGCACGGCGAACCGAACGAAACGAACGCGCATCCGCAGGTCGATTGCTCCCGCGGGCTGGCCATCGTGCACAACGGCATCATCGAAAATTACAAACTGCTCAAGCAGCAACTGATCGAGCTCGGCCACACTTTCGTCAGCGACACGGACACCGAGGTCGTGGCGCACCTGATCGAGCAATACCGCAAGACGGAACCCTCCCTGGAAGACGCGGTGCGCGAGGCCCTGCTCCGGGTGGACGGCACCTACGGCCTGGTAGTGCTGGCCCAGGACGAGCCGGATAAATTGGTCGCCGTGCGCAAGGGCTCGCCGCTGATCATCGGGATCGGCGACAGCGAGCATTTCCTGGCCAGCGACGTCAGCGCCATCGTCATCCACACCAAACACGTGATCTACCTGCAGGACGGCGAGATCTGTTCCATCCGGCGCGAAAACTTCGAGATCACCAATATGCGCCGGGAATCCGTGCAGCCGCAGGTTTCAGTCGTGGACTGGGACATTTCCGCGATCGAGAAAGGCGATTTCAAACATTTCATGCTCAAGGAGATCTTCGAGCAGCCGCAAACGGTTGACAACGCTTTCCGCGGCCGCATTGACGAGCGCAACGGAACCGCGCGCCTGGGCGGATTGAACCTCCCGCCCCAGGAATTGCGCAAGATCCGCCGCATCCATCTGGTGGCCTGCGGAACTTCCTACCATGCCGCATTGATCGGAAAATACATGATCGAGGACATGGCCCGCATTCCCGTCCACGCGGAATACGCCTCCGAGTACCGCTACCGCAATCCCATCATCGACGAAGACACGCTGGTCTTTGTGATCAGCCAATCGGGCGAAACCGCCGACACCCTCGCCGCCCTGCGCGAAGCCCAGGCCAAAGGCGCCTCCGTGCTGGGCATCACCAACGTCGTGGGCAGCACGATCGCCCGCGAAAGCAACGGCGGATCCTACATCCACGCCGGCAGCGAGATCGGGGTCGCCTCCACCAAAGCCTTCACCTCCCAGGTCACCATCCTCTTTTTACTGGCGGTGCTGCTGGGGCGCCAGCGCAATTTCTCCACCACGCTGGGCCTGGATTACATCCACGAATTGCAGCAGATCCCCCTAAAGATCGAAAGCATTTTGGGCCAGAACGGCCGGCTGCGCGAGATCGCCGCTAGCATCAAGGACAGCCGCCACGCCCTCTACCTGGGCCGCGGGATCAATTATCCCGTGGGCTTGGAAGGCGCCCTCAAACTCAAAGAAATTTCCTACATCCACGCCGAAGGCTATCCCGCCGCGGAAATGAAACATGGGCCGATCGCTCTGATCGATGAGCAGATGCCCGTCGTGGCCATCGCGACCAAAGATCCCCTCTATGAAAAAGTGCAGACCAACCTGGAAGAGGTCCGCTCCCGCAAGGCCCGCCTGATCACCATCGCCACCAAGGGCGACCGGGATGTGGAAAGGATCTCCGAACATGTGATCTACATTCCGGACACCCTGCAAAACCTGCAGCCGCTTCTGACAGTGATCCCCCTGCAACTGCTGGCCTACCATGTGGCCGACCTCAAGGGCCTGGACGTGGACCAGCCCCGGAACCTGGCGAAGAGCGTGACGGTGGAATGAGGTGGAATCATTCTCAGGATAGTCTCGATACACAGATGGGCCTCGGGACTGGGATATCGGGTTAATAGGTTAATGGGTTAGTGAGTTAATCGTTAAACATTGGACGTTAGACGTGACAGATGGGCGCGTGCTGGGTGTGACGCCCTTTCACCCTTTCACGAGCCGGTCTCGCACAGATTTCACAGATCCCACAGATTTTTTAATCTTCACACCCCCAAAGAATTCGTGAAAATTAGTGGACACTCCAGTCTGCGCTCTTTAAAGCCACTGCACACTATCAGCAGGATTACTGCAGGAATACAGCAGATGGTCTTGTTTATCTGGCTGTATGGCAAGCAGATAGCATTTTTAACCCGCTGAGTGGCAGCCTCTATATAGTAGTGTGTGACGAATGGCTTTCATCTGGAGGGAAAAATGGGCTGTCCATGAATTACTCGAATTTTCACGAATTCTATAAAGGAGAAAAGGGATAACCCGTGGCGGCGCTCGCCTGAAGCGCCGTAAACACAGAGACACGGAGACACAGAGGGAAAAACAACCATGGAACGGCAGGCGTCACGCCTGCTAAAGCCCGGAGGGCTTTTCTACCCTGCCATGAGATATTAACCGCTAAACATGAGGTGTGTGGTTGAAGGCCCCTGCGGGGCCTCGCAGGCGGGACGCCTGCTGTTCCGGATGCAGCGCCTATGTCATGGGACGCCTGCTGTTCCGGGATCGGATAGGGGGTCAAATTCATAAAAACACGCCCAAATCACAACCAAATCACAACCAAATCACAAAGCATGCTATTTGTATCCCATTGCTATTCAATGAGTTGTAATCCCAAATCACCAAATCACCAAATCACCGAAATCACACCCCTCTTACCAGCCGGCGGGGGGGAGGAAGGTCAGGCAGAGAGGTGCCTAAAGGGATTATTTGATTTATAGGCTATATTATTATATATATTTATATAGATATATATGTATATATTTAAATAACTTACTACTCTTATACTCTCTCTTAAGCACAAAAACTGATAGCAGAACCCCCTCTACCAAGGGTTGGTTGGTAAAGGGGGTGTGAATCTGGTGAATTTGTGAATTTGACCCGTAACCGCTTGATTACCAGT
>JAKQNV010000070.1 GCA_029565595.1 Candidatus Cloacimonadota bacterium
CAACTACCAGGTACCAGCCCAAGTATACAATGCAGCGTAAATTACGTTTTTTGCCAACCCAGTTCCGAACCGGGATTCTATATAGGGGAGTAGGCTATACGGGAAAAGTTTCAAATCTGTCCGCCATTTCAGGACTTGACATCTTGGGTTGTCATTCCAGCGCAGGCTGGAATCCAGGTCTTTTAATGACAAGCATTTACGATTACTTTGTGTCCGTTGTGCGAGCTGGGTTACGGGTCTGAAATCTTAAAGAACTGGGCCCCAGCCTTCCCACCCCACCAGATCGCAAGCGATCTGTCGAGGACCCCGGTCGCTGGGGTGACAAGGCTTGGAATCTGTAGGTGGGATTGAAGGCCCCTCCGGGTCCTCGCAGGCGGGACGCCTGCCGTTCCGTGTTGGAGTAAGGGGACGCCTGCCGTTCCATGATTGTCTGACTCCTCTGCTTTTCTCTGCTTTTTCTCCGCTTTTCTCTGTGGTAATAACTCTGTGTCTCTGTGTTTAAAAACTCATCAGGCAGATCATGCCATCAGAGTTTTATCGCCTTTCGGCGCTCCCCGCGTGCGGTGATAAATATTCCACCCTGAGGTCGAAGAGCGCGCGCAGAGTCCGCTTCTCCCGGCCTTTGCCGATCCAGACGAAAGCGCGGACTTTGGCATCCAGGTTCAGGATCCGGCGCAAATAGTGGTTGAAATCCGCCACGGCCTGTTGGTTGTCGCGTTGGCAGCGGATCCCGTTCAAGAGCGTGTTTTCGCGGGGCAGGACGGGACGTTGGTCGAGCAGGGCGATTTGGTGGTAGTTTTGCAGCAGGATACTGAATTTGGGGGTGAAGGCCTGGCGCAGGGGGAGGGTGGTTTTACAGGACTGGTCGCCCCGGAGGGAGAAGGTGACTTTCTTCTCTTTAGGAAAGATCCTCAGGCTCAGGTCGCGGATATCGCTGACTTTCCAGGGCAGCAAAGCGGACCGGCCTCCTTTGGTTGGGTGGCTGGGAGCCTCGCTCCTGAGCGGCGCGAGCCGGGTTTCCATCTCCTCCAGGTCAGCGTCTTCCAGATATCGTTTCCCCAGGATGGCGCGCAGTCGTTTCGCCTCATTCTGGCCGGCTGAGATCTCTTCCGGTTGGAGTTTTTTTTCCACTTCCTCGGCGAGTTGGACACCCTCCGGATCGGCGGATAGAACGCCCCAAACGTAGGCGGCCAAAGGATCCGCAGCCTGAACGCGGCCGTTGAGCGACAAGCGGGCGTATTCGACCATCGCCGGCGGGTAGTTCATTTGGGCGGAACGGAGGATGTGTCGGCGGCCCTGGCTGTAGTCCCTGATCACGCCGACGCCCTTGATCAACATCCTGCCGTAGCGGAGATGGGCGACCCAGTGGTTGAGTTCGATGGCGCGCTGATACCATTTTTCCGCTTCAGCCAGGTTTTGGACGTGGGCGATCCGCGGTTCCCGCGAGGCCCGGGGGGATTTGATCTGTCCGAGTTCGTACATCAGTCCGAGATGATAGACCGCATCCGGAAAATCCTCCGCCGCCGCCATCTGGAAGTAGCGTTGGGCCTCCGCGTAATCCTCATAGGTGTAATACCTGATGGCGCCCCAACGGTAAACAGCCCTGACGTAGCCTAGCTCCGCCGCCTGCCGGATCAATTCCTGTCCGGCTAGGTCATGGGGGTTGCTGTCCACGAGTTCGATCCCCTTTTCGTAAAGGCAGCAGGCCTCGTCCTGACAGGCCGGATCGGATTTTAGGGTCTTGCTTTTAGCCACTTTTCGCGCTCCCTGGTATGTAGTCGGGGGCAATTTACCCCACCCGGTTTTCGTGTCAATACCCTTGCCGCCCAGCCGCCCTTTTTCCCCGCGTGGATCCGCGGCCGATATCTACAGGTTCACTTCGACCCAGACGCCGATACGGAAGGTGCGGAGGCCGGTGTCGCGTTTGTTGTCGGCGGTTTTTTCCCAGGTTCCGGTGAGGCCGCCGCGGATGTTTTGGTCAAACTGGTAGGTGGCGCCGGGAGTGATGGCGATGCGGATGTTGTCCGAATCCACCTGGGAGGATTCGCGGCCTTTGGTCTCGTCGAAGCGTTTTTCGAAGACAAGTCCGAGGTTTGAGGTCAGTTCGTTCTTGATGTGGATCTTCTTCTTGGAGAAGGGCACGGTGAAGCCCTTTCCGCTGCTGAAGGAATAGGAGAAATTGCCGTTGACGGAGTGGGTCAGGCTGTTCTTGACGATGTCGTAGGAATCCATGTCCGTGGTGTTTTCGCTGGAGGTGAGCGCGTAGGAAAGGTTCGTGTTCAGTTTCTTGAAGAAGGCGCCGGTGAAGCCCAAAAGGGGATTGAGCGCGATGGAGCGGGTTTCCTGTTTGGGACGCACCCAGTCCACGTCGCCGCTGGAGCGCACCGTGTATTGGAATCCGGTGTTGAGGCGGCTGCTGGAAAGATATTTGTCCATCCCAAACCATTTTTCGATCTCCATCAGGGACAGCGTGACATCCGGGAAAGTGACGGCCACGGATTGGTTGGAGGCGTCGGCGTAGCGTTTGTTGACCGTGTAGGAATAGTTGATCATGCTGTCCAGTTTGCGCGAGAAGGCGATTCCGCTGCCAAGGGTGAGGGTGTTGTCGTCGGTGGTGGCTTCCAGCGAGTCGGACGGCATGGTGTGGGGGAACCCGAGTTGGAAGAGGAAGGAAGGCCGGTTGATCTTACGGGCGAAATTCATCACGTAGCCGTTTTGGTAGGAGACGGTGACGTTCTTGAGTCTGGACGCGTAATTGAGCAGTGTAGCGGGGAAATAGCCGCTGGGAGCGCCGGACTTGGTCTCTTCCTTTTTCTCTTCCGGAGGTGGCTCCTCTTGAGTTGGCGGAGGCTGTTCGTTGCCAAAGTTGAAGACCACTCCTTCGGGGAGGTTTCCGCTGAAGGGATCGACCACGATCGGCTGGTCACCGGAAGGCTGCCCTTCCCCTTCCTTGGGCGGTTCTCCACCCTGGGCTTCCTGTTCCTTGCGTTTTTTCTCCTCTTCTTCCCGGCGTTGGGCTTCGATCTTCTTGTAGAGTTCCTCGCGGGCTTTTTCCTCTTCCTTGCGTTTCTTCTCCTCGATGGAGAGCTCCTCTTTCTTCTGCCCCTCTTCCCCGCCTTCCTTCCTGAGGGTGTCCTTTTCGGCTTCGCGCTGGAGTTTGGCGGCGTGGGCGGTGTTGAGCTTTTCCGACCAGCGGGAGAGCAAGGTGGAGTTCATCAGGGTCAGGTTGGCGCGCAGGGTCCGGTTGGAACTGCCGTCGCTCTGGAAGATCTCGATCTGGCCTTCCGTGGCGTTCTGGTAGTATTTGCGCTGGGCTTCGGAATAGCGGGTGTTGCCGCTGACAGTGAAGTTCAGCAGATCGCGCAGGTAGTTTGGATTGTAGTTGAGGCCGAGGTCCTGGACGTATTCCGTGAGTTTTCCGATGTTGAAATTCTTGAGGTAAACCTTCTGGATGAGGTCGCGCTTGCTGTTCAGGCGCGCCGTGAGGGCGATGTCCGTGGTCAGGCCCCAATTGATGTTGGTGTCAGTTGTGAAGACCTTGGTGTAGGGCGTTTGGGCGCGCGGATACCAGGCATAGACGCCCTCGCGCTTTTCCCAGTTCCAGGCCTGGGGCTCTGTGTTGTTCAGGGTGAAACTGTTGTTCCAGGTGGTGGGGAAAAAGCCCAGGCGGTAGTTTTTGAAGAGCGGGAAACTGACCTTGTCGCTGGGGAAACTGATGTTGTAGTTGTAGGTCCCGCGCCAGGAGAAGGTGGTGTCCACCGTGGTCGGGGTATAGCGCCAGGATTTCTCGACGCGACCGCTGAGGGAACCGCGGTAGATCAGATATTCGAGGATCTTGGACTGGGGCGCCCGACGCTGGCTGAAGCCGAAATCCGCCGCGTAGGTGAGGCTTTCGTTGCGTTCGCGTTTCTTTTCCGCGGGATCGGTGATCTCGTCGCGCAGGAGGTCGGAATTGGCGCGGAAACGGGGTATTCCGAGGCTGTAATTGCGTGACAGGCTGAGCGGGATGTCCAGGTTCCAGGTATTGGGGAAAAGTTTATTGAGGAAATATTTATTGACGATGTTGAAGGTCGTCGAAGAGGTGAAGGTGTTGGTACGCCCGCGCTGGATGGTCGTATTGAAGTTCTCGCTTTTTTCCTCGTAGTCCACATCCAGCGTGCTGACGTCCGCGAAAGTGGAATTGAGCGAGACGCGCCTCGCGATCCCGACGTCCTCATAGGGATCGGTCACCCGGAGGTCGTTGTAGTAGATGATGCCGTTGTAGGGCTGCGCAGAGGCCTGTCCCGGCGGATTGTAGAGCCCGAAATAGATGTCGCGCACGTTGGTCATGGTGGGGCTGCCCTTGTAGCCGTAAACCGCGTTGCCAATGGCGACCTCGCCCTGCGTGGCATCCGGGCTGAGTTGTTTGAGCGCGGTGATGTCCGCCAGGTCGTAGGTGAATTCCATCCAGGAAGGGCGGTCCATCTTGGTCAGATAAGGCAACACGGGCACACGCTGGCGGATCCAGTAAAAGTTGAGGCTGTCGGCTCCCACGCGGAAAACGACGTCCACGGAATCCGGATGGAAGGGATTGCTTTCGCTGGCCTCGGGATAGACCCAGAACTTGATCTTCTCGTAGGAAAGCAGGCTGTAGGGATCGAAGAGCCGCTGGCGCAGCAGGACCTGGTGGGAGGGCTGAAGGTTTTGGATGGCCAGGGTGAGGGCGGACTCGCTGGATTCGCGGCGTGATTCGATGTAATAGGTGCCTTCGGGCGAGACGTAGTGGCTGCTGTTCTTCTGGTTGTTCACGATCCCGGAAAGGTAACCGGTGTTGTAAGCATTGACCGTGGCGTCCGGGAGGATGTTGTTGTCCACGTCGCGGATGAAGAAATCCTGCCACTTGTTCCCCACCACGGACATGTCCGCGATCAGGACCTTGGCGGTTTCGTCGGTCTCCAGCATGATGCGTCCGAAGGAGATCTTTTTGAGGCTGGGGGGCACGCCGGAAGAGGAGTTGTTCACGACCTCGTACACGCTGGGGTCGGTGATGGGGATGCGGTAAAGCCGCCAGCCGTCGTGGTTGATGTTTTCCAGGTAGAGCGAGTCTGAAAGCGAGAAGGAATAGCTGAAATAGCGGTCGAGGTTGTTCAGGACGCCGTTGCCGTCGAGATCTTCGGAGTCCAGGACGCGGTTGCCCTCGGTGCCGTTGATCTTGGGATAATCGCCGTACTGGTCGATAACGTTGTCCGCCAGGTCGTTGGGATCGGCGCCGGGCTGGTCGTGGAAAATGCCGTCCAGTCCGGTGTCCTCGTCCAGCGTGATCGAACCGTCGTTATTGGCGTCCTCGTTATTCAGTTTGTTGAGTCCGCCGTAATCGGTGTAAAAGTCCTCGTTGATGTCGCCAAGGTCGATGCGCATGATGGGATGCGGGACGGGCTCTCCGGTGTTCGTATCCACCTTGACCAGCAGCTCGATGTATTTCTTTTGCGAAAAGTCCAACTGGTTGCCCAGGTATTTCATCACCCCGCCCCAACTCCAGACGTTGGAACCGGGCATGCCGAGGTTGTTGGGAAAGACCTTGAGGGCCAGGACGGTCACGGTTTCCCGCTTTTCCCTGTCCGTGAGGGTCAGCGGATCCTCGATCTGTTCGCGGTGGATGTTTTTGGGATTGTACCAGTTCGTCCGGCCCTTGGCGAGGCTGCTGTTGTAGGGACGGCTGGCCTGGGACCAGGAGCCGATCGTGACGCCCATGGGATAGGAATCCACGATGGACTCCATATCGTCCAGGAAGGCCTCTTTCTTCTTGCCGTGGGGATCGCCGTAGATACTGGGTATCGTGTAGGCGACCTCGCCGGAAAAGACCATGCGGGATTCGGCGGTAGTACTGATCAGAGGCAGGGCGTCCAGCCAGCGCGTGACGAAAGCCGGTTTGAAGGTGAGGCTGCCGTCCACGTTGGCCATGAACATTTCGATGTTCTCGTTGCCTATCCTGGGCCGTCGGTCGGAAACCTTTTCCGAGCGGTAGATCAGCGTTCCGCCCAGTTTGGCCCAGTCGGTGAAATTCCAGTCCGCACGCATTCCGGCCAGAGATTTGCTGGCCACTTCGAAGGTGCTGCGGTATTCGTAATCGATCTCGATCTTGGCGTCTGGATCCTTGCCAGCGGAAGTGAGGAAGGTGATCCGTCCGAAGTCGTAATCGACGATGTAATCGATGTTCTCCTTTTGCTGGATGCCGTTGACTTTGACGACCACGCTGCCCTTGAGGATGCCGCCCTGGGAAAGATCCACCGCCTCGCGTCCGATCTTGCCTTTAATGGAGATGTAGAAACTGATGTCCAGGTAACTGATGCTTTCGCTCTCGTCGGTGTAGATGATGCCGTCCCCCAGCGGGCCAAAGGGCTGGATGAAAGGAACCATCACGATCCCGGTGGTCAGGTTGACGGTATTGTCGTCGCCGTTGATCAGGCCGTCGCCGGTGCTGTCCATCCGCAGGTAGTCGTTGTAGGTGATAATGCCCGGCACAGCCAGCGAATCCGGGATCAGGTAGTTGCGCGTGAGATCCACGTTGACGGTGTAGATCTCCAGTTTGAAGCCGTCGTTGCGGATGTTCGTCTTGTGCATGTCATACACGTTGCGCATCTGGTATTGCCAGACGTTATCCGGATCGGTGGGATCGTATTCCTGGTTGCGGCGGCGGATCACTTTGGCATGGAGGATGCCGTCCTGCGCCTCGCTGTTGACCGGGACGAGCATGCCGTCCTTGCGCGTATATTTGACGGCCACCGTCGCCCTTCTGTCCAGGGTCCGGTTGATCTGGATGAAGCCGGCGCTGTAGTCCGTGACGAAATCCGTCCCTTCGATCAACTCGTCGTAATAGGGCACATAGTAGTCCGAGGCGCTGAAAAAGATGGTGTCCCCCACCGCGGAGGCGACATTGTTGTTGGCGTTGGCGTCGTCGATGAAGACGCGCACCGTCCCGCTTTCCGGCAGCAGTTCGGGCGTCTTGATATACCAGGCGCCGCTGGGGCTGGTTTTGATCGCGTTATTGACCCAGCCCTCGGGCACGGTCGGGGAAACGTCTTCCTGGGTGTAAAGCTGGTAAAGGTCGTAGGGATTGGCCAGGTAATACATCGTGCGGGAAGCGTAGTCCTTGCTGCGGAAGACCGTGGAGTCGGCCTGGCTGGTGCCGATGTAGGACTGGGTGTTTTTCTGGCCTTCTTCCTTACTGGTGATGAGGGTGAGGTCGAGATTGCCGTATTTGAATTTCGAGGTCACGCCAAAGAGGCCCTGCGAGGAGGTGGAATAACTGATGTAGCGCGAGCCGGAGAGCGACAGCGTGATGTTCCCGGCCTCGATGCTCTGGATGACCTCGTCCTCGTCGCCGGTGTATTTGATGCTCACGTTGTTCGGGTCAAAGAGCTGTTCGTCCTGTTTGCTGTTGTATTTGAGGTTGACGTCGATCTTTTCGCCAATGGTTCCGGTGAGGCGGAGATTGGTTTCCTGCTCCATGTTCATGTCGAACTGGCTGGCTTTGTCGGACTCGTAGATCGCCACATTCTTGCGTTTGGTGCTGCCCACTTCGATCGTGACCTTCTCGGTGCCGTCCAGATTGAGTTTTCCCGCCGAAGAGCCCAAAACAGCCTGGACGGATTTGGGCATGGCGATGGTGGGAAGCTCCAGCACGTATTCCTTGATGAGTCCCACGTTGGTGATCTGGGTCTGGCTGGCCTCAGTGCGGTATTTCTCAAACATCAGCTTGCGAAAGGATTTCCGCTGCATATGGCGAAAATAGCTGTCGAAGGAAAGGGTGACGCCCGGGGCGAGTTCGTGCTCGCCGATCTTGGTGGTGAGCACCAGTTTTTGGTTGGCAAAGTCGATCAGCTCATCCTGGGTGGGCGCGAAGGTGCTGATCAAATAGGGGTTTTGTTTGAGGAAATTATGGCCTTTGTAGATCTTGTAGACATCGATGGTG